>JAPOJV010000063.1 GCA_029978085.1 bacterium
CCGCGGCCGGTATCGTGAGGCGACGCTCGGAGCCGGCGACGTCGGCTACATCCCGCAGGGCTACGGCCATTCACTCGAAAACATCGGCGCGGAGCCTGCGCGAATCCTGATCGTGTTCAATGCGGGCGAGTATCAGACCGTCGATCTTTCGCAGTGGATCGCCGGCCAGCCGGCCGACGTGCTGGCGGTGAATTTTGGCCGTCCGGCGGCGACGTTCGAGGCCTTTCCCAAGCGTGACGTCTTCATGACGGACGGCTGACCGGCAATTCCGGATAGGCTGACGTCCTATGCCACGCAGCGTCGTCCGTGCCGGTGCCGTTCGCTGCCCGACGTGCAGCCTGCCGCCGCGGTGGTGCACCTGCGGCATGCTGCCGCTGGGGACGACCACCCTCGCGGTGCACGTGCTCATCCACCGCGGCGAGCACGTGAAGCCGTCGAGCACTGGCAGGCTCGTCGCCCGGGCCGTGACCGGCGCCGCCTGCCACGTCTATCAGCGCGAGACCCGCTTCCATGGGGCATCTGGGCTGCCCACGGATGCTGTCGACCCGGACTGCGAATTATGGATCCTGCACCCGGGCGGCGAGCCGCTGCCCGCGCCGCGCGGTGCAAGCGACGCGGCGTCCAGTTTGCAGCCGCACCTTCTCCTTCTCGACGGCACGTGGCGGCAGGCCGGGGAGATGCTCCGCAGCGTGGAAGGCCGCGGGCGGTGCGTGCGGCTCCCGGAGGCGAGCGTCGGGCCGAGCCGCTACTGGCTTCGTGACCAGCCGGGGCCGTTGCAGCTCTCCACCGCCGAGGCGCTGCTGGGTGTATTTCATGCGCTGGGCGAGCACGACGCCGAAGCCGCCCTCCGGCTGCACTTCGAGCTCCATGTGTACGCGATGCTCCTGGCCCGCGGCCGCCGCGAGATGGCCGAGCGCTACCTCGGCCATTCGCCGGTGCTCACCGAGATGCCCGCGATTCTCGACCGCTGGCAGCGGTGCTAAATTTTTTCTTCTGGAGATTTTCATGCGATTCATGCTTCTCGGGCTGCTGCTTTTTGGAGGCACCGCGGCCAATGCCGCCGACACGGCCGACGCGATCTACTCCGGCGGCGACATCCTCACGATGCGCGGGCCCGTGCCCGAGTATGTGGAGAGCCTGGCCGTGAAGGACGGCACGATCGTCTTCGCCGGACCGCTCACCGACGCCCGCACGTTCATCGGGCCCGGCACGAAAGCGGTGAACCTCGACGGAAAGACGCTCCTGCCAGGCTTCATCGATACCCACGGCCACTTCGTCTACTTCGGCAAGAACCTCGTCGACGCGAATCTCTTCGGCTGCGGCGACGTGGCCGATCTCGTGGCCCGGATGCGGAAGCAGGCGGAACGCACGCCGGCCGACGGGTGGATCGTGGGCTTCGGCTACCAGGCCCGCGGCATGAAAGAGGGGCGGCCACCCACGAGTGCGGAACTCGATCAGGTGTCAGCCGATCGGCCGGTGATGGTGGTCGATTCGTCCGGCCACCTGGGCGCAGCCAATGCGGCGGCCTTCAAGGCGGCGGGCATCACCGCCGACACGCCCGACCCGACGGGCGGCCAGTTCGCCCGCGGCCCCGACGGGAAGTCGCTGCTGGGACCGTTGGAGGAGACGGCGCTCAACGCAGTGCGCAGCAAACGGCCGCCGTTCACCGGCGAACTCGCCGCGCGGGCCATCACCGGTGCCGCGGACGTCTGGGCGAGCCACGGCCAGACCACGGCCATGGAGGCAGGCCTCGGCCTCGGTAACGACGACATCGGCATCGTGCTCCATGCGATCGACGAGAAGCTGCTGCCCATCGACCTCTATGTGGCCGCGAAGGACTCGGCCCTCGACGACACGCTGGCCGCGGCCTACTCCGTGGCCTCGCAGTACAACCCGCAGGCCGGCGGGGTCGTGGAAAAGCTGCGGGCCGCGCGGCCCGACCTCGATCGCCGCTACGTGAATCGCGTGCGGCTCGGCGGCGTGAAATTCTGGCTCGACGGCAGCCTCGACACGGCCTGGTTCACGCAGCCCTACACGGAGAACCCGCCCGGCAAGACCGGCGCCTTCGCCGGCTACCGACAGATTCCCGACGAGGTGCTCGATGGCGTGTTCGAGAAATACTGGCCCACTGAACTCCAGATCCACATGCACATGAACGGCGATGCGGCCGCCGATCAGGCCCTCGCCGCGATCGACAAGGCGGTGAAGAAGCACGGCATGCGAGACCACCGGCCCGTGTTCGTGCACGCCACCTGGCTGCGGATCGACCAGATCGAGAAGATCCGGGCCTGCGGCGCCATCCCGAGCTTTCTCACGGCCGGGATCATCCCCGGCGGCGACGCGGTGGTGAAGCTCTGGGGGCCGGAGCGGTCGGCGGGGGCGATGGCCGCGCGAACGTTCCTGCGATCAGGACTCCCCTTCACGTTCTCGCACGACGCGCCGGTCTCACCGGTGCCGTCGATCCTTGCCCTCGTGGATGCCGGCGTGAACCGGCTCTCCGGCAGCGGGAAGGTGGTGGGGCCCGACGAACGGATTCCGCCCTACGATGCCCTGCGTGCCGTCACGGCCACGGCGGCCTACCAACTCAAGGAAGAGCAGTCGAAGGGCACGCTCGAGCCGGGCAAGCTCGCCGACCTCGTGATCCTCGACCGCAATCCGCTGAAGGTGGAGCGGACCACGATCAAGGACATCGTGGTCGTGCAGACGATCAAGGAGGGGCGGACGGTCTACTCACGCTGACGCCACTCGCGGTGCTTGCTACGATGCCGCGAGAACATCGAATCCATTCACCACTCACGACTACCATCCATGCTGCTCGAACCGTTTCGCCTCGGTGATCTCACGCTCCCCAATCGCGTCGTGATGGCGCCGCTCACGCGGGGTCGCGCGGGCAAGGAGCGAATCCCGAATGCCACGATGGCGGAGTATTACGTGCAGCGGGCCTCCGCGGGATTGATCATCGCCGAGGCCACGACGATCTCCGAGCAGGCCAACGGCTGGCTCGAGTCGCCCGGCGTCTACACCGACGCGATGCAGGAGGGCTGGAAAGGCGTGACGTCGGCCGTGCACGCCGCCGGCGGCAGGATCTTCCTCCAGCTCTGGCACATGGGGCGGGCCTCGCACAGCGACTTCCACGGCGGCAGCCTGCCGGTGTCGGCCTCGGCCGTGAAGATCGACGGCGATGGCATCCTCACGCCGCTCGGCAAGAAGCCTTACGAGTCGCCGCGGGCCCTCGAGACCTGGGAGATCGCGGCCGTCGTCGCCGACTACCGGCGGGCCGCGGCCCGGGCCCGGGCGGCCGGGTTCGACGGCGTGGAGATCCACGCGGCCAACGGCTACCTCATCGACCAGTTCCTGCAGTCGAAGACGAACCTCCGGACCGACGACTACGGCGGCAGCATCGAGAAGCGGGCGCGGTTCCTGCGGGAAGTGGTCGAGGCGGTGGCGGCGGAGTGGCCGGCGAACCGCGTGGGCGTGCGAGTCTCGCCGAACGGCGTGTTCAACGACATGGGCTCGCCCAACTTCCGCGAGCAGTTCACGCACGTGGCGACGCTGCTCGACCGCTACGGACTCGCCTACCTGCACGTCGTGGACGGCCTGGCGTTCGGTTTTCACAAGCTGGGCGAGCCGATGACACTTGGCGAGTTTCGGCGTGTCTTCAGTGGCCCGCTGATGGGCAACTGCGGCTACACGCGGGAGTCGGCCGAGCAGGCGCTGGCCGCGGGCCTGGCCGACCTCGTTGCCTTCGGTCGGCCATACATCAGCAATCCCGATCTGGTGGAGCGGTTTCGCAACGGCTGGCCGCTGGCCGCACCGGCCGACATGGCCGCCTGGTATACGCCCACGGGTGCCAAGGGCTACACCGATTTCCCGGTGCACGTGCCCGGCTGAAAGTAGCCCGGTCACGCCGTGACCGGTAACCGAGCAGCATGTCACGGCGTGACATGCCTACGCCGCCGCGCTTGACCGCCCCGGTAAAATGGCGGTGCATCAGGAATGACGCGTCCCCTACGACGCGTCTGGGCTCGCCTCGGCGGCGGGCCCTGCAACCGAGCCACTGCAAGGCAAACGGTGCTTCCGCCGGCACTCCGGTGTCGGCGGGATGTGCGTGAGGGCTTCGGCCCTCGCGAAACAATGTTGCGGCGGGTCGCTCCAGAACCACGTGTGTACCACGTGTCCACTGGCGGGGTCCGATTCTTGGTGCCGCTGTTCTGGCGTTGCACGTGTCCCTGACCGGATCCCGAGGAGGTTTCTCATGGCTGACCAGGCCCCCCGTGTGCTCACGCTCCATCCCTACCTGCTCGACGGCCACTGCTGGGTGTTCGACGACGAACGCACCGGCCTGAAGGAAGAGGCCTTCGTGCTCGGCATGACGGAAATGATCTCCCGCGTCATCGAGGCGAAGGGCATCCCGCAGGCCGACCGGGGCTTCGCGATGTCGTTCTCCGACCGGCCTTTCGACGGCCACGACGCCGAGCTGCACTGGCTGCGGCCCGACCCGGCCGGCGGCAACTGGTATGCCGGCGAGGTCGTGGGCGAGCGGATGGAAGGCTGGCTCTGTCCCGCGCTCCTTCTGTACTTCCAGGATCCACCGCCGCGGATCTTCGTGCGGTGCGAGCCGCTGCCCGTCGGCATCGAGCCGATCTGGACGCCGCCGCCGGGGGCCGTCGCTCGGCGGTTCGTCGAGGCCCCCGGCCGACGTTCGTGACCGAGCGTTCCAGTCATCACCACCAGGCATAAGGAGCACCATGATGGGTTCATCGACCGAGGAGCAGTCGCTCCGGAACGAGACCGGTGCGATCCGGCATCTCGACGCCGCCAGCGCACGGCAGCTCGTGGCCCGCTTCGCGCGGCCGGTGGTGGCCGACGAGCGGGGTGTCGCCTGGGACGAGCACGACTCGATCGCGGCTGCGACGTGGGGCTGGCTGTCGCTCGATCATCCCGAGACGGACCGCTCGCCCCACGTCATCGGCCACTACAAGACCCACCTCTACCTGCACGGGCTTCGCAGGCTGCCGCTCTCGGTGGCCCGCGAGCTCGTGCGGCACCGTGGGCATCTTTATCTCGACGGGCTCACGTCGATCACCGACGCCGTCGCGGCCGAGCTCGGCCGCCACCACGCCGGCGGCCTGTCGTTCAACCGGCTGCGCACGCTGTCGCCCGCGGCCGCCCGGTCTCTCGGTGAGCACGGGGGCGAACTGACGTTCGCCCGATTGGCCCGGCTCGAGCCCGAGGTCGCCCTCGGGCTGGCCCGGCATGCCAACGAGTTGTTTCTCGCCGGCGTGCGTCGGCTCGCGCCCCTCGCCGCCGCGGCCCTCTCCCAGCATCGGGGCGACCTGTTTCTCGCCGGCCTCGCGCAGCTGCCGGCCCGCGTGGCCGTTCACCTCGCGCGACACCGCGGCAAGCTGCACCTGCATGGTGTGAAGCGGCTCTCGCCTGCCGCGGCCGAAGCGCTCGGCGGCCGCACGGGGCATCTGTGCCTTACGAAACTGGAAGAGCTTCCGCCGCGACAGGCACGGCATCTGGCGGCGCACGTCGGCGAGCTGCACGTCGGCGGCCTGGCCGTGGATGACATGGTGGCCGAGAGCCTCGGCCGCCACGTGGGCTCGCTCTTCATCCGCGTAGCCGACGACATTCCCGTGCCGCGGCTGCACTCGCTGGTGCAGCATCAGGGGCCGCTCGAAATCGCGGGCCTCGCGCGTCTCGACGAGCCGCGGGCACTCGTGCTGGCTGCCCAGCCGGGCTTCCGCGGAATTGAGGGACTCTCCGGGCTGTTTGTCAGCGGCGTGACGACGATCACGCCTGCGGTGGCCGCGATCCTCGCCACACACCGGGCCGGCGGCCTCGCGCTCAATGGACTCAGACAGCTCTCCGAGGACGTGGCCCGCGAAATCGTGCGGCACCCGCTGCTCGCCCTCGACCGTGTCGAAACGCTGACCGACCGCGTCGCCTCGATCCTCGCGACGCACACCGGCGTGACCCTTTCACTGCGTGGCCTCCGCAGCGTGAGCCCCACCGCACTCGCCAAGCTCCGCGCCACTCCCAGCATCGAAATAAAGGTGCCAGCCACCAAATCTGGGGTAGATAGGAAAGGGTGACTGCCCAGATTACCCAGATTTGGTGGCTGGCACCTTTTTTAGCGGCGCCAGACGGTAGCGCCGTCCTTGATCGTTTCCTCGACGCGGATGTCTTGGATCGCGGCGGGATCGACCGTGAGCGGGTTGGCCGAGAGGATCACGAGATCGGCCAGCTTGCCGACCTCGATCGAGCCCTTCGTCGCCTCCTCGCCATATTGCCGCGCCCCGTCGATCGTGATCGCCTCGAGCGCCTCCAGCGGCGTCACCCGCTCGTTCGCCCCGAGCACGCGGCCCGACCGCGTGGTGCGATTCACCGCCGTGTGCATCGTGAACAGCTGATTCAGGGGTGAGACGTTGAAGTCGGTGTGGTTGCTCGGCCGCAGCCCCAGCGCTCGGGCCGACTTCAGCGGGCTGATCGACTCGGCCTGGGCCTGGCCGCGATTCGCCACGTGGGTGTCGCCGAAATAGAAGCAGTGCAGCGTGAAGAACGACGGCGTGATCTTCCAGGCGGCGTACTTCTGGAGCTGATCGGGCCGGATGAACTGCGAGTGCACGCCCACCGTGCCCCGCGGCCTGGCCGGATCGTCGCCGGCGGCGAACCGATGAGCCTCGAGAAGGGCGTCGATCGCCGCATCGCCATTGCAGTGGACGAAGAGGGGCGCGCCGCCATCGTAGACCTTCTTCACCATCTCGTTGAGCATCGGCTGTGGGAACGTCAGCTCCCCCTTCCAGTCCTTCTGGCCTGCCGGTCCGTCAGTGAGGTAGGGCGTGGTAAACGCGGCCGTGCGCCCCTGTGGCGAGCCGTCCATCACGATCTTCACGCCGCCGATCCGTAGCCGGTTCGTGTAGGACTTCTCGGCCCGGGGTGCGCCGTCTGCGAACACCTTGTCGAGTTCGGTGATGAACGGAAGCGAGATCACGTCGAGCTTCAGGAGGCCGCGGTCGGCCATGATCCGCAGGAGATCGAGCTGGTGCTTCATCGTGGCCCCTTCCTGGGCCGTCGTGATGCCTTCGCGGAGATAGAGCTCCTGGCCGGTCGTGATGAGCCGGAGCAACTCGTCGTCGTTCGGCCCCGGCACCTTGGCGAAGATCGGGAGGAATGCCGTCTCGAAGAGGAGGCCGTCGGGCTCCTGCGAGCCGGCTTCACGGCCGATCACGCCGCCGACGGGCGTGGGCGTTGCGGCGGTGATGTCATAGAAGGCGAGCGCCTTGCTGTTGAGCATGGCCCCGTGCCCCGACACGTGCACGAGGATCACGGGGTTGTCGGGAAACGCGGCGTCGAGCTCCTGCTTCGTCGGCGCCCGCTTCTCGGCGAGCAGCTCGGGGTCGTAGCCGAACCCAAGCACGAATTTCCCAGGGCCGATCTTCTGCCGCTCCTGCACCTGCTTCAGCTTCGCGATCACGTCGGCGACGTTCGTGCACGTGCCGGCCGGGGGGGAGGCGCACAGGGCCTGCACCTGCACCTCGCCGCAGGTGAAGAAGTGGCTGTGGCCGTCGATGAAGCCGGGCACGAGCGTGCGGCCGGCGAGGTCGGTCACCTGGGTGGCCGGCCCCTTCAACGGCATCACGTCGGCGTCGCTGCCCACCGCCACGATCGTGCCCCCACGGATCGCGATCGCCTCGGCGGCAGGCCGCGCGGAATCCACCGTGACGATGCTGCCACCGCGGATGATCCGCTCGGCCGGCTCGGCGGCGGTCGCTGAAGCGAGAGCGAGAACGGCGACCGCCGAAACGACGGCACGACAGGATCGGACGAGCATGCGAGGCTCCTCGGGGATGAACGGCGGGTGGCCAAAATGCCGTCGCCGGAATCCGCCCATCATCTCCGCCAGTTGCCGGCAAGGAAAGCATTCGGCCGAGTGGCTGCGGTCCGCGCGGGGTGCTGATTCGCTGCAGGCCCTTTCGTCGGTGTGCTGCCCCTCTGGAGCCCGTCATGCCCAATCTTGGCCGCCACAAAGAAGATGAGATAGATGGGTACTTTCAGAATCTGCGGTTCGTGCTTCGGCCTGGCGGTCACGTCCTGCTGGCGGAGTTTGCCACATGTGGGGCATCGAAATGCGCGGGTCTCGAAGTGCATCGCTACTCTATCGACGAGATGACCGCACGCCTCGGGGGAGAATTCACACTCGTGTGCGCGGAGGACTTTACGTTCGTGATTCCGGCTGGCGACCCGCGGCCCTATGTCTACGGGCTGTTTCGCCGTGACTGTGCAACGCACGGCTGACAGTCTCAGACCCTCCCGCGGAGCATGCCGTGCCAGTAGAGCCGCGGCAGCACCTGTGTTTTTAGAAGCCACATGCTGTAGCGCTCCTTCGACTGGTCGATGGGGAACGACTCCTTCGGCTTGTTGTCGTAGTCGAACTCCGCGAGCACCATCCGGCCATAGCCCGTCACCACCGGGCACGATGTATACCCGTCATAGGTCGCATCACACGGCGCCCCGTTCATTGCAGCGAGCAGGTTGTGCACGAGCACCGGCGCCTGCTTGCGGATCGCGGCGCCGGTTTTCGAGGTGGGCAGGCCCGCCGCGTCGCCCAGGGCGAACACGTCGGGATATCTCGGGTGCCGCAGCGTGAGCTTGTCGGCCGCGCACCAGCCCTGCTCGTTGGCGAGCGGGCCGCGCTTGATCACGTCGGGGGCGCTCATCGGCGGCGTTACATGGATCATGTCGTAGGGGACGACGCTCCGCTCGTGGGTATCGAGATGCTCGAAGACCGCCTCGTGGGCGTCGGGTCGCAACTCGACAAGGTTCTGGCGGAAGCGGGCGTCGATACCCTTGCGGGCCACGACCTGCTCGAGTGTCTTGCGATACTTCTCCACCGCAAAGATCGCCTTGGCCGGGGAGGCGAACACGATCTGCGTGCGATCGCGCACCCCCTGGCGTCGAAAGGCGTCGTCGGCGAGATACATGATCTTCTGGGGCGCTCCGCCGCACTTCACGGCCGTGTTGGGCACGGTGAAGAGGGCGGTGCCTCCCGTGAAGCCGCGGATCGTCTCCCAGGTGTAGGTAACGTGCTCGAAGGAGTAGTTGCTGCAGATGCCGCGGGTGCCGATGCCCTCGGCGAGGCCCGGGATCGCCGTCCAGTCGATCTGGATGCCCAGGGCGACGATGAGCCAGTCGTAGGTGAGCCGTCGGCCTGAGGCCGTGGCGACCGCTTTCTGGTCGGGCAGGATGTCGGTCACGCGGTCACGGATCCAGTCGACACCGGCGGGGATGAAATCGGCCTCCCGGCGGCGGCTGGCCTCCGGCGGGAAGACGCCGGCCCCCACGAGCGTCCAGAGTGGCTGGTAGAAGTGGCTCTCGGACGGCTCGACGATCCCGATGTCGAGTCGGGCGGCGGCCCGCCGCAGTCGGGCGGCCACGGTGATCCCGGCGGTGCCGCCCCCGAGAATGAGGATGCGATGGTGGTCGGGCATGGCTGTCGGTGCTCCGTGGGGATGTCTCCAGTATATATCGACTTCTCGCGATATTTCTATCCATCTTTCGGCCCCGCCAAAAAAACTCATTGACATATCGGAATGTTCCGATATGATTGTCGGGCGTCGGGAGTCCCGACGCGAGTTCAGGCTCCCGCCCCTCCACCGTCAGAGCCGTGGTCATGGTCGACACGAAACGCAAACCCGCCCGCCCCCCAAAGCTCACGAGCCTCGAGAGCCTGGGGCAGGCGGCCGAATGCCTGAAGACGCTCGCCCACCCCCACCGGCTCCGCATCGTGCAGATGCTGCTCGGCGGCCGCTACACGGTGGGGGAATTGGCCGAGGCCTGCGAGATCCCGAGCCACATGGCCTCCGAGCACCTGCGGCTGATGCAGCGGTGCGGCTTTCTCGACGTGGAGAAGGAGGGGCGGTGTGTCTACTACACGATCGCCGAGCCCCATCTCGCCAGCATCATGTCCTGCATCGAGGCCCGGTTTGGTGGCCCGAAGTCACCGCGAACCGGGGTTTCCGCGTAGACGTTTCCCGCCTACGATTCCGCGGCTTGTGCACCCACAACATATCGAACACTCACGATACGTCGATACATTGTTTCCGTTTCCGCCCCTTGGAGGACAGTTCCATGGTGACCACGATTTCTCCCGCCACGCTCGCCGACCTGCGCCGCAAGGGCGAGAAGGTGACACTCATCGATGTCCGCACGCCCGCCGAGTTCGGCGAGGTGCACGTCGATTTCGCCCACAACATTCCGCTCGACCGTCTCGAGAAGCAGGCCGTGACGTCCCTCGCCGGTGACGGGCCCGTCTACTTCGTCTGCAAGTCGGGTACCCGCAGCCAGAAAGCCTGTGAGAAGCTCATCGCCGCGGGCCTCAAGGACGTGGTCAGCGTCGAGGGAGGCACGGCCGCCTGCGAGGCCGCCGGGGTACCGGTCGTCCGCGGCCGCAAGGTGATGTCGCTCGAGCGGCAGGTGCGGATCGCCGCCGGCGCGCTCGTCGCCATCGGGGCGGCACTGGCTGGCTTCGGGCCCGAAGCGCCGGTGAACTGGCAGGCGATCGGTGCGGGCCTCGCCGGCTTCGTGGGCTGCGGCCTCGTGTTCGCCGGGATCACCGACACCTGCGGCATGGCGATGCTGATCGCCCGGATGCCGTGGAACCAGGTGTCGGGTGGGGCCTGCCGCACGGCCACGACCTGCTCCCGCGCCATCCTGCTCGGACTCGTGCTCGGAGCGGCGTCCGGCACTGCGGTCGCCGAGCACACGAAGGACTCGCTCGACGTCGTAAAGCAGGCCGTTGCCCAGCAGAAGGCCGTGATCATCGACGTACGCGAGCAGGATGAGTGGCAGCAGGGGCATCTGGCCGGGGCCGGCCTGCTTCCGTTGAGCGTGCTCGAGCGCGGCGTGCCCCCGCAGGAACTCGCGAAGATCCTGCCCAAGGAGAAGGTCATCTACTGCTACTGCCTCGCCGGCGGCCGCTGCATGGAAGCCGCCGCGATGCTCAAGCCGCTCGGCTACGACGTGCGGGCATTGAAGCCCGGCTACCCGCAGCTCGTGAAGGCGGGCTTCCCCGCCGTCGTCGGCAAATGACGAGCCGGCTCCTTGTTCCCACATCATCACCGGAGGCATCGCCATGAAGATCCAGCAGTATTACCTCGCATGCCTGTCGCACGCGTCGTACATGATCACCGACGAGAAGACGAAGACGGCCGCGGTGGTCGATCCCCAGCGTGACATCGACCAATACCTCGCCGACGCCAAGGCCGGGGGATACACGATCAAGCACGTCTTTCTCACGCACTTCCACGCCGACTTCATCGCCGGCCACATCGAGTTGCGTGACAAGGCCGGGGCAACGATCTATCTCGGCCGGCGGGCGGAGGCGGAGTTTGAATGCGTCCACATGAAGGGCGGTGACACCGTCGAGTTCGGCGACGTCAAGCTCGAGATCATGGAGACTCCAGGCCACACGCCCGAGGGCATCTCGATCCTTGTCTACGACCTGGCACAGAGCCGCACCGAGCCGCTGGCCGTGCTCACCGGCGACACGCTCTTCATCGGCGACGTGGGGCGGCCCGACCTGCTGGCGAGCATCGGCGTGACGGCTGACGAGCTGGCCGACATGCTCTACGACAGCATCACGAACAAGCTCGTGAAGCTGCCCGACGCCACGCTCGTCTATCCGGCCCACGGGGCGGGCAGCATGTGCGGCAAGAGCCTGTCGAAGGAGACTGTTTCCACGATCGGGGAACAGAAGAAATTCAACTACGCCCTCCAGCCAATGAGCCGCGAGGCGTTTAAGGCGATCGTCACGGCCGATCAGCCGGAGGCGCCGGACTACTTCGTGCACGACGCGATCCTGAACCGCAAGGAACGGGCGTCGCTCGGCGCGGCGATGGAAAAGACGCTCAAGCCCCTGTCGCTCGACGAGGTGCTCGCGCTCGAGAAGTCGGGCGGCCAGCTGCTCGACGTCCGCGACGGCATTGACTTCGAAGGGGGCCACCTCAAGGGATCTCTCAATATCGCCTTGAACGGCAAGTATGCGACCTGGGCCGGATCGATGCTCTCCCATGACAAGCCGATCGTCGTGATCGCGGAAGAAGGCGGCGAGGAAGAGGCGGTGATGCGGCTCGGCCGCATTGGCTTCGACAACGTAGGTGGCTACCTCGCCGGCGGCATGACTGCCTTGGCACAGCGCGACGATCTCGTGGAACGCACCGAGCGGATCACCGCACCGGCCCTCGCCGAATGGCTCGCCGGCAAGCGGCCTGACGCTGGTGCGGCGCCGATCGTGGTCGACGTGCGGAGCGAGGCGGAGCATGCGGGGGGGCATATCGCAGGGAGCATCAACATCCCGCTCACGCATCTCGACGAACGGATCGGCGAGATTCCGGCCGGCCGGCCCGTGGCCGTGCACTGTGAAGGCGGCTACCGCTCCGCGATCGCCGCGAGCCTGCTGCAGAAGCTGGGTCGCCGTGACGTGCATGACATCGTGGGCGGCTACAAGGCCTGGCTCGCGGCAAAGCTCCCCGCATGATCGCCCCCGTACTGGCGAGCATCGACGCCGTCGCGGCCACGACTCCCCCCGCGTGGGCAGCGGCGGCGTCGGTGGCGGCCGGTGGCCTCGTCGGTCTGTCGCTCGGCCTCACCGGCGGTGGCGGCGCAATCTTCGCCGTGCCGCTGCTCGTCTACTGGATCGGCGTCGATCCACGGACGGCCGTGAGCATCTCGCTCGTCACGGTGGCGGCGACCGCACTTGTCGGCGCGATCGAGCGGTGGCGGTTGGGGCAGGTCGAGATTCGCACGGGGTTGCTGTTCGCCGTCGCGGGCATGCTGACGACCCCGGTGGGCAGCTGGCTCGGTGGCAAGGTCTCGCCGCAGACGCTCATGGCCGCCTTTGCCGGATTGATGGTGCTGATCGCAGTTCGGATGTGGCGGAAGGCGGCGGATACGGGGGAACGGATGCCCGCGACGGTGTTCGCCGCGGGTGACGAACACACCTGCAGCCGCGACGAGCATGGCCAGTTGCGGATGACGACGCGGTGCTTCGTGCTCCTCACGCTGGTGGGGCTCGTCGTCGGTATTCTGTCAGGCCTGTTCGGCGTGGGGGGTGGGTTTCTGATCGTGCCGGCGCTCGTGGCCTTCGCCACGATGAACGTGCCTCGCGCAGTGGGAACGTCGCTCTTCGTGATGACGCTCGTGGGCGCGGCTGCCGTCGCTTCCCAGGTCGCCGAGGGACGATCGGTTCCCCTCGACATCACCGGCAGCTTCGTGGGGGGCAGCGTGCCGGCCCTCTTCGCCGGCTCGTGGATCGGCCGCCGGCTCACCGGCCCGACGCTCGCCCGTGTCTTCGCCGTCGCAATCGTCCTCGTGGCGGCCTTGATCATCTTCAAGACCCTGACGGGCATCTGAGTTCGTTTCGTTCCCCATGATGCAGAGGAAAGTATTCATGAGCCATCGCATTCCGTTCGTCCATCTCGCCGGCTTTGCCCTGCTCGTCGCGGTGGCAGCGGCCGTGTCGTCTTCCGCTGCCGAGCCCGCGGCGGCGCCGGCGCTCCAGTTTCCGAAGATCGAGAAATACGGTTCGGTCGTAGCTCTGCCGACCGCCGAGGAGCGGCCGCGGGCCGGGGGCAAGGTGGTCTTTGACACAACGGCGGCGGCACCGGCCGGCAAGCCGAATCGCGGCCTCGAAAGTGCCGCTCGCCTCGTCAATATCTACGAACTCGAGAAGCTCACGACCGATCGCCCGCAGATCGCGGTCATCCTCCACTTCAACGCCACGGCGGCGGCACTCACCGACGCGGCCCATGCCAAGACGACCACCGGCGGCGTGAATCCGAATCGGGAAGTGGTCGAGAAGCTGCTCGCCAACGGAGTCGAGGTCTGGGTGTGCGGCCAATCGGTGATCCGCGGCGGCCACGCGTTGGCCGACGTGCTGCCCGGCATCCGCATCGCCCACTCGGCGATGATCTTCAACCTCAACCGCCAGACCGACGGCTGGGCCACGCTCGGGGTGTATTGACGCGGTTGGCCTCGCGGCGAGTCCGGTGCGTAGAGTTTCTCATGAGACGCCCTGCGCCGAGAGCGGTCGACTGGCGGATGATGTGGGGGGCGATCGCTGTCGCGATCGCCTGCGGATGCCTGTTTCTTGCGAATGCAGCGCCGCCTTCGACGGAGAGTCGATCGGCGAATCCGCCTGATGCGGCCGCGCATGAGCGGTATGCAGCAGCCCGGCTCCAGCTGGCCGAACTGAAGGTTGCGCGGGCCGAGGATCTCATTCGCCGCATGCCGGGTTTGCTCACACAGACCGATATGCGGCGGCTGCGGAATCGCGTCGTGCTGCTTGGCGAACAGCTGGAGGCAACCCGGCGACTGCCGCACGGCAATGCCGTGGACGCTCAGGAGGCAGCCGCCCGCGTGCGGGTGCGGATCGCCGCCGAGGATCTCGAGGCGGCTCGGGCTGTACGGGCGAGGAACCCCGCCGTGATCTCCGACAACGAGCTCCAGCAGCTCGAGGTGAAGTGCGAGATCGCCCGCCTCCGGCTCGAGCTGTGGTCCGACCCGTCGTTTCGCCGGTCACCCGTGGACGTGATGCAGATGCAGATCGACCAGCTCACCGACTTCGTGGTCGATGCCGTCGATTCGATCGACGGGGCGCCTGCGATGCAGCGGCAGTGAGGGGGGCGGAGGGTGGTCGTTGCGACCGTAGGCCCGGCACTCCGCGTGGGCATGTCACGCCGTGACATGCTGCCGGCTTGACCGGTCACGGCGTGACCGGGCTACCGTGGGCCCGTGATGCGGTGACCGGGCTCGCGTGAGCGGTTCACCCGCGTTTGTGCGGGCCGCCGCGGGGGCCGAACTTGCGCGGGCCGCGGGGAGGCTTGCCCGGTGGCCCGCCCCCCGGCCGGCGTTCGAACCGCGCCAGCTTGCGGTGCTGCGGCCGGCCGCGCGGGCGATCGGGCCGAGGGGCGGCGACGTCGTCGGGGCCCTCACTCGGTGCCGGCGGCGGGGCGAAGTGGTGCAGGATCGCGGCGGCCACTTCCGTGGGCGTGTAGCCCTGCTCCAAGAGCCGTTCCACGAGCAGCGTTTCCCGCGGGAACTCTCCGGTTTCGAGCCGACCGCGGATGGTCTCGAAGAGGGCGTCGGACCGCCGGCTCTCCACCGCGGCCACCGTGGGCACGTGCTCGCGGCGGATCCGCGTCTTCGTGAACCGCTCGATCGACTGGAGCTTGTAGATGCCCGCCCCGGAGACGAGCGTCACCGCCCGCCCCTTGCGGCCGGCCCGCCCCGTGCGGCCGATGCGGTGCACGTAGTCTTCGGCGTCGTAGGGGAGGTCGTAGTTGACCACCAGTTCGAGGTCGTTGACGTCGATGCCGCGGGCGGCCACGTCGGTGGCGACGAGAAACCGGAAGGCCGCCTTCTTGAAGCTGCCCATCACCCGCGTCCGCTGGGCCTGCGCCATGCCGCCGTGCAGTCGCTCCGCGGAGCAGCCGCGGGCCACGAGCCGGTCGGCGAGCTCCTCGACCATCTGCTGCGTGTTGCAGAAGATCACGCCGCTCTTCACGTCGTAGAAGTCGATCAGCCGGGCGAGGGCGTCGAACTTCGCATGATGCCGCACCTCGTAGTAGACCTGATCGACCAGCGGCGGACCGGTGACGACCCGCTGCTCGATCTTCACGGTCTTCGCGTCGCGGGAGTGGCCGCTCACCAGCTGGCGGATCGGCGGGGAGATCGTGGCCGAGAAAAACACCGTCTGCCGCTCGGCGGGGGCGGCCGCGAGGATCTTCTCGATGTCCTCGCGGAATCCCATGTCGAGCATCCGGTCGGCCTCGTCGAGAATCAGGATCCTCACGCCGGCCAGGTCGAGCGTGCCGCGGGCCATATGGTCGGTGAGCCGCCCGGGCGTGCCCACGACGATGTGCGCGCCCCGCTTCAGTTCGGCGAACTGCCGCTCGTAGGCGGCGCCGCCGTAGATCGGCACCGACCGCACACCCTTCTTGAACGCCGCGAGCTTGTGCACCTCATCGGCCACCTGCGTGGCCAGCTCGCGGGTCGGCACGAGGATCAGCACCTGCGTCCGCGGCTGCGCCGGATCGACTCGTTCGATCGCCGGGATGCAGAAGGCAGCCGTCTTACCGGAGCCGGTCTCCGACTGGCCGACGACGTCGTGGCCGGCCATCAGGAGCGGGATCGCCGCCGCCTGAATCGGTGAGGTCTCCTCGAAGCCGAGCTGCGCCACTGCCCGGAGCACTTCGGGCGTGAGGCCGAGCGACTCGAAGGGGACGTGACCAGGCCGGGGTGAGAGGTCAGCAGATCCGGCCGCGTCTGATTTGGTCATGTGTTGCTCGTGCGCAACTGTAAGCCATGAACCGGTCCCGGGCAAAACAGGCGACCGATTTGGTTCCCAAGTGACCACTCGCATGCCTGCCGCGGATCACGGCGGCGGCTGACGGTCGGGATCGGCCACGGCCCGCTGCATAGAGTTGGATAGGTGCAGTCATGACACTTCCTGATCAGGGCGATGGACGTGCAACAGGCGGTGCGGTTCGGCCACCCACCTGGCGGACATGGTGCCCCGGCCTCGACAACGACGCCCTCGTGCTGCGCGACGTGCTCGCCACGTTGCCGGCGGCTCCGCCCACCGCGATCCCGTGGATCGTCAGGCTGTTCGAGAACCCGCAGGGCTGGCTGCGGCTGCATGGCGCGGTGAATCTCCGCAACCACGACATGATCCATGTGCTGCTCGGCCGCGGGCTCCTCGGGCAGGACGAGGCCTTCGTGATCGGCTTCACGATGGGCAGCACGAAGGCCGTCTCGTGGCTGGAGCGAATGTTCTTCAAGCTCGTCGTGTCGCAGATCTATCCGCACCCCTATCGCATCTCGTGGCGGACGCTCGCCGCCTACGACCTCGGCCTGGAGGCGGGGCAGGAGATGGGTGTGCCGAATCTGCACCTCAGGCTCCACGAAGAGATGCTCGACCTACCGCTCGGCGAGATTCGCACCCGGCTCGGGATCGACGCGCGGCGGCTCCGTGGTTTCTACGCGCGGGAGCGGATGGCCCTGCCGGGCACCGCGGCCAGCCTCCGGCTGCCGGCGGATGAGATCGAACCCGTCGATGGGCCCGTCGATCGACATCCGCCAACCGCGACCGCCGCGTAAGCTCAGGCCTTCGCCAACTTGAGCACCGTCGCGAACTGGGCGGCCGTCACGGGATGAACCGAAAGCCGGCTGCCGCGACGGAGCAGTTCCATCCCGGCCAGAGCCTTCGTGGCCCGCAGTTCGTCGAGCGGAATCTCGCGGGCGAATGCCTCGACGAGTTTCACGTCCACCACCGACCAGATCGGGTTGTCGGCCGTCGCCTTCGGGTCGTGATAGTCGCTCGTGGGATCCTGCGCCGCGGCGTCTGGATAGGCTTCGCGAACCACCTCGACGACGCCGGCCACGCCCGGCGGATCGGCGTTGGAATGGTAGAACAGGCAGCGGTCGCCCTTCTGCATGGCGCGGAGGAAGTTGCGGGCCTGATAGTTCCGCACGCCTTCCCAGTGCGTGGTCTTCCGCGGCGCCTTGGCGAGGTCGCGGATCGAGAACACGTCGGGTTCGCTTTTGATGAGCCAGTACTGCATCGCGGCATCATA
>JAPOJV010000245.1 GCA_029978085.1 bacterium
ATTCGAGTTCGCTGTCGGTGCGGTTTGGCGGCCAGATCCCCGACTTCGACCCCAAGCTCTACGTGCGGCCGCGCAAGAGCCTCAAGGTGATGAGCCGGGAGATCCAGCTCGGGGTCGCCGCCGCCGACCTCGCGATCACCGATGCGGCGATCGCGCCGGGAATCATCGAGCCTGAGCGATTCGGCGTCGTGTTCGGCAACGACATGATCTATGCCGACCTCGAGGATCTCGAGGGCACCTACCGGCGGTCGGCCAAGGACGGGCGCTTCGAATTCGCACTGTGGTCGGAGGCGATCCAGGAAGAGCTCCATCCCCTCTGGCTGCTCAAGCACCTGCCGAACATGACCGCCTCGCACATCGCGATCGCCCACGACGCGCGCGGGCCCAACAACTCGATCGTGCTTGGCGACGTCTCCAGCCTGCTCGCGATCGCCGAGGCGGCGAGCGTGATCGAACGCGGCTGGGCCGATGTCATGCTCACCGGTGGCACGGGCTGCCGGCTCCACCCCACGGCGCTCGTCGCCCGGGGCGATGCCCTGCTCTCGCACCGGGCCGACGACTTCCACCGTGCCTGCCGCCCCTTCGATCTCGACCGCAACGGCCTTGTGAACGGCGAAGGGGCCGCGGTGATCGTGCTCGAGTCACGCGCCCATGCCGAACGGCGCGGGGCGACGATCCACGGCCGGCTGCTGTCGTGGGCATCGCGCTCTGAGCCCACGGCCCGGCGCGAAGGCGTGAGCGGCTCGTCGCTCCGGCAGGCGATCCGTGCGACGCTCGCACAGGCCGAACTCGCGCCAGAGTCGATCGGCCATGTGAACGCCCACGGAGTGGGCACGATCGACATGGACCGGGCCGAGGCGACGGCGATCGCCGCCGAGCTCGGCGACGTGCCCGTCACCGCCCCCAAGAGCCTGTTCGGGCACCTGGGCGCCGGCGGCGGCGCCGTCGAACTCGTGGCCAGCATCCTCGGCCTCGACCGCGGGCTCGTGCCGGCCACGCTCAACTACGAAACTCCCGACCCAGCCTGCCCGGTAAACGTGGTCGCGGGCGAACCGCTCGCCGGCCGCCCCGGCACCGCGCTCGCAGTCAACTTCTGCTCCACCGGCCAAGCCGCCGCCATCGCCATCGCCGAAGCGTAGGACAAGTGGCAATAACCCGCATTCGGAGCCGGCGGTAGGCATGCTCGAGGGATGCTTCACAGAACGGCACGGCCTCGGGCCGTCCGTTCTTTGGCCGCCCTCCGTCGGCTGGTGCTGACCCGGGCCTCCGGCCCTGGCGGTTCAAGTCCTCAAGGACTCCCTTCTTCTGCGCGTGCCCACCGACCGTCTCCGCCGAAAGTTTTAAGCGCCTACGAGTTGGGGGAGGCGAGGGGTTACCCCTACCGTTGAGACTGCGTATTTGACCAGCGCAGCCATGGATGGCGCAGCGCAGGCAAATCCGAGTGAGCCGGAGCCTGGAGGGCGGAGGCGAACGTCCGGCGATGGGATATGGGGAGCCCGAAGCCGGCTTGGGCGCGTTGACGTGACAGGCTGAAGCCTGTCCTACGTGCCGCGGGCGAATTCGACGAAGGCGCGCACCATGGAGCCCGTGCCGCCGCCGTCGGTCCAGGGCCGCGGCTTCTCCGCGAACGCCGGGCCCGCGATGTCGACGTGGGTCCAGGGGATGCCGCCCACGAACCGCTCGAGAAACTTCGCCGCCGTGATCGCGCCGCCCCAACGGCCCTCGCCCACGTTCTTGATGTCGGCGACCTCGCTCTTGATCTGGTCGTCGTACTCGGCATACATCGGCAACTGCCAGACGGGCTCGCCGACCGAGCGGGCGGCGGCGGCGAGCGCGTCGCAGAGCGGCTGGTCGTTAGCGAA
>JAPOJV010000240.1 GCA_029978085.1 bacterium
TGCTCAAGGCCAACCAGTCGTGGCAGCCTCGTCTGGCAGCTGCCACCCCCTGAATGAACGAAACCCAAAGCCAGCAAACCACTTCGGTGCAGGATGATCTGCACCATGCCCTCTTGACAACCAACACAGCCGCTCGCCTCCTTGCTCGGCTTGCCGAGATTCTCCAGCCTGCCAGGTGCTCGGTCGTCTGTGCCGGTTGGGATGATGGTGGCGGGTGGATTGCGCCGAAGAAGACCGTGTGGCTGTGCTGCCCACGTTCGTGGGACGGCGGCTGCGGGAGGCCGGTGGCATGTCTCAACCCGTCACGCCCGGCGGCGTGCAACTCGTCGTCTGTGAGCAGCATCGGCTGATTTACAGGCCGCTGCAGAAATGCGCCTCGACCACCGTCATCGATTTCATCGGTGATCTCGTCGGGCATGATGCGCGGCGAGACGGCCGTGACTTTCTCCCCTTCGTGGCGGCCGATGTGTCGCCCGGTCACGGGGGCACCTACGCCGTCAAGGTGCCAGCCGGTGCGGTCGCCGGATTCGTGGAGCGGTATGCCGGCTATGTCTGGTTTTCGGTGGTCCGCGAACCGTATGCGCGGCTCAAGTCGAACTACTTCAACAAACTCAACCGCTATGCCCGCCGGTTCGAGCCGATGGTTTATCTGCTCGCCTACGCGCGGCAGGTGCTCGCTGGGCAAGCTCTCTGGCGCACAGGCTACGAGGGCGATCGGGCCGCCTGCATGCAGGCCCGCATTTCTTTTCCACGCTTCGTCTCCGGGCTCCAGGAGCACGGCATCGCGTGGGACTGCCACTTCACGCCCCAGGCCGATCTGCTGCGGACCGATGTGATTCCCTACCAGCGGCTCGTACGCATGGAGCACCTCGCCGACGGGCTGCGGGAGGTGGTCGCGGATGCCGGCGCCGCCGCCGCGGCAGCCCCGGCCCTCGAGGCCCTCAAGCGGCTCAACCGTTCGGCAGCCGGCACGGCGGACGACGCGGACGTCTGGACGCCGGCCACCCGCCAGACCGCGGCTGACCTCTACCGCCGCGACTTCGAGGCCCTCGGCTACGCGGCCTGACGGTCGGACACGCGAAAGCCTGTGCACCGCGGTGGGCACGTGGTGAGGCGCCGTGCCATACTCCTGCCGCAGCATGACTGCGAGTCTGGCTGTCTGGAGGATGCTTGGGCGTGGAAGGCGTGGCTGGTGACGACGGGCTGGCCGCACTGAGCGATGAGGAACTCGCCGCGCAGGCGTCGCGCGAGGGATCCGACGGCATCGCCTTCACTGCGCTCATGGACCGGTTTCGGGATCGCGTGTGGCGTGTCTGCTGGCGGCTGATGGGGAGCCGGCACGACGCCGAAGACGCGGCGCAGGAAGTGTTCGTGCGGCTGTTCTTCGAACGGGGCAAGTTCGCCGGCCGCAGCCGCTACTCGACCTGGCTTCACGGGGTCGCCATCCGCACCTGTCTCGGCATGCGCCGCTCACGGTCGCGCCGGCGGCGCCGCGAGGTGCCGGGTTCCGCATCCGGCGAGGACGGCCAGGACCGGATCGAGACGCAGGCCGACGACCGCGCCGGGCAGTCCGACGCCGTCGATGCCGCCGACGCCGCCCACAAGCTGCTCGAGGGGCTCGACGAGGAGGACCGGGCACTCGTGCTGATGAAGTTTGCCGAGAATCACGACTACGAGGCGCTGGCGGAGATGTTCGACTCCACCCCAGGGGCTCTGCGGATGCGAATCAGCCGCATCCGCGAGAAGCTCGCGGGGAAGGGGTAGGGGGGCACGGTAGCCCGGTCACGCCGTGACCGGAATGCAAGTCACGGCGTGACTTGCCCACACCGGAATGCCCGTCACGGCGTGACGGGCCTATCGGGGGCGTGATTTGCCCACGAAAAAAATGTGTGACGCGGCGGCGGTGGGCGGCAACTCACCTGGTGTCGACCGGAGTGCGGCCGCGTGGCCGCCCGGGCGAGGCAA
>JAPOJV010000150.1 GCA_029978085.1 bacterium
CGGCTCGCCGAGCCGCACGAGCGCAAGCTCATACGCGCGGGCCAGGTCGATCCTCCCGGCGACGTCGAGCGACTTCGGGTCGATCCGGTCGAGCGCCGCGAGCACGGCAGCCTGGGCGGCAGGCTCGGCCTGTCGGGCCACTCCGATCGCGGCCGAGATCGTGCCGCGGGGCTCGGTCACCGCCAGCGCCTTGTCCTGCCAGAGCTCGATCGGCTGGTGCTCGACCGCGACGCGGGCCGCGTACCGCACGAACCGGTCGGGACTGGAGAGGTGCGGCAGGGCCTTCGCCACCGCCGCGGCCGGATCATCGGCCCGTCGGTGCAGGGCCTCGAGTTCGTGCCGCAGCTTCCGTTCGGCAACGCCGGCCGTGTCGCGGGCATCGGCCGCCGCCGTCGACTCCGTCCCGGTGTAGGTCACGCGGTACAGCTCGCCCTGGCCCCCACGGCCGCCGACCGTGAAGTAGACGGCGCCATCCTTGCCCACGGTCATGTCGGTCAGCGGCAGCGGCGTGCGGGCGACGAACTCCTCCTTCGTGGCCTTGTAGGTCGAGCCCTCGGGCTCGAGGTGGATCGCATACATCGTGCCGAACGTCCAGTCGCATACGTAGAGCGCCTTCTGATACTTCGCGGGGAACTTTGCGCCATAGCCGAAGGCCACGCCCACCGGCGAGCCGGGGCCGATATCGACCAGCGGCGGCAGGCTGTCGGGAAATGACGCCGGCCACTTCCCCGTGCCGCTGCGCCAGCCGAGTTCGCTGCCGCTCGTCGCATGATTCACGCGCGTCGGCCGATACCAGGGCGTGCCGAAGTCCCATTCCATGTCGGCGTCGTAGACGAAGAGTTCGCCGTCGGCGTTGAACGCCATGTCGTAGGGATTGCGATAGCCGGCGGTCCACACCTCCCAGGCCTTGCCGTTGCGATCGGTGCTCACGACATAGCCGCCCGGTGCAAGGCGGCCCGCGGCATGCCCGTTGCCATCCCACATCCGCGTGATGATCTGGTCTTCGTCCCAATTGGCCGGCAGGCGGCTCGCGCCGTCAGCCGGCAGTTCCCCCCGCCGCTGGTTCGGGCGGATGCCCGCCATCGTCTGCGGCGGCGTGACGTCCTTGATGGCGAAGGGAACTTTCGTGTGGTTGCCGCAGATGACGAACAGCCGCGTGCCATCGGGGGAAAGATGTACGGCATGCGGGCCGTGCTCACCCCCACCGGCGAACTCCCGGAGCTTCTCCACAGTATCGAGCGTGTCGTCGCCGTTCGCATCGGTCACACGGTACAGGCCGCTTCCTGGGCCGCCATTGCACACGACGTAGAGCGAGTCGAACGCCCAGAGCAGCCCCTGCGCGGCGGTGATCGCCACGGGAATCTTTTCGACGACCGTCGGCTTCGAGCCGTCGAGGGGCGCGGGCGTAATCCGCACGAGCCCCTGGTTTCCCTGGTCGCTGGCGATCAGCCGTCCCTTGGGATCGGTCGCCAGGCAGACCCACGAGCCGAGTTGCTCCTTAGGCACGACGAACAGCCGCTCGACCGCAAAGCCGGCAGGCACGGAGAACGCCGCCGGGGCCCCTGGCTTTGCCGCCGCCTCGGTGCCGGCTACGGGCATCACCTCCACGGCTTGTTCCCAGCGGGACTGCGGCGGCGGGTTCGGTGCATCGGCCGATGCAGACGCATTCGCAAGGGCGACCACTGAAAGGACGCAGACAAATCTCGTGATGAGACGACGCATGGCGGGACTCTGCGGAGGGCGGGTTACGAAACGCATCTATCATATTGTTCCGCTCGGCTCCGCCCAACGCGGGCTTTCTGCTGGATTCCGTCTACCAGCCTGGTAGCTTCCGCGCAAAGGCTGAGCACGGGCGCCGCTGCAAGCGAAGGGAATTCGCCTGCCTGGAAGCCCGCGGCGCAAGCCAAGGGAATCCGCGCGGCCGCATATGAAGCGCCCCGCATTCCGCTCGGCTCGCGCCTCGGGCTTCACGGGCACTCCCTCCCGCCCCGTTTGGAGAACGGCGAATCACGAGCAAGACGCGGTGAGCACGCTGCGGCCGAGAGCCGTCGGCGCACGGGCGACGACCGTGAAGCCGAGGTCGGCGAGCCAGCCGCCGATCTCGGCCGCGGAATAGAGGCGCCCCTGCGTGATTGTCGAGAGGAGCACGGAATACTCCGCGGCCCACAGTGGCCCCGACTTGTCGTCGTCGAGCAGCATGTCGTGGATCAGGATCCGCCCACCTGCGGGCAAGGCCGCAGTGCTCTTCGCCAGGAGCGTGCGACACTCGGCCTCGTCCCAGTCGTGGAGCACGTTTGAGAACAGGTGGCAGTCGTGGTCCGCCGGCCAGGCGGCAGTGAACATGTCGACGGCCACGACCTCGATCCGCGCGTCGAGCCCCGCGGTGGCAATCGCCCGCCGGGCAATGCGATCGACGGGCGCGGCCGCCAGCGCTGGCGCGAGCACTCGTCCGCGACAGTCCATCGCGGCCGTGAAAGACTCGGCGAAGGCGGTGTCGTGCATCGATGCATGCCAGTCGCCCGGAGCCTCGCCTCCTGGCCAGTGCGCCGGCCGGCCTGTCCGGAGCACCTTGAGAAAGTCTCCCACTCCGGGCTTGTCGGCCATCGCGGCGTAATAGGGCCGGGCGTCGAAGGACGAACCACCCACGAGAAATTCCCGGGCCATTGCCGTCGGGCGGAGCCGGCCAGCGGCGTCGCGGACCAGGAGACCTTGGGCCAGGAGCAGCGTGAAGAGCACGTCTGTCGTATTATAATCGCCTGCATAATCCTGGAGGCCGCAGCGCGTGCAATTCGTCGATCGCCGTGAAGAAATGCGTCGGTTGGATCGGGCGGCGGCGAGCGGCCAGCCTGGGCTTGTCGTCGTCTGGGGCCGCCGGCGGGTAGGCAAGAGTCGTCTGCTGGCCGAGTGGGTCGGCCGCTCCGGCGGCTTGTATTGGGTGGCGGATGAGTCGGGGCCAGCGACCCAGCGTCGCTATCTGGCTGGGGAACTGGAGGCGATCCTCCCGGGCTTCGCCGGCGTCGAGTATCCCGACTGGCCGACGCTCCTCGACCGTCTTTCCCGCGATGCCAGCACTGCCGGCTGGCGCGGTCCGCTCGTGCTCGATGAGTTTCCCTACCTTGCAGCCCAGACGCCGGAACTGCCGAGCGTGCTTCAGAAGTGGATCGACCGCGAGAAGCGGCAGGGAGGCATGCTCGTTGCCCTCGCGGGTTCGAGCCAGAGGATGATGCAATCGAGCGTCCTCGACGCCACGGCCCCGCTGTATGGCCGCGCTGACGAAGTGCTCAAGGTGGACCCACTCCCCTTCGGATTCGTGCCCGACGCGATCGGCACCAAGGCCGCCGCATCGTGTTTGGATTTTTATGCCTGCTGGGGCGGAATGCCGCGGTATTGGGAGCTGGCAACGGCGTATCGAGCCGATCATGAACATGCTGTGGACGACATCATGCTTTCCCCGCTCGGGCCGCTGCACGACGAGGTCGATCGTCTCCTGCGGCAGGAGTTGCCCACGGCGATCTCGTTGCGACCGATTCTGGATGCAATCGGGCTCGGAGCCCATCGGTCCTCGGAGATCGCCGCCCGCCTGCAGCTGCCTGCCACGGCAATCACGCGGTCGCTCGTGCAGTTGCAAGACCTCGGGTATGTCCGCCGCGAAACCCCGTTTGGCAGCGACGAGCGACGCGGCAAGCGGTCGCTCTATCGACTTGCCGATCCTTTTCTCAGGCTGTGGTTTCGCACCGTGGCTCCGCACCGCGGCAGTCTGCGGACGGCCACCACTGCGGTCCGCCGTGGATACCTGCGGCGGGCATGGCCGCAACTGCGGGCGGAGACCTGGGAAGAGCTTTGCCGACAGGCGATCCCTCGGCTGGCTCCGGCAACCACGACGCTGTTGCCCGCCGCCCGCAGTTGGGGAGCCGGTGCAGCGGAGTGGGACGCCGTCAGTGTGTCGCCTGATGGCGACCTGCTTGTCATCGCGGAATGCAAGGCGGCCGCGCGGGGCATCGATGCCAGGGAAGTGCACCGGATCATCGCCGCGGCTGAGGCGAAGCAGCCGCCGCCCGCGCCGGCGCGGCCGAAACAGGTGCACCTGTGGATCTGCGCACCGATGTTTACCGCCCCGCGGCCGCGGCTGCCGGCACACATCCGGCTCGTCGACGGCCGTGACGTGCTCGGGGCGCTCCTGTAACGCGAGCTTCTCCCCGCCCGCGGAGAAGCTGTAAAGTACGTGATCATTCCCTCGGTGACGGTCAGCGCATGCAATCTCTAGCACTCGAGGCGTGGCGGTGGTGGGTCGTGCTCTGGCCGCACGTGCTGGCGGGCTCGATTCTCACGATCAACGTGGTGGCGTCCGCGCACGCGATCCTCGTGAAACGCGACACGCGGAGCACGATCGGCTGGGTCGGCCTCATCTGGCTGTCCCCCGTGTTCGGGGCGATCGCCTACGCCGTGCTCGGCGTGAACCGCATCCGCTCGCGGGCGACGCAGCTCTGGGCCGGCCAGACCCGGATCCTGCACGAGATGCAGGGGGCCCTCCCGACGACCGCACGACTGGAGGCGGCCCTCGGGCCAGAGGGGAGCCCGCTGCGGTCGCTGGCGACGCTCGTCGGCGAGGTGACCGATCGGCCGCTCGTCGATGGCAACCAGATCGACGTGCTCGCCGGCGGTGACGAGGCCTATCCGCGGATGCTCGACGCGATCGCGCAGGCGAAGCGGAGCATCGGACTCGCCTCCTACATCTTCGACAACGACCCCACGGGCAAGATCTTCGCCGAGGCGCTCGCTGCTGCGGTGCGCCGGGGTGTCGAGGTTCGCGTGCTCGTGGATGGCATCGGGGCGTCGTACACCGTGCCTTCGATTCTCAGCGTGCTCACCACGATGGGCGTGCGGGCCGAGCGGTTCCTGCCCACGAGCGTGCCGATCTATTTTCCGTATGCCAACCTCCGCAACCACCGCAAGATCATGGTCGTGGATGGCGCACTCGGATTCACCGGCGGCCTCAACATCCGCGATGGCTGCTGGCTGGAGCACGAGCCCGCGCACCCCGTCCGTGACACGCACTTCAGCCTCCGCGGCCCGATCGTCGCCCAGCTCCTGGAGGTGTTCACCGAAGATTGGGCCTTCGCCACCGAAGAAACGCTCGGCGGCCCCGCCTGGGAGCCGAGCCTCGCCGCCGCGGGCACGATGCTCGCCCGCGGCATCCGCTACGGACCAGACGATCCCGACATCGGCCGGATCAAGCTCGTGCTCGTGGGGGCGCTGGCGGCCGCGCAGAAGTCGGTGCGGATCATGACGCCCTATTTCCTGCCCGACGACGCCGTCTGCCAGGCGCTCGACGTGGCGGCGATGCGGGGCGTGCAGGTGGACATCGTGCTGCCGGAGGAGAACAACCTCGCGCTCGTGAGCTGGGCATCGTCGGCCATGCTCTGGCAGGTGCTCGGCAAGGGCTGCAACGTCTGGATGTCGCCGCCGCCGTTCGAACACACGAAGCTGATGGTGGTCGACGCCGCCTGGGCCCTCTTCGGCAGTGGCAACTGGGACGACCGCAGCATGCGGCTCAACTTCGAATTCAACGTCGAGACCTACGATCGCGAGCTGGCCGCTGGGCTCGACCGGCGGATTGCCGCCGTGATCGCCCGCTCCCGCCCCAAGACGCTCGCCGAGGTCGATGCCCGCAGCCTGCCGGTGCGGCTCCGCGACGGCATCGCGCGGCTGTTCAGCCCGTACCTGTGACGGGTTCGTTGCCAGGGCGTGGGGCGGTGGCATACAACGTCGACCTATGAGCACCACGTTTGCCGAGGCGGGGTCCGCCGACACGATCGATCAACTGCGGGCCGTGGGCCGCGAGTTTCATTCCCGTGGCTGGTCGCTGGGCACGAGCAGCAACTACAGCGTGGTGGCGTCGCGCGACCCGCTGGAACTGCTCATCACCGTGAGCGGCAAGGACAAGTCGGCCCTCGGCCGCGACGACTTCGTCCGGGTCGATGCCGCCGGCAAGCCCGTCGATGGCTCGGGCCGCAAGTCGTCGGCCGAAACGCTCCTCCACTGCCTGATCGCGGCCACGGTGCCCGGCGTGGGCGCCGTGCTCCATACGCACTCCACCTGGGGCACGATCCTCTCGGGTGCCGACCTGGCCCGGGGCAGCCTCCGGATCGAGGGCTACGAGATGCTCAAGGGCCTCGATGGCGTCACGACGCACGATACCTTCGTCGAGGTGCCGATCTTCGCCAACACGCAAGACATGACGGAGCTCGCCCAGCGAATCCGCCATCGGTTCGCCGCACTCGATTGGTCGGCCGCCCGCTCTCCCTGCCACGGCTTCCTGCTCTCGCGGCACGGGCTCTACACCTGGGGCCGCGATCTCGCCGAGGCCCGCCGGCACATCGAAATCCACGAGTTTCTGTTCGAGGTGGTGGGCCGCCCTCGCATGATGCCGGCGACCGCCGGCCCCGTGGCACAGCCACGGCAGGCCGTTCAGCAGCAGCACCAGCAGCAACAGTAAATACACATACAACCGGAAACAGTCGCGCCCGGCCCGGGCCTTCATCTTCTCTCTCATCGGAGACACACGCGATGGCGATCGTCACCGTTCCTGCCGAGAACCGGCAGATCACCGACCCGGCCGAGATCACCGCGTTCCTGGCGGCCAACGGCATCCACTACGAGCGGTGGCCGCTCGCCGACCGCGTCGACCCAGCGGCCCCGGCCGAACAGATTCTCGCGGCCTACGCCCCGGAGATCGACGTGCTCAAGGCGCGGGGAGGCTTCGTCACGGCCGACGTGATCGACGTCTACCCCGACACGCCCAACCTCGACGCGATGCTCGCGAAGTTCGCCAAGGAGCACACCCACACCGAGGACGAGGTGCGGTTCATCCTGCAGGGCAGGGGCGTGTTTCACATCAACCCAGGCGACGACACGAAGCCCGTGTTCGGCATCGAAGTCTGGGCGGGCGACCTGATCAGCGTGCCGCTCGGCACACGGCACTGGTTCGATCTTTGCAACGACCGCCGCATCCGCGCGATCCGCCTGTTCCAAGACATGAGCGGCTGGACGCCCCACTACCTCGTCGACGGCGTGCACGAGGGCTACGAGCCGTTGTGCCTCGGCCCAGCGTGGGTGGCGGGAGCGGGAAGGGCGGCGTCGTGATCGTATTCGACGGCCGGGGCATCCTGCTCGACGTCGAAGGCACGACGTCGTCGATTTCGTTCGTCTACGACGTGCTCTTCGAGCATGCCAAGCGGCACGTGGCCGATTTCCTGATCGCCCGCCGCGGTGATCCCGCCGCGCAGGCGGCAGCCCGGGGGCTCGCCGCTGCCGCCGGTCTGCCCGAGGATGCCTGTGCCGACGAGGCCGGCCTGGCCCGCGTAGCCCTCGCTGCGATCGACTTCATGAATCGCGACGTGAAAGACACGTCGCTCAAGGCGCTCCAGGGCATGATCTGGCGGAGCGGCTTCGAGTCGGGCGA
>JAPOJV010000117.1 GCA_029978085.1 bacterium
AATCTTGGCGCGCGCATTCCGTCCGGGGACGTAGCTCAATTGGGAGAGCACCGCCTTTGCAAGGCGGGGGTTGAGGGTTCGATCCCCTTCGTCTCCATTCTGGGCTGCAGGGCCACAAAAGGCCCTGCAGCCCTGCCCCCTGTATACGGCCGTGAGGGGGTGCCCATGCCCCGAGAGCCGGCGTTTGCTGACAAGCGAAGGCAGGATGCCGGGAGCGCAGTCAGCATCGAGCGAGCGAAGGACAGGATGTCCGAAGCGAGCGTCCGGCGACGGGGCGTGGGCACCCCCGAACCCAAACCACAGGCGGTCGACCCGCGCAGGAATAGTGCAGGCCCACGGTGGTCGGCTGCGTGACAGGACGATTGCTCGATGCCCGAACTCGATCATGTCACCGGCTTGGCGACGCGGAGCGAATTGCACCGCGTGCTCGAGGCGGAGCAGGGGGTGGTCGCGGTGGTGATCTGCGACGTCGTCGGGCTCAAGGCCGTCAACGAGCGGGACGGGTTTCTGGCGGGCGATGCCATGCTCCGGCAGGCGGCCGAACGGCTGCGGCAGGCGAGCGTGGACGCGGCGCTCGTCGCGCGGCTGGGGGGCGACGAACTCGTTGCCATCTTTGGCGGGGGCCAGGCCGTCGCGGACGCCGAGGCTGTCGCAGCGGTGGTGGCGGGGCCAGGTGCGCCGGGGATGCGTGCGGCGGCAGTGGCAGCGATCGCGGCCGAACCGGCGGGCTCGCTCATCGAGCGGGCCTATGCAGCGATGCGCCGTTCCTGAAATACTGTAGACTGGGCTATCGGCCCTCCTTCCTCCGGCCCGCTCACCCCGGCCGGCTCCCCTGACCCCTAGGTTCCCGCTCCCCGTGTCTCCCGACTCCACCGGCTCCCGTCGCACCGACCTCCGCAACATCGCCATCATCGCCCACGTCGATCACGGCAAGACCACGCTCGTGGACTGCCTGCTCCAACAGAGCGGGCAATTCCGGGCCAGTCAGCTCTCGGAGCGGATGCTCGACTCCAACGACCTGGAAAAAGAGCGGGGCATCACGATCCTCGCCAAGAACATCGCGGTCGAGTGGAAGGGCACGAAGATCAACATCATGGACACGCCCGGCCACGCCGACTTCGGCGGCGAGGTGGAGCGGGTGCTGCGGATGGCCGACGGGGCGCTCGTGCTCGTCGACGCCGCGGAAGGGCCGATGCCGCAGACGCGATTCGTGCTCTCGAAGGCCCTCGAATGCCGGCTCCGGCCGGTGGTCGTCGTCAACAAAATCGACCGGCCCGATGCCCGGCCGCTGGAGGTGCTCGACGAGATCCTGGGGCTCTTTCTGGAGCTCGGCGCCGACGATGACCTCGCCGACTTTCCGTACGTCTATGCCTCCAGCCGCGGCGGGTATGCCTCGCACGATCCGGCCGTCCGTGAGGGCACGATGGAGCCGCTCCTCGACCTCGTGCTCGAGAAGATTCCGGGCCCGCTCGTGGATGAAACGGCTCCCCTGCGGATGCTCGTGACGACACTCGACTGGTCGGACTACGTCGGCCGGATCGCGATCGGTCGTGTCGAGTCGGGCACGCTCACCAAGGGGTCGGCGATCGTCCGTTCCACCGCCGCCGGCACGCTCGTGCCGGCCAAGCTCGTGGGCGTGCAGTCGTTCGACAAGCTCGGCCGCATCGACGTCGAGCAGGCGACCGCCGGCGACATCGCCGCCGTGAGCGGCATCGGGGACGTGGAGATCGGCGACACGATCTGCGACGCCGCCGATCCGCGGCCGCTGCCCCGGCTCACCGTGGACGAGCCGACGCTGTCGATGGTGTTCGGCATCAACACCTCGCCGCTCGTCGTCAAGTCGGGCAAGTTCCTCACCACCCGCCACCTCCGCGACCGGCTCGACAAGGAGCTGGAGAAGAACGTGGCCCTGCGGGTGGAGCCGATCGAGGGGAGCGAGCAGTTCGCCGTTTCTGGCCGCGGCCTGCTCCATCTCTCCGTGCTCATCGAGACGATGCGGCGGGGGGGCTTCGAGATCTCCGTCGGCAAGCCGAAGGGGATCCTGCGGAAGGAAGGGGACACGATCCTCGAGCCGTTCGAGACGCTCGTCGTCGAGGTGCCGCACGACAAGCTCGGCCCCGTGATGGAACTCACCGGCTCCCGCCGCGGCCAGCTCAAGCACATGGGCTCGCGGGGCGAGTTCGCCCACACCACGTTCTCGATTCCGGCCCGCGGCCTGATCGGCCTCCGCACCCGCGTGCTCAATGCCACGCAGGGCACCGCGATCATGCATCATCGCTTCGAGCGGTGGGCGCCGCTGGAGGGCGAGGTGGCCGGTCGGGCCAACGGCGTGCTCGTGTCGATGGTGCCGGGCAAGGCCGTGGCCTTCGGGCTCGATGGCCTCCAGGAGCGGGCCGACCTGTTCATCGAGCCGGGTGACGAGGTCTACGAGGGCATGATCTGCGGGGAAAACGCCCGCAGCGACGACATGACCGTGAACCCCACCAAGGAAAAGAAGCTCACCAACATGCGGGCCAGCGGCAGCGACCGCAATATCCTGCTCAAGCCTCCGCGGCGGATGTCGCTGGAAGAGGCGCTCGAGTACATCGAAGAGGACGAGCTCGTGGAGGTCACGCCCGCCGTGATCCGCCTCCGCAAGATCCTGCTCTCGGAGCACGAGCGGCGGAAGGTCGCCCGGGCCAAGGCCTGACGTGGTTCAGAACTCGTAGACGCGACCGGGCTCGACGAGTTCGACGTGCTTCAGGCCGAGCGTTGCTAGTTCGCGGGCGATCACGCCGGCATAGCGGGCCTTGCGGTGCACCACGATCCAGCGGACGTCGCGGTCAAGCTTGCGAATCTCGGCAGCGAACGACCGCGGGCAGTGATGGCCGGTGACGGCGGCGAGATCGGCCATTTCGTCGGGAAAACTAACCTCCAGAAACACAGCCTGCAGGCGGTCGCACGTCGCGATGTGCTTCCAGAAGTCGTCGGTCGGCCCCGTATCTGATGGGAAGGCCACGGCCACGCGGCCGTCGTCGACGAGCAGGCCGAGGGAGCCATCGACATGCGAGACCGGTAGCGGCGTGATCGTGAGGCCGGCCCGCGTGAACGGCGTGCCGGGCACGAGCGGCGTGCCGTGCACGAACCGGTCGTCGCCGGTGGAGAGGGCGAAGAAGTCGGGCCAGACGCGGCCGTTGAAGATGTCGCGGTGAAGAAAGTCGAGCACGCCCTCGGCGGCGAGCAGTTCGACGCAGTCGGGGCCTGGCTCGTAGACGTTTTCGAGAAAGATCGGCAGCGTGGCGATGTGGTCGATGTGCTCGTGGGTCACGAACACGTGCCGCACCCGCTCCTGCCGCCGCAGATCGGCGAGGAGCCCCAGGGAGCCGGCATCGACGGCCACCGCCCCGTTGACCAGGTATGAAACCAGGAACTGGGCGTCCGAGACCGGCAGGCTCGAGGGCAGCAGTTCCACCCGCATGGAGGCGTTTTTCCGAGGGTCTGGCTCTGGCTGCCGGCACCGATGGGCATGGGGTGCCGCGCGGGTGTCGTCTCGGAATTGTGCCCCAGGGTCTGCAGCCCGGCAAACCCGGGGCGGGGCCGCGATGGACGGCTGGGCCGGCGTGCCCTATACTCCGCGACTCGATTTGGACGATTCATTTCCTCGTTGAACCGCCCCAGAGTGGGCCTGAGGTCTCGGAGTCTGCATGGTCAAGCTGACGGTACGTGAGCGAGAGAGCATTCAGGAAGCGGTCCGCCGCTTCCGGAAACTGGTGGAGCGGAGCGGCATCAAGAAGGAGATGCGCCGCCGCGAGTTCTTCGAGAAGCCGAGCGAGACCAAGCGCCGCGCCCGCCTCCGCGCCGAGCGCCGCACGAAGCGGAACCGCCTTCTCGGCGTGTAGTTTCCCGTAGGCCCGTTGCTCCGCGTGGGCCTGTCACGCCGTGACAGGATGTTTTTCCGGTCACGGCGTGACCGGGCTACCGTGACGGGCCGACCATTGAGCTCACGCCCAGTCGAGGGCGATGTCGAGCCACGGGGCGTGGTGTGTCGGCCAGCCCGTACTCACGCGGTCGACGCCCGTGGCCGCGATCGCTGGCACCGTGTCGGGCCTGATTCCGCCCGACGCCTCCAGCACCACCTGCCGTGCCGCACGGTCTCGCTCCGCCACGCAGCGGGCCAGTTCCTCGACGGACATGTTGTCGAGCAGCACGACGTCGGGGCCGGCGGCGAGCACGTCGGCGAGCTGGCCGAACGAATCGATCTCGATCTCGACGACCATCGCCGCCGACCGCGACGGTGGAAATGTCTTCTCGACGAAGGCCCGCGCCTGCCGCACGGCGTCGGCGGGGCCGAGCCCGGCGGCTCGCAACGCCGCGAGGTGGTTGTCCTTGATCAGGATCGCATCGTAGAGGCCGGTGCGGTGGTTCCAGCCACCCCCTGTCCGCACGGCGTATTTGTCGAGCAGCCGCCAGCCCGGCACCGTCTTGCGGGTGTCGTAGACGCGGCAGGACGTGCCGGCCGCCGCATCGACGAGCCGCCTCACTGCCGTGGCGATGCCCGACATCCGGCCGAGCAGATTGAGCACCACCCGCTCCGCCGTGAGCACGCTGCGGGTGGCGCCCGCGAGCGTGGCGATCGTCGTGCCGGCGGCCACGACTGCCCCGTCGGCCACCGTCGGCTCGAACCGCAGCCGCGGGTCGGCGACGGCTGCCACCGCTGTCGCTGCCGGGAGGCCGGCGATCACGCCGGCGGTGCGACTCACGACCCGGAGTTCGCTCCTGGCCTCCGCCGGAATCAGGCTCACGCTCGTCCAGTCGCACTCATGGCCGAGGTCTTCTGCCAGCCAGCCAGCGGCTGCGGCGGCCACGTGAGCCTGCAGGTGTTCGTCCCAGGCAGACTGGCGGAAATCGGGGCAGGAACGGGGGGCTGCGGGCGGGGCGGGACGGCTGGCCATGGCGATTCACGCGGGTGGCGGGGCGAATGGAAGCGGATCGCGTATCGTAACAGGGAAGTAGCCATGCAGACGCCCGTCCCCGAACACCAGTTTCTGCCCGCCCGGTTCCAGCCGCTGCTCGCAGCGGTGGTGGCCGCGGCGTTGGCCGGGATGGCGGTCTGGTTCGTCGCGGCCGGCGGCCTGCGGGGCGGGCTCGTGCACCACGATCAGGCCCCGGCATCGGGCGTGGTGTTCACCGTCGACGTCAACACGGCCGGCGTCGAGGAGCTTGCTCAGCTCCCCGGGCTCGGCCCGTCCACGGCCCAGCGAATCGTGCTGCATCGCACGACACGGGGGCCGTTCACGTCGATCGACGGCCTGCTCGATGTGCCGGGGATCGGGCCGGCAACGCTCGAGCAACTGCGGCGACATGTGCGGCCCATCGGGGCAGGGGAGACGCCATGAGCAAGTCAGCATCGCTTCGCCCCGGCGTATTCGAACTCGTCGCCCCGTACGAGCCGGCCGGCGACCAGCCGGCGGCCATCGACGCGCTCGTGCGTGGCGTCGAGGAGCAGCGGGCCTCGCAGGTGCTCATGGGCGTGACCGGGTCGGGCAAGACGTTCACGATGGCCAACGTCATCGCCCGCGTGGGGCGGCCCACGCTCGTGCTCTCCCACAACAAGACGCTCGCCGCCCAGCTCTACGCGGAGTTTCGCGACTTCTTTCCGCACAACGCGGTGCACTACTTCGTCAGCTACTACGACTACTACCAGCCCGAGGCCTACATCCCGCAGCGCGACATCTACATCGAGAAGGATGCCGCGATCAACAAGGAGATCGACCGGCTGCGGCTCGCCGCCACCAGCGCGCTCGTGAGCCGCCGCGACGTGGTCGTCGTGGCCAGCGTGTCGTGCATCTACGGCCTCGGCTCGCCCGACGATTACCGGGCGATGGTGGTGCGGCTCGCCAGCGGCATGACGCTCACCCGCGACCAGTTACTCGAACGGCTCGTGTCGATCCACTACGAGCGGACCGACATCGCACTCGACCGCGGGAAGTTTCGCGTGCGTGGCGACTCGGTCGACATCTGGCCCCCCTACGACGAGCTGGCCTGTCGCGTGGAGTTTTGGGGCGACACGATCGAGGCGATCGCGATCACGCATCCCACGAGCGGCGAGGTGGCGGCTAAGAAGGACGAGATGTATTTCTATCCCGCCCGCCACTTCGTGATGCCCGAGGACCGGATCAAGGCGGCCGTCTCCACCATCAAGGCGGAACTCGATCAGCGGCTCGAGGAACTCAAGAGCCAGGGCAAGCTGCTCGAGGCCCAGCGGCTCAACGCCCGCACCCGCTTCGACATCGAGATGATGCTGGAGGCGGGCTTCTGCCCCGGCATCGAGAACTATTCGCGGCCGCTCTCCGGCCGGGCCCCCGGCAGCACGCCGACCACGCTCTTCAATTACTTCCCGGAAGACTTCCTGTTCTTCGTGGACGAGTCGCACGTGACGGTACCGCAGGTCCGCGGCATGTACGCGGGCGACAAGGCCCGCAAGACGACGCTCGTGGAGCACGGCTTCCGCCTGCCGAGCGCCCTCGACAACCGCCCGCTCATGTTCGACGAGTGGGAGAAGCGGCTGCACCAGACGGTGTTCGTGTCGGCCACGCCCGGCACCTGGGAGTTGGCTCGAACCGGCGGCGAGGTGGTGGAACAGGTGATCCGGCCGACCGGCCTGCTCGATCCCGTGATCGAGATCGTACCGGCGAAGCAGCAGGTGGTGCACCTTGCCGGCGAGATCGACACGGTGGTCGCGGCCGGACAGCGGGTGCTCGTGACCACACTCACGAAGAAGCTCGCGGAGGACCTGACGGCCTACTTTCAGGAACGGAAGGTCCGCTGCCGCTGGCTGCACAGCGAGCTCGACGCCTTCGAGCGAGTGGAGCTGCTCAAGGAGCTTCGCGAGGGCACGTTCGACGTCTTGGTGGGCGTGAACCTGCTCCGCGAGGGGCTCGATTTGCCCGAGGTCTCGCTCGTGGCGATCCTCGACGCCGACAAGGAGGGCTTCCTGCGGAGCGAGACGTCGCTCATGCAGACGATCGGCCGCTCGGCCCGCAACGTCGATGCCCGCGTGATCCTCTACGCCGACACCGTGACGGAGTCGATGCAGCAGGCCGTCGACGAGACACGCCGGCGGCGGGCGCTCCAGGAAGACTACAACCGCACCCACGGCATCACGCCGGAGACGATCCGCAAGGAGATCCGGGCGGGCATCGAGGCCGAGGCCTCGTCGCGGGCCGTGGCCTTCGAGGCGGTGGGGCAGGGGGATGAGACGCGGCGTCGCACCACCGAATTGCTCGAGCAGCTCGAGGCCGACATGATGCAGGCCGCGGCCGAACTCGACTTCGAACGGGCCGCGCGGCTCCGCGACGAGATCGCCGCCCTCCGCGACGGCCGCCCCCGCGCCGCCGGCCGCGCGAAAGGCAAGGGCCGCCGTGGCTCATCCCAGGGCCGGATCCCCCGACCGAACCGGTAGGTGACCAAGGCCCCGCGTAGCCCGGTCACGCCGTGACCGGAAAAAGGTAGCCCGGTCACGCCGTGACCGGAAAAAACCTGTCACGGCGGGACGCGGGCCGCGTCTCTCGTCAGGCCGCCTTGCGCAACCCTTCGAGCGAGCGGCCGAGGCGGCGGCGGCCGGCCGGGGCCGCGACGCCCACCGGGGCTGCCGCGGCGGTTTCGAGCACCGTGGGCTCACGGCGGACGGCGAGCCGTTCGCGGAGCGACTGGGCGAGTGCGGGGCCGAAATCCTCCTCGCGATTCCGCGTGCCGACATCCTCGACCGCGTCGGCGATGCCCAGCACCACCGCCTGCCGCACCCCCTCGCGCACCCACTCGAAAAAGCTCATCGCCGTGCCTCCCTGCAGCCTGCGTCACTCGGGCCGCGTCCTGCAGCCCGGCCGGCTCGTGCCGGCCCTGAGGGTCGTATCGGACGCTCAGCCGCCCGACTGCATCCGGCCCGCCCGGCGTGCGGCGCCCGTCCTCTGGGCAGACTCTGCGGCTGCCGGTCGGGCCCCCGTGCGGCCGACGCAGACGATGCAGATATCGTCGCTCCGCACCTGGCCCGCCGCGTGCCGCTCCACGTCGGCGAGCAGCCGGCGGCCTACCGCCTTGGGGCCATCGGCCGGTTTGCCGAGCACCCGGCAGAGCCGGTCGATTCCATAGAGTCGCGACTCGTGGTCGAGGGCCTCGGTGACGCCGTCCGTGCAGAGGAGGAGCGTGTCGCCGAGGGCCAGCTCCACATGGCACGAGCGGTAGGGATGGCCGGCCGCCATGCCGAGCGGCAGCCCGCCGAGATCGGCCGCGACGGTCCGGACGCCGCCCCCGGCATCCCGCAGGAAAACGGGCAGGTGGCCCGCGTTACAGATCGTGGCCCGATGGGCGAGCGGATCGAGCACGAGGACGATGAGCGTGGCAAAGCGGTCGTCCCAGCCGCCGCGGAGAAAGCTCTCGTTGATGCGGCCCACTGCCTGGGCGAGGTCGGGCTCGCTCGCGAGGCAGTAGCGGATGTCGGCCGACAGGGCGGCCATGAGCAGGGCGGCGGCGACGCCCTTGCCCGACACGTCGGCCAGCACCACGGCGAGGCGGCCGTCGGGCAACGGCACATAGGTGAAGAAGTCACCGCCGACATGCCGGGCCGGCTCGTAGAAATCGAACACCTCGTAGCCCTCGACCGCCGGCGGGCAGGAAGGCAAGAGTCCCTGCTGCACGCGGTGGGCCAGTTCGAGATCGCGGTTGAGCTGTTCCCGCGAGATTCGGTCGTCGTGGGCGAGCGCCTGCTCGACGACTCTCGCGGCCTGACCTGCCACGCCGGCGAGGAGCTCGAGGTCGGCCGCCACGAACCCGTGGCCGATGTCTCGGGAGTCCACCTGCACCACGCCGAGCAGTTCGCCATCTTCGCCGACGACCGGCACGCACATCACCGACCGGATGCGGCAGTCGGTCACGCTGTCGTGCACGTTGAACCGGCTGTCCGACACGGCATCGGCCGACAGGATCGCCGTGCGGCTGCGGGCCACCTGCTCGATGAGCGAGAGACTCAGCCGCAGCGGGCCGGGCTCCTGCGTGCCACGCACCTTCCTTGCCTTGAGCACCATCCGCCGTGACTGCGGATCGGCCAGGAGCACGAAGCCACGGTCGGCGCGGGGGAAGATGTCGAGCAGGCCGTCGAGGAGTCGGGGCAGCACGTCGTCGAGGGAGAGCGAGGCGCCGACCGCACGCTGCAGCCCCATGACGGCCCGCAGCTTCGCCTCGGCCTGACGCGCCATCTCTTCACCCGTTGCGGGACGAGCGACGTCGACCTGCGACACGATCAGGTTGTCGTGGCCGTCGGGCTCGAAGACGTCATCGGCCAGGTGGGAGCCGGTGCTGATCATCGACCGCGACCGCGACGAGAACGTGAGCAGCTGGTCGCCGATCAGGACCTCGTCGCCATCCTCGAGCTGCCGGCGTCCCGTGAGCGGTCGGCCGTTGACGCTCGTGCCGTTGCGGCTGCGGAGGTCCTCGATCGAGATGTCGCCGCCAGATCGGGTGATCTCGGCGTGCTGCCGGCTCACCGCCGTCGATTCGAGGACGACGTCGCAGCCGGGATGGCGGCCGATCACGACTCGGTCGCGGGAGACGCGAAACCGGCGGCCACGCTGGGGACCGGATTGGATCTGAAGGGTGGCCACGGGCAGGGACGCAGGCGGAATTGCCGAGCCAGCGTGCACGATGTACGCTCAACTCACCAATCACAGCGATTGGGGAATGGTGTAACGGTAGCACGACTGGCTCTGAACCAGTTAGTCTAGGTTCGAATCCTAGTTCCCCAG
>JAPOJV010000172.1 GCA_029978085.1 bacterium
AGGCGCCCATGCCGACAAGGTGGCTGGCGATGCGACCGAGTTCGGCGATCAACACCCGGAGATGACGGGCCCGCTCGCTGACCTCGTATTTCATCAACTTCTCGACGGCCAGGGCCCAGCCGAGATTCATGTTCATCGCCGCGAGATAGTCCATCCGGTCGGTGTAGGGAATCCATTGCCGCGCGGAGACGTTCTCGCCGATCTTCTCCGCGCTCCGGTGGAGGTAGCCGATGTGTGGCTCGAGTTCCGACACCACCTCGCCGTCGGTCCGAAGCACGAGCCGCAGCACACCATGGGTGCTCGGGTGCTGCGGACCCATGTTGACGAGCATTTCGTCGGTGCGGACGTCGAACTCGATGATCCGGGGATCGTCGTCAAGCAGTTGTGCCATGCGTGATCTCCTTGCTTAGCGACCGCGGATACCGTGGTATTCGAGCGGCTGCTCGTAGTCCTTGCGGAGCGGATGCCCGTCCCAGTCCTCGGGGCAGAGAATCCGCCGCAGATCGGGGTGGCCGGTGAACCACACACCAGACAGGTCGTAAACCTCTCGCTCGTGCCAGTTCGCGCCCCGCCAGACGCCGCACACGCTCGGAATTTCGGGCAACTGCCCCGGGACGTCTCCCTTCCACCGCGGCAGCGTCGTCTTGAGCACGAGGCTCACGCGGGCTGACGTGCTCCAGAGGTGATAGACGAGTTCCGTCCGCGGCTGCCACGAGACCTTCGCAGCCTTCTTCGGATCCCGCTCGAACCAGTCCACCGCCGTAATGCACTGCAGCGAGTCGAACCGCACTGGACTCTTCCTGGCCAGCCAGCCGCAGACCTCCGCGATCCGCTCCGGGGCGATCTCGATCCAGGGATCGATTGCCTCGAGGTTCTTGCCGACAACGGCGCCCGGGAGCGCCTCGTCGAGTTGGTCGAGAAATCCGGGGCCGCGCATGATGACGATTGGAAGCTCGGGGAGTGGGGATAAAAAGCGTCAGGCTGACCGCTCGGCCGATACCGCGCGGACCCAGTCGAGGTCGCCGCGGTACCACACGTAGGCGAAGCCGACCAGCAGGATGGCGAAGAACGCGGCCATGTCGACGACGGCGGTGCGGGCCAGGAGCGATCCCGTGCGGGCGACGGACCACCGACCGAGAGCCTGCTGGGGCGTCGCATCGCCCCGGGTGGCCTCGATGGCCCGGGCCTCGGAAATGGTGGGCGTAAGCAGCGGGCCGAGCGTCTCCGGCACCGCGGGCTTCTTGACGCCGAGCTCACGCATCAGACCGGTGGCGGCGGGCGTCAGCATGCCGTCGGCCTGCACCGTCTGAAGCGCGGGGTTGGTGAGTTGCGTGGCCTTGCCGAACACAGTGGCCCAGGGAAAAAAGAGGGCGACTTCCACGTCGAAAATGATGAAGAGCAACGCCACCACGTAGAACCGCAGGTCGAACTGCACGAAGCTCGAGCCGATCGTCGGCTCGCCGCACTCATACACCTCGAGTTTCTCGGCGTTGGGCACCCGCGGCCGCACGAGCCAGCCCACGATCAGGTTGACCGCCAGAAACGCGATCCCCACCGCGACGAAGAGGGCGACGTAGCCGGCGATCAGGACGGGATGCATCAGGGCGGGCCTTCAGAGTGAACGCGAGATTACTGATTCGGTCCGCCGTGCACGGGCTCGACGATGACCTTCGAGGCCGCAACGGCGGTGGGGTTGAGCGTGGAACGGCCCCAGGCCACCTCGACCGGCAGCCGGGCGAAGTCCACGATCGTTCCGTCGCGGCTGTAGCAGGAGAGGTCGAGCGTGGAGCCCATGAAGATGCAATCCACCGGACACGGCTCGACACACAGCGCACAGAACATGCACTTCGAGTAGTCGATCGTGAACCCGCTCACGCGGAAGCCCTTGCCGTTCTCCACCCGCTCCTTGCCGATGTAGATGCAATCCACAGGGCACGCCTTCGAGCACTGATCGCAGGCGATGCAGGTCGTCAGGTCGTACCGATGGAAGCCGCGGTAGCGGGCCGCCACGGGGGCCGGCAGTTCCGGATACTCGAAGTGTTCGGTGAACGTGCGCCGCTTCTGGTCGTAGGTGCTGCTAAACACCCGCATCGTTACCCGCATCCCATCGAGCACCGTCCAGACGGCCGTAAACAGGTTGCGAAACCAGGATTTCATGGCTGACGGAGCGTCCGGCAGGGGCTGCGGCGGCGTGCTGCGAATCCGACCGCAGCACCGACGTCGAGAGTATAGGGAGCCTGCGCAGGCCAACAAGGACGACGTCAACTCTGGCTTCGGGGGCGGTCAACGGCGCCTCCTCTCACGCGAAGGCGAGGGGGTCGGTGCAAGCTCGAGGAGCATTTGGACCGAGTCTTCGAGGTCCCGCGACGAGACTTGTACCGCCCCCGAGCCGGATTCGCTCCCGCGAGAACGCACTTACTTCCGCGAGAACGCCCTTGTGTCCGCTTCGGCAAAGGGGTGCGGGCCAGCCGTCACTGTTGGCCGAATCGCCGCAAATAGCCGCATTTGCCGATCTTTTTTGATTCCAGGGCCCGGGATTTGCTTGACTGGCTTTTTCGGGTCACTAGGATGAAGGAGTTTCTGGCAGTCGCACGCATCCTGATTTTCATCCCTCGCCCGGTTCGCCACAGCGCCAAAGGAATGGCCCATGCTCGTCCTCTCACGCAAGAAAGACGAGAGCATCGTCATCAACAACGATATCACCATCGTTGTGGTGGAGATCCGTGGGGACAAGGTGCGTCTGGGCGTCGAGGCCCCCAAGGAGGTGCCTGTGCATCGTCGCGAGGTCTTCGAGGCGATTGCCCGCGGCGAGCCGGTGGACCAGGCGTCGGTCGGTGGCAGCGTTCACGAGTCGAGCAACGCCAACCAGCCGCCGGAACCTGAGGCTCTGGCTCCCGACGCCTGACATCGGGTAGTCTTGAGCATCGCCTGATGCAGTTCGCGTAGCTGCACGACGGCCCCATCGTCTAGAGGCCTAGGACATCGCCCTTTCACGGCGGTAACCGGGGTTCGAATCCCCGTGGGGTCATTGCCTTCCTTTTCGCTGTCGCGTGCAGTCGCTGATGAGTGAACCCATTCCTGCCGATCGGCCGGCGGCGTACGACGCCGTGCTGCTCGTGTCGTTCGGCGGCCCGGACAAGCCCGATGACGTGATTCCATTCCTGGAAAACGTCCTCCGGGGCCGCAACGTGCCGCGGGAGCGGATGCTCGAGGTCGCCGAGCATTACTACCACTTCGGCGGCAAGAGCCCGATCAACGAGCAAAACCTCGCCCTGCTGGCGGCGCTGCGAGCTGAACTGGAGCGCAACGGCCCGCGGCTCCCCGTCTACTGGGGCAATCGCAACTGGCATCCGCTGCTCACCGACACGCTCCGCGAGATGGCCGACGCCGGCGTGAAGCGGGCGGTCGCGTTCGTGACGAGCGGCTTCAGCTGCTACTCCGGCTGTCGGCAGTATCGGGAAAACATCGCCGCAGCCTGCGCGCCGCTTGGCGAGAAGGCGCCGCAGGTCGACAAGATCCGCGTGTTTTTCAATCACCCCGGCTTCGTCGGTCCGATGGCGGCCAATGTCCGCGCGGCCCTCGATCATTTTCCGGCCGAGGCCCGTGGCGACGTGCCGGTGCTGTTCACGGCCCACAGCATCCCGATGTCGATGGCCGACACGAGCCGCTACGTGCCGCAGCTCACCGAGTCGTGCCGACTCGTGGCCGAACAGGCGGGCGTGACGAACTGGAGGCTCGTTTATCAGAGCCGCAGCGGCCCGCCCACGCAGCCCTGGCTCGAGCCCGACATTTGCGACGCGATCCGGGAGCTCCACGCCCAGGGAGTCCGCCGGCTCGTGATCTCGCCGATCGGGTTCATCTCCGACCACATGGAAGTGCTCTACGATCTCGACACCGAAGCGGCCGACCTCTGCAAGGAGCTCGGCATCGACATGCAGCGGGCGGCGACGGTGGGCACGGCCCCCGAGTTCATCGCCTGCGTCCGCGAGCTCATCGCCGAGCGGGCCTGGAACCTGCCGACCCGCGCCGCAATCGGCCGGCTGCCGGCCAATCACGACGTCTGTCCCCTCGACTGCTGCCCCGCCCCGCAGCGGCCCGCCGCCCGCCCCGCGGCCTCATGAACTCGTCCGCGCACGTCGCCCTCATCCACGGCTACCTCGCCAACAAATTTCTGCTGGCGCCTCTGGCCCGCCGCCTGCGGCGCCGCGGCTACGGCACGACGCCGTGGGGCTACTGGAACATCCAGTGCTCGCTGCTCGTGCATGCCGACCGCTTTAGCCGCGAACTCCAGCGGCTCGACGCCGATCCGGCAATCAACACGATCCATGTCGTGACGCACAGCATGGGGGGCATCGTGACCCGGGCGGCGCTCGACCGCTATCGCCCGCGGAAGCTCGGCCGCCTCGTGATGCTCGCCCCGCCGAACCACGGCTCGTTCGTCGCCACGCGGGCGGTGAACACGTTCGGCCGGTTCCTGCGCCCCGTCACCGAACTCTCGACCGCCGCCGACAGCCTCGTGAATCTATTGCCGACGCCCCAGGGCCTCGACATCGGCGTGATCGCCGCCCAATACGACGCGCTGGTCTCGGAGGAGAGCACCCACCCCGACGTGCCCCACGCCCACGTGACGCTCCCCACCTGGCACACGGGCCTCCTCTTCAACCGCGCCGCCGCCGACCTCGTCGCCGACTTCCTCGCCTCGGGTACGTTCGACGCGGGTCCTCTCCCGTAGGCCCGTTGCTCCGCGTAGCCCGGTCACGCCAAGACCGGATCAAGGTAGCCCGGTCACGCCGTGACCGGAAACTCCTGCACGTCACAGCGTGACATGATCACTTGAACTGGCCCGTCACTCCGTGACGGGCCTACACTCTTCCTCATGAACACCGCCCCCCGCCCCCTCGGCCGCTCGCCCGTAACCGTCGGCCCGCTCGGGCTCGGCTGCTGGCCGCTGGCGGGCATGACCCGCGCGGGCGTCACCCATGAGGCGGCCGTCGCGACGGTGCGGGCTGCGTTCGACGCCGGCATCACGCACCTCGACACGGCCTACTGCTACGGCGAACACGGCGAGAGCGAGCGAGCGATCCGCGAGGCCCTGGGCTGGGGCGGCAGCTCACCGACCACGAATCGCATTCCCCGCCACGCCGTCACGATCGCCAGCAAGTGCGGCATCCACTGGGAGCCTGATTCCTCGCGGTCACCGCCCCGGCGGCAGGTGAACGACGGCCGGCCCGAGCGGATTCGCGGCGAGGTCGAGGAGAGCCTCGTGCGACTGGGCACCGATCACCTCGACCTGCTTTACCTTCACGCCCCCGATCCCTCGATCCCGATCGAGGAGTCGGCCGGCGAACTCAAGCGGCTGCTCGACGCAGGAAAGACGCAGGCCGTCGGCCTTTCCAACGCATCCGTCGCCGAGCTGACGCGGTTTCACGCCGTCTGTCCGCTCTCCGCCTGCCAGATGCACTTCAACATGCTGCAGCGGGAGATTGAGCGGGAGGTGCTGCCGTGGTGCATGAGCCACGGCGTGGGGATGGTCGCCTACTGGCCACTCATGAAGGGGCTTCTGGCCGCAAAGATGCACCGCGGCCAGGTGTTCCCGATGACCGACAGTCGGCACAAATACCCGATGTTCAATGGCGTCGAGTTTGAGCGCAACCTCGACTTCGTCGAGGCCCTGCGGCCGATCGCGAGCCGGCTGCGCGTGGCCGTGCCCGACCTCGTGCTGGACTGGACGGCTGAGCAGCCGGGCATCACGAGCGTGCTCTTCGGGGCCACGAGCCCGGAGCAGGTGCAGGAAAACGCCCGGGCCCTCGCCTGCGACCTCGACGCCGCCGCCCGGACCGCGATCGCCGCCGCCATCACCGCCCGCGGCCCCGTCGCCAGCCGCCGC
>JAPOJV010000231.1 GCA_029978085.1 bacterium
GCCGATCGCTGGTCGGCCCGCTGGGGCCGAGGCGTCAACGCGGTCGCCGCGAACCAGCCGTAGGCCCGTTGTTCCGCAACGGGCGATGCGCCGGCTCGGGGGCGGTACAAGTCGCCGCTGCGCGGTCTTTCAGATCGTCGCGGAACCTCGAAGAATCGGTTCAAATGCTCCTCGAGCTTGCACCGACCCCCTCGCCCCCCCGGGTCTGCCATGTGGGGCGGCTTGTCGGGAGTAGGTGCTCGCCGTCGGACGATTGAACGGTATCCTTGGGCGTGATGACGCCCGCCGCTGTACCGCTCTGTGAACGTATCGATCTCGCTGCTCCCGATGGCCGGGCGCGGCTCGATGCGCTCCGCAACAAGCTCGTCTCGCAGGGGGACGTGATCAGTCCCGCCGGCCGCCAGCGGACGATCGACGTCTTCGGTGAGCCGCTCGCGCCGCGGCAGGTGGTCGAGCGGATCTGCGGCGACGTCCGCAGCCTCGGCCTCGAGTCGCTGCTCGACTACACGCGGCGGATCGACCGGGCCGACGTTTCCCGCGACACGCTCCTCGTGCCGCCCGCTGTGCTCGCCGCGGCCCATCGCGACGTGGAGCCGGAGTTTCTCGCGGCGGTGCGGCGGATCCGCGACCGCGTCGAGCGGTTTCAGCGGGCGATCCTTTCCCGTGACGTCGAGGTGCCGCTCGCCGGGGGCGGTCGGCTGCGGCAGCGGTATCTGCCGCTCGATCGCGTGGGGGTGTGCGTGCCGGGCGGCGCGGCGGCCTATCCATCGACGCTCTTGATGACCGTCGTGCCGGCCAAAGTCGCCGGCGTGCCGGAGATCGTGGTCGTCGCGCCACCGACGCCATTCGGTTCCGACAACCGCCACGTGCTTGCCACCTGCCACGAGCTTGGCGTCACGACGGTGGTGCGGGCCGGCGGCGCCCAGGCCGTCGCGGCACTGGCCTATGGTGTGGAAGGGCTGCCGCGGGTCGACAAGATCGTCGGGCCGGGCAACCTCTTCGTCGCGCTCGCGAAAGAACACGTCTACGGCGACGTGTCGATCGACTCGATCGCCGGCCCCAGCGAGATCGTGATCGTGGCCGACGCTGCCGGCCACCCCGAGTACATCGCCGCCGACATGCTCGCCCAGGCCGAGCACTCGCCCGGCTCGGCGATCCTCCTCACGGCCAGCCCCGCACTCGCCGACGCCGTAGCCGCGGCCCTCGCCCGCCGCCTTGCCGACCTCGAACGCGCCGACCTCACCCGCGACAGCCTCGCCCGCTTCTGCGGAATCGTCGTGACGCAAAGCGACGCGGATTCGGCGGCGATCGCCGACGAGCTCGCGGCCGAGCACCTTTCGGTCGACACCCGCGATCCGGAAGGGACGCTGGCCACGATCCGCCACGCCGGCGCCGCCTTCCTCGGCCCCTGGAGCCCCGTGGCCGCCGGCGATTATGCCGCCGGTCCGTCGCACGTTCTGCCCACCGGCGGCACGGCCCGGTTCGCCGCCGGCCTCTCGGCCAACGAATTCCTCCGCGGCGGCAGCGTGATCCACCTCGCCGAGGCCGACCTCGCCGACCTCGCCGCCGACATCCGCACGCTCGCCGACACCGAAGGCCTCACCGCCCACCGCCGCAGCGTGGAAGCCCGGGGCTAGTTTGGGGCTAGGTCGAGTCCGCGAGAGTCAACTGGCCCAACCCGGCGACCGGCTGCCGGTGCCCCATCGCCGGACGCTCGCTGCGGGCATCCATGCCCTTCGCTCGCTCGGATGCCGCCTGCGCTTCGCCATCCTGGCTTCGCTTGGCGGCATACGCCGGCTCCCGGGGCACCGGCAGCCAGCCGCCTCCCTGTCGTGAAATTCATGCCGACAACAGGAGGAAGGCTCGGGACTGCCCATGCCATCGAGCGGACATGCAGAGAGCCGAGGCCAAGGATGGCCGAGGCGAACGTCCGCCGAGAGGGCGATGGGCAGCCCCGAGCCGGGTTGGGCATGTGGAGGTTGGTTTCGACCGGTTGTGATGGCTGTAGGCCCTGTGGAGAGGCCATCTGCTGGCGTGAGGTAAGATTTGTATGTCATGAATCCCGCCCCGCCTCCCGTCCGCCCCGAGATCGCCGCGCTCGCCGGCTATGTGCCCGGAGAGCAGCCGCAGGGGGGCAAATGGATCAAGCTCAATACGAATGAAAATCCCTATGCGCCATCGCCTGCGGTGGCGCGGGCGCTGGCGGCCACGGCGGCAGGCCGGACGCTCGCGAAGTATCCCGATCCGTTGGCCACCGTGTTTCGCATGCGGGCGGCGGAGGTGCTTGGCGTCGATCCCGACTGGATCATCTGCGGCAACGGCAGCGACGAC
>JAPOJV010000050.1 GCA_029978085.1 bacterium
ATCGCCCGCTCTGCCGCGCACGTCCGCGACGGCACGTCGAACACGGTGGCGATCTCCGAGGTGATCGCCGGACCGAGCGGCACGCCCGATCTCCGCGGCGCCTGGTGGACCGATCTGGGCTGCGTCTACACGCACAACCGCACCCCGAACTCGGCCGTGCCCGATCAAATGCTCAACATTTATTACTGCAACCCGGCCAAGGCCCCCTGCACGGGCGGACCCTGCTGGAGCACGCTCATGATTGCGGCCCGCAGCAAGCATCTCGGGGGCGTGAACGCGGGCTTGGCCGACGGCTCAGTGCGGTTCGTGGCTGATGCCGTCAATGCCGCGGCCTGGATCAGCCTCGCGAGCATCGACAGCGGCGATGCCTTGCCGGCCGAGTGGTGACCGGCATGTGCAATCGCTCTCGGGCCCCGCTCCTGCGGCTGTTCTGCGTGATCCTCGCGGTCGCTGCGGCTGGGTGCGGCTCCAGGCCCAAGACCGTGCGGGCCTGGGGCGACGTCCGCTGGCAAGGCAAGCCGGTCGAGGAGGGCGTGATCGTGTTCTTTCCGATCGATGGCACGGCGGGGCCCTCGACGGGCGGATCGATCGCGGCGGGCCGCTACGACGTGCCCCGGGCGAAGGGCCCCCGCGCGGGTGGCATCTACCGCGTGGAGATCACGGCGAACGGCAAGGAGCGGCTCTACAACCCCAATGCGTCGCCAACGGCATCGGACACGCCGATTCCGGTTCGCGACCAGATCCTCCCGCCGAAGTACAACGTCGCGAGCGACCTCCGCGCGGAGATCGCTTCCAACGCCGACAGTCACCGCCAGGATTTTCTCCTGCAGTGAATGCGTTCGGGATCGCCATGCAACAGCGGTCCCCACCCTTCGACACCCACCACCGACAGCCGAGGCCACGTGGCAGTCACGGCCAGAGCATATCCCGAGAGGGCGGGGTTTGTGGGGGTCTCCCGGACATCCGTTCGTTGACCCCGCAATCAGCATGGGCGTATCATTTTCGGCTGTCCCAGAAAGGTCCGGAACGACATGGCTACCACCGGCGAAGACCTAGATCGATTTTCGATGTTCGTGCGGCAAAGGATCGGCACGGGTGGGTCAAACCTCAGCCTTGACGACCTCTTTGATCTCTGGCGAACGGAAAACCCCCCAGAATCCTTGTACGCAGAGAACGTTGCGGCTGTGAACGCCGCCATCGCGGATTTCCGGAACGGTGATCGTGGGACTCCCGCGGGCGAGCACTCGGCACAACTGCGCACCCAATTCGGCACTGCAGCCGAATGAAGTTCACGGTTCGCGAACTCGCCAGGGCGAGGACCGACAAGGATCACATCTTCAAGACCGTTTTTGTCCTTCGAATTCGGGGCCCAGGGCAGGCGCCCGTTACGGCAATGGACATCGGAATGTGAGCCTGATTCTCGAACCCCAAAGCCGCACCCGCCTTCGAACCCACCACCGGCAGCCGAGGCCACGGACCATGCACAGGACCACTCGCCGGATGACGACCACGCTGCTTTTGCTCGCGGCGATCCTCGTCGGCCAGACCGCGGTCGCGGCGGCCGCGGCGCCCCGTCCGAACATCATCGTCGTCCTCGCCGACGACATGGGGTTCTCGGAGCTGGGCTGCTACGGCGGGGAGATCAGGACGCCGACGATCGATCGACTGGCGGCCGAAGGCGTGCGGTTTTCGCAGTTCTACAACTGCTCGGTGTGTGGGCCGAGCCGCGCCGCCCTCATGACCGGTTGTCAGCCGTGGCGGGTGGGCCAGCCCCCCGGAGCGGACATCTTCGCGCCTCTCGCGACCAACTGCGCGACCCTGATGGAGCTGCTCGCGGCCAACGGCTACGAGACCTGCGCGGTCGGACGGCTCGACATGGTCACGGCGGAGAACTGGCACGACCCCGCGGCCGTGGGCCGGTGCGCGACCCGGTTTCTAGGATCGGCCAGCGGCGGCCCGGGTGATTATTTTCGTGAGGTGGCGAAGACGCCCTGGTTTCAGGACGGCAGAAGATTCAAGCGGCCTGAGGGCGAGTACTCGACCGATCTGATCACGGATTTCGCGGCGCGGTTCATCGAGGGCAGCGCCACGAGTGAAACGCCATTCTTCGCCTACATCTCCCACTACGCCCCGCACTGGCCGCTGCAGGCGAAGGAAGAGGACGTGGCGGCCTGTCTCGATCTCTATCGCGGCCGTGGCGTTCCGGCCCTGATGGAGGCCCGGCTCGAGCGGCTCATCGAGTCCGGGCTCCTCTCCCGAAGCACGAGGCTCTGCCCTTCGCTGCTGCGGCCTGCGGACGACGTCGCCAGCCGCGACCATCCGCTCGAGCGCATGGCCATCAATGCGGCGATGGTCGAAAGCATCGACCGGAGCCTCGCCCGGATCCTCACCGCCCTGGAGAAGGCGGGAAAACGGGAAAACACGTTGATCCTGGTCCTGTCGGACAACGGCGCCAGTTCGCAGCTCGCGTTCGACAGCCCCGTTCCGCCGGGAGCGCGTCCCGGCGGGCCTGGCACGTTCCTCAACCACGGCGCCGCCCTCGCCTCGTTGGCAAACACGCCGTTCCGTGGCCACAAGACGGAGTTCCTCGAGGGGGGCATCGCCTCACCGCTGATCGCCTGGTGGCCGGCGGGGCTTCGACGCGGCGGCCGCATCTCGCATCGGATCAGCCACATCGCCGACATCATGCCCACCTGCCTGGAGCTGGCGGGCGTGCCGCACCCGGAGCAATTTCGGGGCCGCCGGCTGATTCGGCCCGATGGGGAAAGCCTGGTTCCGATCCTCGGGGACGAAGCAGCCTCCGCCGATGCCGACCGCGTCGTCGCCTTCGCGGGTGGCCTGCGGCAGGGACGCTTCAAGTTGATCGAGACCGCCGGTGCTCCTCCCGAGCTCTACGACATGGCCGAAGACCGCGGCGAAACGACGAACCTGGCCGAACGGTTTCCGGACCGCGTGCAGGCCATGCAACGCCTGCTCGAGCAGCTCGGGCCGTGACGCCGGTTATGCCACCTGGTCGGGAGGGGCAAAAAAGGTGTCAGGAACCTTTTTCACGCCGAACTGCGTTTAGGCAGAGCGCTTCGGCCCCGAATCGAGCCGGATGTCCAAGAGCCTCGCCAGCGCCTCCCGGATCACCGCACTGCGGCCCGGCAGGTGATGGCTGGCCGCATACGCATCGATGGCGTCCAGCACCGGGGACTCCTCGGGGCTAAGAACCAAGCCGACGGCCACGTCGCCCTCCACATGCGCGGTCTCCCGGCGAGCCCATGCGGCGATCTCCGGCCGCTCGTCCTCCACGGCGGCCCGAAGCAGCGCATGCCGCTCTCGTTCGGCAGGCATCGCCTCCCGAATGATTCGCCTGCCCAAAGCATGAGGGGCGGGGCGGTCTGTATCGCTCATGCATCCACCTCGAATGCCGTAATCACGAATACCGTGACAGGATCGATAACCTCATAGATAACCACAATTCGGCGGTGGTCTGCCGTAAATCCGGTCGCCATCGGTCTGCCAGTCGCCCGAGTCAGCCCCGTGGCAAGTGGCCTGCAGACGATCAACTCCGCATCCTCGATCGAAATGCCGTGCTCGGCGATGTGCGCTGCATTGCCTCCCGCTTCCGGATTCCAAATGAAATCATACCACGGCATGGCCACGCCTCACAGCGACGGAGGGTATACATCCGTACCGTTTTGCGTCAAGATTGGCAATGAGGCGAGTGCTCCTCGACACGAACGGCCCACCCCTCGCAGCCCAATCCCTCAGCCCGAATCGGCTGCTGGTTTGGCTGAGCTCAGCGGCCGGAGGCCAGTACGGCCTGCGTCACCTGCGGCGGCATGTGCATCCGTGACCAGCCGCCGTCGAGCACGAGCGTCGTGCCCGTGAGGTAGCTGGCCTCTTCGGACGCCACCCAGGCGATCGCCTTGGCGGCCTCCTCGGGCCGGCCCCAGCGGCCGAGCATCGCCATCGATTCCGAAAACTCGCGGATCGGGTCTTCCGACGGGCAATCAGACCCGTTGTCGGTGACCAGATCGCGGCTCATCGCCGTGTCGATCGCCCCCGGCGCGACCGTGACCACGCGGATGCCCGCGGACCCGTAGAGGGCCGCGAGGTCGTAGGTGAGCGATTCGAGCGCCCCCTTGCAGGCGACATAGGCCGGCGAAATCCCGTGGGCCTGCCGCGCCATCATGCTGCCGACGTTCACGATCACGCCGCTGCCATGCTTTTCCATCTCCTCGGCCGCCCACCGGGCGAGAAACGCCGGCGCCGTGAGGCAGGCGCGAAGCGTGTGCTCCCACTCCGCGGGCGTGATCTCCCGCATCGTCGTCAGTTCCCGGGCGGCCGCATTGTTGACGAGCACGTCGAGCCGCCCGAATGCCGCCACCACGCTCCGCACCGCCGACTCCGCAAAGTCGAGGTCGGCGAGGTCGCCCGAAACCGCGATCACCCGCCCCCCTGCCGACTCCAGCCAGCGGCGGACCTCGGTGAGCCGCTCCACGTTCCGCCCGAGGATCCCGACGGCAAAGCCGCGGTCTACGAACTCCTTCGCCACCGCCGCACCGATGCCTGCCGAGGCGCCGGTGACGAGAGCCACGCGGGGCGGCATGCGGTCGGATCCGGTTGCGGTGCTGTTGGTCATGATCTCTGATTTTCGCCGCGGCCGAATTGCACTGTTGCGCAAAAAGCTTGCACCAGGTAGGACTGGCCGCCCCGGCGCGGGCTCCTGGCGGCGGCTACCATGACGGTTCCGAATTCCGAAACCATCTGTTCCGCAATGTCGCACATCCCTCCTGCCACGCCAACCCGCTTCGGGCTTCACGGCCGACCGCCACGCGCCGGGCGGCGGCGGGTCGGCATCGTGGCCCTGCTCCAGGAATCGAACACGTTCCTCACGCAGCCCACGACACTCGACCACTTTCGGCAGGATCTGCTGGTCACGGGCGAGCCAGTGAGGGCCGCGCTCGCTGGCTCCCATCATGAAGTGGGCGGGTTCTTCGCGGGGCTCGAGGAGGCGGGGATCGAGGCCGTGCCGATCTTCGCCGCTCGGGCGCTGCCCTATGGCGCGATGACGGCCGAATGCCTCGAGGCCCTGCTCTCGCTCGTGGGCACGGCCCTCGATGCGGCCGGCCCGCTCGATGGTCTGCTCGTGGCGCCGCACGGCGCGACCGTGAGCGAAGCGGTGGCAGACGTGGATGGCCACTGGCTCACGCTCCTGCGTCAGCGAGTGGGATCGATTCCGATCATCGGCACGATCGACCCGCATGCCAACCTCTCGCCGGCGATGATCGAGGCCACCGACGCCCTCGTGGCCTACCGGACGAATCCCCACGTCGACCAGCGCAGCCGAGGCCTGGAGGCCGCGGGGCTCATGGCCCGGACGCTCGCCGGCGATATCCGCCCCACGCAGGCGGCCGCGTTTCCGGCGCTGGCCATCAACATCGAGTGCCAGAATCCCGGCGCCTTTCCCTGCCTGCCACACTACGAGGCTGCCGCGCGGCTCCGAGCGGCTTTCGAGCAGGCCGCACCTGACGGGCCCGTCGCCCGTGGCACCGTGCTCTCGACGAGCATCGTGCTCGGGTTTCCCTACGCCGACGTGCCGGAGATGGGGTCGGCCGTGATCGTGGTGACGAACGACGACGCGGCGGCGGCCCGCCTGCATGCCGATGCACTCGGGGCCGGACTGTGGCTGGCCCGCGACACGTTTCTGCCGACGCTCGCGAGTATCGACGCGGCGCTCGACCGAGCGGCAGCGTTGCCCGGGTCGGTCTGCCTGCTCGACATGGGCGACAACGTCGGGGGCGGATCGCCGGCCGACGGGATGGCGCTGGTGCGTGCGCTGCTGGACCGCGGCATGGCGAAGAGTTTCGCGTGCGTCTATGACCCCGCCGCCGCGGCCGCGGCTGCATCCGCGGGCATCGACGCGCGGCTACCGCTGGCGGTGGGCGGCCATGCCCGCGAGTGGGCCGGCGATACCGCGTCGGCACCGGTCGAGGCGGAATGGCGGGTGATCGCGGTGAGCGACGGCCGATTCACCGAACGCGAGCCGCGGCACGGCGGCGCGACGTCGTTCGACCAGGGGCCCACCGCCGTGCTCGAGCACGACCGCGGCCTCACGATCATGGTGACGAGCCGGCGGATGGCCCCGTTCAGCCTCCAGCAGATTCGCCACGCGGGCCTCGATCCCGCGTCGTTCCGGCTGCTCGTGGCCAAGGGGGTGCATGCGCCGGTGGCCGCCTACGGCGAGGTCTGTCGCCACTTCGTGCGGGTGAATACGCCGGGCGTGACCACGGCCGACCTCGGGCAGCTTGCCTACCACCGCCGCCGCCGTCCGCTGCATCCGTTCGAGAGGAACGCGGGTTGAAGTTCTGCGGAACGGCACGATACTTTTCGAATTATGGAATCCAACTCGCTCACCAAAGCCCTGGGTCTCCTGGAGGCCACCGCCGGCCATCCTGAGGGCCGCTCGCTTGCCGAGCTTGCATCCGAGGTCGGCATGCCCAAGCCCACCGCCCACCGGATTCTCAAAACGCTCACGGCGCTCGGCTACCTGGAGCGGCCGGCATCGGGGGTCTACCGGCAGAGCCCGCAGGTGAAGCGGCTCGTCTCCGACGCGGCCGTCCGCCGGCTCATCGACGCCGCGGCGCGGCCGCTGCGCGAGCTGTACGCCAAGACGCAGGAGACGGTGAATCTCGCGATGCTGCGGCACGACCGCGTCCTCTACCTCGACGTGCTCGAATGCACGCTGCCGCTCCGCCGGGTGGCCACGCGCACCAGCGACCCCTTCCATACGACCGCCCTCGGCCGGGCCATCGTCAGCCTCGCTCCGGCAGACCAACGCAGCCGGCTGCTCGCCCGGGCCAAGCTCGTGAAGCGGACGGCCGCCACGATTACCGACCGGCGCCGGCTCGCTGCGGAACTCGACAAGGCCGCCACGCAGGGCTACGCGATCGAGGAGAACGAGACCGACGTGGGGGTGTCGTGCATCGGCGCGGCGGTGTGTGCCGGTGACGATGTCGTCGGCGCCATCAGCGTGAGCCTGCCGACGGCCCGGCTCGATGCCGCCGGCCGCCGCCGGCTCGTCGATCTCGTCAAGAAGACCGCCAGCACGATCTCCAGCCGGCTCAAGTCTGCATCTCCCAAGTCTCAGCCACGCCCCATTCGCCCTCGATAGGACTCACCATGAAGCTCGTTCGCTTCGGCCTCCGCGGCCAGGAAAAGCCCGGCATTGTCACCACCGACGGCCGTATCAAGGATGTCTCGGCCCACGTGCGGGACTACGACCATGCCTTCTTTGCGGGCGGCGGGCTGGAGTCGCTTCGCGGCATCGCGGCCGCTCCGGATGCGCTCCCTGACGCTCCGGCCGGAGCCCGGATCGGCGCTCCCGTGGCCCGGCCACGCAACGTGTTTGCGATCGGCCTCAACTACTCCGACCACGCCAAGGAGACGGGGGCTGCGATTCCCGCCGAGCCGATCCTGTTCATGAAGGCGACGGGGGCCGTCTGCGGGCCGCATGACCCGATCCTGATCCCGCGCGGCAGCGAAAAGACCGACTGGGAGGTCGAACTCGGCCTCGTGATCGGCCGCGACGCCCGCTACCTGCCGTCGAAGGAGGCGGCCCGCGACCACGTGGCCGGGTTCTGCGTGGCCAACGACGTCTCCGAGCGGGCGTTTCAGTTGGAGCGGGGCGGTCAGTGGAGCAAAGGGAAGAGCTGCGACAACTTCCTGCCGCTGGGCCCCTGGCTCGTGACGGCCGACGAGGTGGCCGATCCCCAGCAGCTGGGCCTCACGCTCGAGGTCAACGGAGTGCGTCGGCAGAACGGCACCACGGCGACGATGATCTTCGACGTCTGGCACATCGTCCACTACCTCTCGCAGTTCCTCACGCTGGAGGCGGGAGACGTGGTGATCACCGGCACGCCTCCGGGCGTGGGCATGGGCATGAAGCCGCCGACGTTCCTCGCGGCGGGCGACGTGGTCACGCTGGCGATCGACGGGCTCGGCAGCCAGCGGAGCGTGTGCGAGCCGGCCTGACAGCGGGGCTGCCTTGCCTCGCCGCCATGCCGGCGACGAGCACCGGGGCCCCGTCACTCCGCCGGGTCGGAAGGAAGAAGCGTGTGAACCAGTCAATAGGGCGGATGAAGCATGTGCTGAGCGGCCCGAAAAGAGATTCCATGTGGAAGACCGTCGTTGTGATCTCGATGAGCGGCCTGCTCTTTGCAGGTGCCGCTGCGGCGGCTGACGGGGCGGAGAACACGCAAGCGGCCGCTGACGCCGCGACAGCGCGAACATTCAACGTTCGTGACTACGGGGCCGTGGGCGACGACAAGACCGACAACACCGAGGCATTTTCGGCCTGCCTGAAGGCGGTGATCGAGGCCGGTGGAGGCCGCGTGTTCATTCCGCACGGAATCTACCGCGGCAGAATCGTCATTCCCGGCACCAAGGCGTGGATCACCGTGGAGATCGTGGGCGAGAGCGAGCCGACGCCGGTCTGGGGCACGATCGGCGCGTTTCCGATGCCGAACAATGGCACGATCATCAAGTGCGTGGCGGAATCGGGGCCGGCGGTCATCTCTGCGGCCAACGTGCCCGAAAAGTTGTACATGCAGTTTTCGGGGGTCAACGTGAGCCTGCGGAACCTGGATGTCCGCACCTATGACAATCCCGGCATCCACGGTGTTGATCTGGGGCTGGCGGCTCAGTGCAAAGTCGAGAATGTGTTCATCAACACCGGTGTCTACAACGTGCAGGCCTCCAAGCCGGCGCACGGCACCAGTGGGCTGGTCACCCCAGCCTGCAACAATGGGGCGCTGACCATCCTGCGCAATGTGCTCGTGACCGGGTATCACACCGGGATCCTGGTCAACGAGCATACCGATGGCGACAACATCACTCTGGGCTCCAACGTCAACGGACTCGAGTTTGCCCGCGCCCACCACGCCTCGCGGTTCGGCCGGGTCTGCGCGCAGCGCTGCACCCGCTGCGTCACGGTGACCGGCAGGCACGGTTTCTGCATTGATCAGCTGGATATCGAAATTCCCGGCCCTGGGCAGACCGATGACGGCAACAAGTGGCAGGCAGCTGACTTCACCATTCACGACCCCAAGAATCTCGGGTTTGGCGACATCGACTACTGGGTGGTCGAGGGCGGTGTCGGGGCGGTGGAGAAGTTCACCAGGAACGGCGGTGAACACATCCAGGCCCGGCGGATCGGCTCGACCCCGACTCCGGCCCCGAAGGAGACCACCGAGAAATGATCGGGATCGCCTTGTACAGGTCAGAAGGAACAAGCCGTGAAACAGTCAATGAAGCGGATCGAGCATGTGCTGGGCGGCCCGAAAAGAGATTCCATGTGGAAGACACTGGTCGTAATGGCGATGGGCGGCCTGCTCTTTGCAGGTGCCGCTGCGGCGGCTGACGCGGCGACAGCGCGAACATTCAACGTTCGTGACTACGGGGCCGTGGGCGATGACAAGACCGACAACACGGAGGCGTTTTCGGCCTGCCTGAAGGCGGTGATCGAGGCCGGTGGAGGCCGCGTGTTCATTCCGCACGGAATCTACCGCGGCAGAATGCTCATTCCCGGCACCAAGGCGTGGATCACCGTGGAGATCGTGGGCGAGGCCGAACCGACGCCGGTCTTCGGCACGATCGGCGCGTTTCCGTTTCCGCAGAATGGCACGATCATCAAGTGCGTGGCCGAATCGGGGCCGGCGGTCATTGCAGCGTTAAACACCCCCGAAAACATGTACGCCGGCTTTTCCGGGGTCAATGTGATCGTCCGGAATCTGGATGTCCGCACCTATGACAATCCCGGTATCCATGGTGTCGATCTAGGGCGTGCGGTTCAGTGCAAAGTCGAGAACGTGTTCATCAACACCGACGTCTACAACGTGCAGGCCTCCAAGCCGACGCACGGCACCAGTGGGCTGGTCACATCAGCCTGTAACAATGGCGCCCTCACGATCCTGCGCAACGTCTGCGTGACGGGGTATCACACCGGCATCTCGGTGAATGAACATACCGACGGCGACAACATCGTGGTGGCGAGCAACATGCATGGCCTGAACTTCCTGTTTGCCCATCACGCCTCACGGTTTGGCCGCGTCGGCACCTACCGCAATGCCAACCACATCACGGTGTCGGGACGGCACGGATTTATGATTGAGCAATTGAACACCGAGTTTCCCGGTCCGGGACAAACGGACGCGAACAATGCCTGGCAGACGCTTGTCAGCGACATTCACGATCCACAGAACCTCGGGGTTGCTGATCTCAATTACTGGTGCGTGAAGGGGGGGGCGGGCGCGGTGGAGGAGTTCACGAAGAACGGCGGGGCGAATATTCGAACCCGGCGGATCGGCTCGACTCCGACTCCAAAGGAAACCACGGAGAAATGACTTGCCATGCGGTTCTTCTCCCTCCCGATCGTCGCCGCGGTGGCTTTCCTGGCCTGCTGCCGGGCAGTCTCGGCCGGTGACCTCTCGTACAACGAGCACATCCGGCCGATCCTGGTCGAGAACTGCTTCGGCTGCCACGGGGCCGACAGCGCCGGACGCAAGGCCGGCCTGCGGCTCGACCAGCGGGATGCCGCCGTCGAGAGCGGCGCGATCGTCCCGGGCGACCCCGATTCGAGCGTGGCCCTCGATCGGATCTTTTCCGACGACCCCGAGGAGGTGATGCCGCCGCCGGCCATGAAGAAGACGCTCACCGCGGCCCAGAAGGACCTGCTCCTGCGGTGGATCAGGCAGGGGGCGGAGTACGAGCCCCACTGGTCGTTCATCCCGCCTGAGCGGCCGGAGCCGCCCGCGGTGAAGGACACGGCGTGGGTGAAGAATCCGATCGACCGGTTTATCCTCGCGCGGCTGGAGCAGGAGGGCCTCACGCCCGCCCCCGAGGCCGATCGGCGCACGCTCGCCCGCCGGCTCGCGCTCGACATCACGGGCCTGCCCCCTGAGCCGGCCGACGTGGAGGCGTTCGTGGCCGACGCCCGCCCCGATGCCTACGAGCGGCTCATCGACAGCCTGCTCGCGAAGCCGGAGTGGGGTGAGCACCGCGGCCGCCACTGGCTCGACTACGCCCGCTACGGCGACACCCACGGCATCCACTTCGACAACTTCCGCGAGATGTGGACCTACCGGCAGTGGGTGATCGGCGCCTTCAACCAGAACATGCCGTTCGACCGGTTCACGATCCTGCAGCTCGCCGGAGATCTCGTCGCCAGGGAACTGTCGGACGGCGACATCGATGCCGTTCTCGATACGCAGATCGCCAGCGGCTTCAACCGCTGCAACATGACGACCAACGAAGGGGGCGTCATCCCCGAGGAATACCTCGTGCTCTACGCACGGGATCGCACGGAGACGACCGCCACGGTCTGGATGGGGCTCACGGTGGGCTGTGCCGTCTGCCACAACCACAAGTTCGACCCGCTCTCGCAGCAGGAGTTCTACGAGCTCACCGCATTCTTCAACAACACGACGCAGGGGGCGATGGACGGCAACATCAAGGACACGCCGCCGATCGTCGTCGTGCCCGTGCCCGAGGACCGGAACCGGTTCGCGGAGGTCGAAGCGGAATTGGCCGCGGCACGCCGGGCGGTGGAGGATCGCACGCAGGATGCCCGGCCCGAGTTCGACCGCTGGATCACCGAGGCGACTCCCGACGTGATCGGCAAGACGCTGCCCGAGGGCGTGCCCCTGGTCGCGCTCGACCTCACCGAAGGTGCCGGGCCGACGACGCGTGCGACGATCGCGGGCGCGGAGACCGCGCTGCCGCTCACGGCCACGACGACGTGGCAGGAGGGGCCGAACGGATTGCCCGCGGTGCTCCTCGACGGCCGTGCGGCGGAGATCGAGGGGGGCGGCGACTTCGAGCACGACCAGCCGTTCACCGCGACCTTCTGGCTGCGGGCCCCCGCCAACGACTCGGCCTACGCGGTGGTTTCCCGGATTGACGAGGCCCAGGGCGACCGGGGCTGGGACGTGTGCGTGCAGGGCCGCCGGGTGGGCCTGAAGCTGAGCCATTCCTGGCCCGGAGACGCGTTGTGGCGGCAGACCGCCATCCAGGTGCCGGCCGACACGTGGACGTTCGTGGCGGTGACGTACGACGGTTCAGGCGAGCCGGGTGGGGTGAAGGTCTTCTTCGACGGCAAGCCGCAAAAAGTCGATCTGTTGTTCGACACGTTCGAGCGACACTCGATCAGGACCACCGCGCCGCTCGTCGTCGGCGGCCGGGTCGGCTCGGCGACGGCCCACGGCGTGGGGCTGGCAAACGTCGCGCTCTGGGGCCGCGCCCTCTCGGACGGCGACGTGCAGGGACTCGCGCGTGCCGAGACGCTGGCCAGGATCCTGCGGCTCCCCGCCGCCGAGCGGGCCGCGGCGGCCGGCGACCTCTACGACTGGTGGCTGGCCACGACCGACGACGCCTTCCGGGCGGCCATGGGCGTGGTGACACGGCTGGAGCGGGAGCAGGCCGAAATCCGTAAGCGTGGCTCGGTCGCCCACGTGATGCACGAGCAGGACGCGATGGCGAAGGCCCACATCCTCGACCGCGGGGAATACGACAAGCGCAAGGACGAGGTCGCGGCCGACACGCCCGACATCCTTCCTCCCTTTCCCGAGGATTTGCCGCGGAACCGGCTGGGGCTCGCGAAGTGGCTCCTGCTCCGCGAGCATCCGCTCACGACCCGCGTGACGGTGAACCGGTTCTGGCAGGAGGTCTTCGGCACCGGCCTCGTCTCCACCTCGGGCGACTTCGGCATCACGGGCGAACTGCCGAGCCATCCCGAACTGCTCGACTGGCTGGCCATCGAGTTCCGCGAAGCGGGCTGGGACGTGAAACGGCTCTTCCGGCTCATGCTCACGAGCGCCGCCTACCGACAGTCGGCGACGACGACGCCCGAGAAGCTGCACAAAGACGCCGCCAACCGGCTGCTCTCGCGGGGGCCGCGGTTTCGCCTGGACGCCGAGATGGTTCGCGACCAGGCGCTCGCGGCGAGCGGTCTGCTCGTGCGGAAGCTCGGCGGCCCGAGCGTGAAGCCCTACCAGCCCGACGGCGTGTGGGAGGCGGTGGCGATGCTCGAGAGCAACACCAGGGCGTACAAGCCGGACTCCGGCGACAACCTCTACCGCCGCAGCCTCTACTCCTTCTGGAAGCGGTCGGCGCCGCCGGCCTCGATGGAGATCTTCAACGCGCCGTCGCGGGAGACCTGCTGCGTGAAACGGGAACGGACGAACACGCCGCTGCAGGCGCTCGTAACCCTGAACGACCCGCAGTTCGTGGAGGCGGCCCGCGTACTCGCCGACCGGGCGCTCGGCGAAGCCGGCCTCGACGACGAGGCCCGCATCCAGTTCATGGCGGCGCGGCTCCTCGCCCGGCCGCTCGCCCCGGACGAACTCGCGGTCGTCCGGCGGTCGCTCGCCGAATTGCTCGACTGGTATCGCTCCCGGCCCGAGGACGCGCGGTCGCTGGTCGGGATCGGCGAGTCCACGCCCCGGTGCGGCGACGCCTCGCTCCTCGCCGGCTGGACGCTCGTGGCGAATGAACTCCTCAACCTCGACGAGGCGCTCTGCAAATGAACCCGCCGCGGTCGTGTGGGGCGTGGAGTGGGTCTCGCCGCAGCCGATGAGCCTGACGTCGGCGTCACGTGCATCCGCGACCAGCCGCCATCGAGCACGAGCGTCGTGCCCGTGAGGTAGCTCGCCTCGTCGGAAGCCACCCAGGCGATCGCCTGGGCCGCCTCCTCGGGCCGGCCCCAGCGGCCGAGCATCGCCATGTCGATTGCCCCCGGAGCCACCGTCACCACGCGGATGCCCGCAGGGCCATAGAGGGCCACGCGGCCTTCGGCGGAACGGGATTCTGTGGCGTAGTCACGCCGTCATGTCGACCGCTCCAACCAGAACCGGCTGATCCGCTCCAGGGGCAGGTCCTTCGTCTCCGGGAGCCACCGCCAGACGAAGATCACGCACGACAGGCAGATGCCGGCGAAGAGCAGGTAGGCCGCGCCGGGGTGCCCCATCCGCTCGGTGCAGGCGGCGGTGATCATCGGGAAGAGTTGCGCGCAGAGGAAACTCGCCACGTAGAGCAGGAAGCAGACCACGGCCAGGGCCGTCGCTCGGATGCGATTGGGATAGATCTCCGACACGACCACCCAGCCCAAGGGTGCGAGGCTGAGCGTAAACGATCCCGCCGCGAGGGCCATGGCGGCCAGGCTCACGAAGGGGGAGCCGCCACGGAAGAAGTTGGCGGCCATGAGCAGGTGGCCGGCTGCCATGCCGGCCACGCCCGTCATCAGGATCTGCCGGCGGCCGAACCGCTGCACGAGCCCGAAGGCGATGATCGTGGCCACGAGGATGAAGAGGTTCAGGAAGATCGTGAAGAAGATCGCGTCGGAGGCCGAGCCGATCCCGGCGTTCTGCAGGATCGACGGCCCGTAGAGCAGCATCATGTTCACGCCGTTGACCTGCTGGTAGATCATCAGCACCACGCCGACGACCAGCGCCCTGCGGATGCCCGGCTGAAGGAGCTCGGCGAACGTGCCCGTCTCCGCGGAAAGCTCCGCGCGGATGTCGGCCAGCTCGCGGGCCGCCTGCTCCGGGCCGTTGATCCGCCCGAGCACGTCGAGCGCCTCGTCGTCGCGGCCCTTCGCCGCCAGCCACCGCGGGCTCTCCGGTGCGACGAGCAGCCCCGCCATCAGGGCGACAATCGCCGGGATCTCCGAGGCGAACATCCACCGCCAGTGGCCCCCGAACGAGAGCAGCCACGACGAGATCACGGCGAGGTTGATGCCGATCACGATCGCCAGCTGGTTGACCGTGACGAGCCGGCCGCGGAGCCGGGGGGGCGACAGCTCGGCGATATACATCGGCGAGGTCATCGCGGCGAGTCCTACGCCGATGCCGCCGACGGCACGCCAGACATTGAACTCCGTGATCGTCCGCGGCAGGGCCGTGCCGATCGCCGACGCGAGAAAACAGGTGGCGGCGACCCAGAGCGTGTTCCGCCGGCCGATGCGGTCGGCCAGCCACATGCCCGCCAGCGGGCCGGCGATCGATCCGAAGATCGCACTGCTCATCGCGAGGCCTTCGCCGGCGGCATCGAGGCCGAACTGCGCCTTGAGGAAGGGCAGCGCACCGCTCGCAATCGAGAGGTCGAACCCAAACAGAAAACCCCCGGCCGCGGCCACGAGGGCCACGAGAAACGCGTAGGCGTTGCCGGTGATCTTCATGGCGTCGCAGCCGTGGGGGTCGGCTTCCAGTCCTTGGGCAGCGGCGGCCGCACCGCGGGGTTGGCATCCTCCGCGTGATAGATCCGGATCAGTTCGGCAAAGGCCTCGTTGCAGCGGTCGTCGGGCTTGCCGCCGTTGGCCTTGAGGCCGGCGTCGAGCAGGGCCCGCAGGTAGAGCTGCCGCCACCGCCACGACTTCCGCGCCTGCGGCGTGAGCCTGGCATCGACCCGCTCCATCGTGGCAAAGGCCTCCTCGGCGCCGGGGTCGGGCCGCGGCGCGGCGCCCCGCGACGGAAACCAGTTCAGATCCAGCGTCACGCCCTCGAGCTTGCCCGGCCACCACCGCCAATGGTGGTTCTGTTCGAGCGTCTGCACCACGCCGGCGACTTCCTCAACGACGTCGGGCGAGAACTCGAAGGCGATGTATTCCTTCACCGTCTCCGCCGCCGGCTGATCGTTCCAGTAGAGCTGGGCATAGACCGCCTTCGTGAGGTCCTCGAAGATGCCCTCGGAATAGGGAAACCCGCCGCGGGACTGTGCCTTCACGGCGCTCCACTGCGCTTCCGCCCGCGCGGTGAGCGGCGTGGCGCCGAACCCGCCCCAGGGAAAGGTCTCGTGCATGCTGATCTCGGGGAAGCCCACGATCGGCTTGTCCGTGTCCGCCGGACCGATCTGTGGCCCGTGCGGCGGCTCGAGCACGAGTTCGTCCGCCAGGCGCGGCTCTGCGGCAAGCCGCTCCCTGATGCCGCTCCACTCACCGTTGTCCATGAGCCACGTGGAGAGCACCAGCTTCGTGCCGGGCAATTTTTCGCGGGCGAGTCGCCCCACCTCGGCGACGCACTTCATGAATCCCTTCGAGCCCCAGGGCTTGCACTCGGCGCACTCGCAGCCTCCCTGGTCATAGGGCCAGATCCAGACCGACCGTGGCTTCAGGTCGGCGGCCCACTCGAACTCCTCGCCGAGGATCTTCAGGATGTACTGCATGCCCTCGGGCTTGCTCGGGCAGACGGCGCATGGATACCAGCCGCCCCGGCCACGGCCCGCGGCCCGCAGCTCAGCCGGCGAATTGGCATACGCCTCGTTGCCGATCACGAGCAGCGAGATATCCATGCCGATCCGCTTCGCCGCGAGCAGGATCGCCCGGAGCCGGTCGCGAAAGGCGACGGCCTCCGGATCGTCGGCCCCGTTGAAGTGGTGCATGTCGTACCAGGCGACCAGCTCGTTCGTGCCCCAGAGGGCGAGGTCTTCGACGTACCGCTCGATCTCGGGGATCGGCGCGGAGTGGTAGTAGTTGTGGAAGTGGGTCGCGAAGTAGATGCCACGAGAAGGCTTCGTCGGCACCGACGTGCCCCGCCAGGTGCCGGGCGTGAAGCCGCCCTGGTCATAGCGGCTCGTCCGTAGGAATTTTCCGACGCCCGCCACGAGGCCGCGATCGTCGCGGCCCACGATCCGCACGCCGCCCCCCGGACGGTCCTCGATCCGAAAGCCCTCGGGGCCGATGGCGTCGTCCGTGGCGAATTCCACGACGAGCGGCGCGTCGCCCTCCGTCATGACCTTCGCGTCGCAGCGGTCGGCCACCTGCCGGGCGAAGACCTTCGCGAGGTGTGTCGCCACCGGGCTTGCCTGCGGCGGCAGCTGCACCCGCACGGTTTTGACTGCCGGCTTTGTCGGCTCATCCGCGCGAGCGCTGCCAACGAGCCACGGCAGGCACATGAGTCCGAGGCCGAGCCATTTCCTTGCATTCATGGCATTCATGCAGAAACCTTTCGAAGTGGAAAACGGGCCGCCGCGGCTCACCCGCTCTTGCGGTAGTCGTACTTGCCGGGCGTAAACAGTGAATCGTGGAACCGCGTGCCGAGGCCGGGGCCCTCGGGCAGCAATGCCATGCCCCGCTCGACCACGGGGCCGCGATCGACGAGGTGCTGGTAGAGCGTGCGGATGTGTGCCCGGACGGTTTCCTGGAAGACAACGTTCGTCGAAGAGGCCGCGAGGTGCAGGCCTGCGAAGAGCGTGAGCGGACCGGTGCAGTCGTGGATCGTGGCCGGGATGTTGAAGGTCTGGGCCATGTCGATCACCCGCCGCGACTCGCTGATGCCGCCGCTCCAGGTGGGGTCGACCATGCAGTAGTCGGCCGCGCGGGCCTGGAGTACCTGGAGGTATTCCTTGCGGCCGAGGAGCATCTCGCTGGCCGCGATCGGCAGCCCGCTCCGGTCGCGGAAGTCGGCGAGCGTGGCCACGCAGTCGGGCCGCAGGAGATCCTCGATCCAGAGCGGCTTGATCTCCCGCAGGGACTCGGCGATCCGCAGGGCCGCCGGCAGCTGGTAGAACGCGTGGCCCTCGATCGCGATGTCGAGCTGCATTCCCACCCGGTCGCGAATCTCACGGAGCGGCCGCATGCCCTCCTCGACGTCGGCGGCGGTGATGTGGAGCCCGCCGGTGCGATGAGCCGCGGTGTCGAACGGCCAGAGCTTCAGCACCTTGTAGCCCTCGGCGACGAGCTCCGCCGCGAGATCGCCCGGCGCGTTGAGCGAGGCCCAGGCGTCTTCAAGCGGCCCGGGCTTCCCCGGCGAGCCGTAGCCGGGCCAGCCCGGGTGCGCGGGGCCGGTCTCCTGCAACGCGCCGTACGACGGGCCGCCGCAGGTGTTGTAGACCGGGATCGACTCGCGGACGGGCCCGCCGAGCAGGCGGTAGACCGGCTGGCCGGTCGCCTGGCCGAGCAGGTCCCAGAGGGCGAGGTCGATCGCCGAGAGCGCCCGCATCTCGGCGCCGGGGTGGCCGAACGGCGTGCACCGCTCGTAGAGCCAACGCCAGTGCGACTCGATGGCCAGGGCGTCGGCGCCGAGCAGCCGGGCCGCCATCCAGTCGTGGATGAGCGCGGCGATGGCATGGGGCGTGTAGTAGGTCTCGCCGCAGCCGACGAGGCCGTCGTCGGTGTGCACTCGCACGAGCAGCAGGTTCGACATGATCCCGCGGGGGATCGCGGTCTCGATCGCGGTGATGCGGGGCATCGCGGAGCTCCGTGCGGGCGTGGATGGGACGGTCGGCCGTAGCTGGCCGTTTCTTTACGCGGATTTTAGAGTTTTGTAGAGTGAAATGTCGAGCGGCGTCGGTTTTGTTTCCTGAGTCCCCCAGTGAGTGCCCGATGGCGACCACCATGTCTCCGTTCGTGATCGAACAGTCCGCCGCCCTTCTCGAGCGGTCCAAGCGATCGCTCGCCATGGGCGTGTCGAGCGGGATGCGGAAGGCCGGGGCGCCCGCGCCGCTCTTCTTCGAGCGGGGCGAAGGGGCCTGGTATGTCGATGCCGACGGCCACCGCCTGCTCGACTACACGCTCGCCTGGGGGCCACTGATCCTCGGCAACGCCCCCCCCGCCGTGATCGCCGCCGTCACGGAGCAGCTCTCCCGCGGCTTCGCCTTCGGGGCCCAGCATCGAGGCGAGATCGAACTCGCGGAACTCATGACGGCGGTCGTACCCGGCGTGGAGCGGGTGATCTTCTCCAACACGGGCTCGGAGGCGGTGCAGGCCGCGCTGCGGCTGGCGCGGGCCTTCACCGGACGGCCGCTGTTCGTGAAGTTCGAGGGGCACTACCACGGCTGGTTCAACAACGTGCTCGTGAGCTACAGGCCGACGGCGCATGATCCGATCGCGCCGCTGCCGACCTGCGGCGGCCAGCCGCCCCACGAGTTTGCCGACACCCTCGTCGTACCCTGGAACGACCTCGCTGCACTCGAGCAGGCGTTCGCCGATCATCCGGGCCAGATTGCCGCTGTGCTCACCGAGCCATTGTTGGCCAACAGCGGCTGCTGCGAGGCTGACCCGGGCTTTCTCCAGGGGGTCATCGACTGCTGTCGGCGGCACGGGGCCGTCTCGGTCTTCGACGAGGTCATCACGGGCTTTCGGATCGCGCTCGGCGGAGCCCGCGAGCACTTCGGCCTCGCGCCTGATCTCTCTGTCTACGCCAAGGCCATGGCGGCGGGCTTCGCGCTGGCCGCGGTCGGCGGCCGCGCAGAAATCTTCGACGTGCTGCACGACGGCCGCACGATCCATGCGGGCACCTACAACGGTAATCCTGTGAACCTGGCAGCGGGCACGGCGACGATCCGCACGCTCGCCGCCCCAGGCACCTACGACCGCATGCACGCCCACGGGCGGGCACTCCGGGCACGGATCGAGGAGGCGGCCGCCGCCCGGGGCATTCCACTCGTCACGAGCGGGTCGGGCTCGGTGTTCAGCGTCCACTTCGGCCTGTCGGCCGCCCCCCGCAACTACCGCGACACTCTGCGGGCCGACGCGGCGCAGTACGCCGCCTTTCGCCTGGCACTCCTGCACCACGGCGTGTACGTGCTGCCCGACGGACGCTGGTACGTCGGGGCGGTCCATGGCGAGCCCGAACTTGCCCACGCGCTCGCCGCGATCGATGCGGCGCTGGCC
>JAPOJV010000079.1 GCA_029978085.1 bacterium
CCACGTGTTCGGCGGCCCCGGCACGCCCGACGCCCCGCAGCATGTGATCCTGCCCCGCGAGCGGGTCGCGCTCTCCATCCTGCTCGCTATCCTGATTGGGCTCGGCCTGTATCCCGGCCCGTTCGTCACCTCGCTGGAGCGGGTCGCAGCCTCGCTCCTGGCGGTGCGAGAGCATCATCTGCCGAGCCCGTCACCCGAAGGAGTCCCTCCATGAACGGATCAGATCCAGCCATGCCTCAGGCGACCGGCGCAGGCAACACTGGTGAGATTCCGCGGGGTGACGCCGCCGGCTTCTCGCGGTTCCTGCGATTCGACCTGACGAGCGGATTCCTCGTCTTTCTGATCGCGCTGCCGTTGTGCCTGGGCATCTCGCTGGCCAGCGGCTTCCCGCCGGTCGCCGGCGTCTTCACTGCCGTCGTCGGCGCGATCCTCACGTCGTTCATCAGCAACTCCGAGCTCACGATCAAGGGGCCGGCCGCCGGCATGATCGTGATCGTGCTCGGAGCGATGCAATCGTTCGGCTACACCGCCGGCGCCGACCCGGCCGCCGACTTCCAGGCCTACCGCATGGCGATCGCGGTGGGCTGCGTGGCGGGACTCATCCAGATCGGCTTCGGTCTGCTGCGAGTGGGCGGCCTCTCCGAGTTCTTTCCCACTGCCGTCGTCCACGGCATGCTCGCCGCAATCGGCTTCATCATCTGCCTCAAGCAGCTGCCGGTCGTGTTCGGCCAGAAGGCGAGCGGTGAGCCACTGGAGATTCTCCGCGAACTGCCGGAGAAGATCGCCCACCTCAATCCGCATATCGCCGTCATCGGCCTGGTGAGCCTCGCGATCCTGTTCGGCTTTCCGCTCGTGAAGGGGCGGCTGCGGCCGGCCTGGCTCCGCATGATCCCCGCGCAGCTGCTCGTGCTCGCCGTGGCTGTGCCGCTGGGGCTGTGGTTCGACCTGGCCCGCGAACACACCTACAGCTTCGCCGGCCATGAATACAGACTCGGGCAATCGTTCCTCGTGAGCGTGCCGCAGAATCTGCTGGCCGCCATCGCGACACCCGACTTCTCCGTGTTCACCAGCCCCGCCACTCGGCTCGCCGGCATCTGGTGGGTGGCGATGTTCGCGTTGGTCGGCAGCGTCGAGTCGCTCCTTTCGGCGAAGGCGATCGACCTGCTCGACCCCTGGAAGCGGAAGACCGACATGAACCGCGACCTCGTGGCGGTCGGCGTCGCCAATGCGGCGGCGGCCGCGATCGGCGGCCTGCCGATGATCTCCGAGATCGTCCGCAGCAAGGCCAACATCGACAACGGCGGCCGCACCCGGTTCGCCGACCTCTGGCATGGCGTCTTCCTCCTGGCCTTCGTCGCCCTCGTGCCGCAGCTCATCCACCGCATCCCGCTGGCGGCCCTGGCGGCGATGCTCGTCTACACCGGCTTCCGGCTCGCCTCCCCCCGAGAGTTCATCAACGTCTTCAAGATCGGTTCGGAGCAGCTGTTCATCTTCGTGGCCACGATCATCGGCGTGCTCGCCACCGACCTCCTGGTGGGCGTCGGCATCGGCGTGGCGCTCAAGTTCGTGATCCACGCGATCAACGGCGTGCCGCTCACGTCGTTCTTCAAGCCGTTTCTCAAGGTGAGCACGGTGGACGACCATACCGTGCAGATCGACGCCAGCGGTTCGGCCGTGTTCACCAACTGGATTCCGTTTCGGCGGCAGATCGAGCAGCTCGGGCTCGTGCAGCGGAACGACGTGATCGTGAACTTCGCCGGCACGGAACTCGTCGACCACAGCGTGATGGAGAAGCTCCACGAACTGGCGGGCGACTTCCAACAGGCGGGCCTGCGACTCGACGTGGTGGGGCTGGAATCGCACCGGCAGACGTCAGCCCATCCCTTCGCCACCCGCCGCCGCGTCACGATCCGCATGAAGCGACTGACGATCGTCGCGGAGTCGGCCCTCGAAAGTCGCCTCGTGCAGGCCTGTCGCACCGCAGGCGCCTCGGGCTACACGGCCTCGCCCTGTCACGGCACGGGTCGTCGCGACATCGCCGCCGAGGAGCCCCTGGTGCGGCTGGAATCGATCGTGCCCGACGACGTCGCCAGCCGCATTCTCGACGCGGTGCGGGCCGAATGCGACGCCGGGCATCGGATTACGGTCTGCAGCGAAACGGTCGACGTCTTACGGCCCGATGCGTTTTGAGCAGGGCGGCGTTCTGCCCGTAGGCCCGTCACTACCACTACGCCCGTGAGGGGCTGCCCGTGCCCCAGGAGCCGGCGTATGCCGCCGAGCGCAGGCAGGATGCCGTAGCGAAGGCGGCATCGAGCGAGCGAAGGCATGGATGCCGTAGCGAGCGTCCGGCTCTCGGGGCGTGGGCAGCCCCGAACCCACGCCACAGGAGGTTGACCCGCGAGGGAATAGACGGGTCTGCGGCATTCGGACCGGGGGCCACATGCGGAGCATGTGGACTACGGTGCGGCGCATGCGGACTACGGTGCGGGGTATGCTTGGGGGCCGTGAATTCCCAGGGAGTCGATCCTCATGAGCACGACGCCGAAACGCACGCGATCCAAGAAAGCCCCAGCCACCGACCTGCCCGCCGCGATCGAGGGCCTCGGTGTTTTCTATCTCGGCCAGAAGGTCGACGACGCGAAGGGATCGGCCACCGGTGAGCCGGTGCTCGTCGAGGCGAAGCGGTTCACGACGCATGCCGTCTGCGTGGGCATGACGGGCAGCGGGAAGACGGGCCTCTTGATCGGGCTCATCGAGGAGGCCGCGCTCGACGGCATTCCCACGCTCGTGATCGATCCCAAGGGGGATCTGGCGAACGTGCTCCTCTCGTTTCCGAATCTCGCGGCGGCCGACTTCCTGCCGTGGCTGGAGCCGGAGGCGGCGAAGCGGGAGGGCGTGACGCTGGAGGAGCTTGCGGACCGCACGGCGCGGAAGTGGTCGGAGGGCCTCGCGAAGAGCGGACAGTCGGGCGACCGGATTCGCCGGCTCCACGAGGCCGCTGAGATGGCGGTCTACACGCCGGGCAGCCGCGTGGGCAGGCCCCTGGCGATGCTCGGCAGCCTCGACGCGCCGACGGGCGCCGCGGCCGACGATCCCGAACTCCGCCGTGAGCGGATCGAGTCGCTGGTGTCGGGCATCCTCGCGCTCGTCGGCATCGACGGGGAGCCGGGCCGGAGCCGCGAGCATGTGCTGCTCTCGGCGATCGTCGATGCACTGTGGAAGAGTGGCCAGAAGGTCGACTTCGGTGCGCTCGTGCGGGCGATCCCCGCGCCGCCGATCGAGCGGGTCGGCTTCCTCGACCTGGAAAACTTCTTTCCCGCGGGCGAGCGGTTCCAGCTCGCGAGTCGCCTCAACACGGTGGCGGCGGCTCCCGGTTTCGAGGCCTGGCTCGACGGCGAGCCGCTCGACGTGGGCAAGCTGCTCTGGACGCCCGCCGGCAAGCCGCGGGTGGCGGTGATCTCGATCGCGCATCTTGCCGACGCCCAGCGGATGGCGTTCGTCACACTCCTGGCCGGGGCGGCGGTGTCGTGGATGCGGTCGCAGCCGGGCACGTCGTCGCTGAAGGCGCTGTTCCTCATGGACGAGGTGTTCGGCTACCTGCCCCCGACGGCCAATCCGCCGAGCAAGCTGCCGATCCTCACGCTCATGAAGCAGGCGCGGGCCTACGGCCTGGGCGTGGTGCTGGCGACACAGAATCCGGTGGACCTCGACTACAAGGGACTTTCGAATGCCGGCCTGTGGTTCCTCGGCCGGCTGCAGACCGCACGGGATAAGGCCCGGGTGCTCGACGGCCTCGAAGGGGCCGCAGCCTCTGCGGGTGGCAGCTTCGACAGGAATCGGCTCGATCGACTGCTCTCGGGGCTGGAGCAACGGCGGTTCCTCATGCACAGCGTGCACGGCGACGAGGAAACGCTCTTTCAGACGCGGTGGACGATGGCTTACCTGCGCGGGCCGCTCGTTCGCGAAGAGATTCGCCGACTGATGGCGACCGATGCCGGCGGCTACGACACCGCCGCCACGGCACGCCCGGTCGTCGAGGCTCCGGCCTTCGGCCGACCGCATGGTGGGCCACGGCCGATCCTGCCGCCGGGCGTGCGGGAGGTGTTCCTCGCGCCGCGGGGTGCAGTCGGTCCCGATACGGTGGTCCACTACGAGCCGATGATCCTCGGCCGGGCCCGGGTCCGCTATGCGAAGGCCGGCACGGGGATCGAGGTCGATCGCGAGGTGATTCAGCTGGCACCGGCGGGCGAGACGCTCGGCGAATCGGCCTGGGAGAGTGGCGAGGCGTTCGCCGAGGCGCCGGAGGTGGAGCCCGCGCCACGGACCGGATCCTTCTCGCCGGTGCCCGCGCCACTCGCGGGGCCACGGGGGTACCAAACGCTGGCCACGTCGCTGAAGAGTTTTCTGGGCCGTACCTCGAAGCTCTCGGCCTGGTCGGCCCCGGCGATCGACGCCGTCTCGCGGCCGGGCGAGTCGGAAGGCGAGTTCCGCGCCCGGATCGCCCATCGGGTGAAGGAGCGGCGCGACGCCGAGATCGAGAAGGTGCGGGAGCGGCACGCCGCCAAGCTCGCGTCGCTCGCCGATCGCATCGAGCGGGCCCGGCAGAAGGTGGAGCGGGAGCGGGCCGAGGCCAAGAACCAGTCGATGCAGACCTATGTGTCGATCGGCTCGGCCGTGCTCGCGGCGCTCCTCGGCCGCAAGAAGGCTTCCGCGACCAACATCGGCCGCGCGGCCACGTCGATGCGGTCGGCCAGCCGCGCCGCCCGCCAGCAGGCCGACGTGGTGCATGCCGAGGAGAGCCTGTCGACGCTGGAGGAGAAGCGGCTGCTCCTGGAAGAGGAGATCGAGGCCGAGCTCGATCGCATTCGGCTGGAGACGAGCCCGGAGCAGATCCGGCTCGACCCGCTCGAGATTCCCGCGAAGAAGACCGACATCGCCGTCGAAGACGTCGTGCTCGCCTGGGTGCCGGCATCCCGATGACACCCTCGCAGCGTGAGATCGTGCTGGTCGCCTGTCCCGACGAGGTGGGCCTCATCCACCGGATCACGGGCGTGCTCCAGGCCCGCCGGCTCAACATCGAGAGCAACTCCGAGTTCGTCGATGCCGTGGCCCGGCAGTTTTTCTTCCGGGCGGAGGTCGCGCCGGCCGACGGGCCCGTGCCGGCAGAGACGCTCGAGGCCGACCTGCGGCGGGGGCTGCCGGCGGCGGCGCAGATTCGCGTGACCCGCGAGGAGCGGCGTCCGATCGTCGTCTGCGCGACCCGCGAGCCGCACTGTCTGGGCGAATTGCTGCTGCTCGACGCGGTTGGCGACCTGCCGGGGCGGATCGTCGGCGTGGTCAGCAACCACGACGTCTTGCGGCCACTGGTGGAGCGATTCGGCGTGCCCTTCGCCCACGTGCCGCACGACGGCGTGAGCCGCGAGGCGCACGAGACGGCGGTGGCGGCTGCCATCGATGCCCACGCGCCCGAGTACGTCGTGCTCGCCCGCTACATGCGGGTGCTCTCCGAGCCGTTCGTCGCCCGCTATGCCAACCGGCTGGTCAACATCCACCACTCATTCCTGCCGGCCTTCGCCGGGGCGAGCCCGTATCGCCAGGCCTATGCCCGGGGCGTGAAGCTGATCGGGGCCACGGCGCATTTTGTGACGGCGGAGCTCGACGACGGCCCGATCATCGCGCAGGACGTGATCGCCGTGGACCACTCGTTCACACCGGAGCGGATGGCCCAGGCGGGCCGCGACGTGGAGAAACTGGTTCTCGCTCGGGCGGTGCGGCTGGTACTCGAGGAGCGGGTGTTTCTCCATGGCCGGCGGACGATCGTGTTTGGATAGCCGCCTGCAGCTTGGCGATGACCCGGGCACGGAGCCGCGACACCGTGCCTCCGCAGACGCCGAGCATGTGGGCAATGACCGCCTGGCTCTTGCCCTCGATCAGGAGCCGCACGAGTTCTCGCTCTCGCGGGTCGAGTTGACTGACCGCCTCCTCGATCGCGCAGCCCGACTCCGTGGACTCATCGGGCTCGACGGGGGTCGCCGGCATGACCATCCGGTTCGTCAGAGACGCCGCCGCCCCTGCGTCGAGCGCTGAGAATGTGGCCATGCGGCGGGTCTCGCGGCGCCGGCGGCGGGCGACGTCGATCGCCCGATCATGGGCCAGCCGTTGAAGATACGCACGGCCATGATCGGCTACGGTGCCACGGCCGGGATCGAACGGCGCGACTCCATGCTCGCCCGCCGCCGGCCCCGGCAGACGGCGGAGATGGTTAAAGACTAGCGCGATCGCATCGTCGAGGGCGGCCGGATCACGAATGCCGCGCTGCCCGAGCACGCGGACGATCACGAGCGTTGCAACCGGCTCCGCCGCATGCATCAGGTCTTCGAGCGCGGCGTGGCTACCGGCGGACTGCCAGGCGCAGAGCAACACCTCCAGATCGCCGGAGCCTCTCTCACGAGTCCGCGCCTGCGCGGCACGGGTAGCCTGCTCCATGACATCACCTCCCCAGAACATCGCGGCGCGGGACCGCTGCATTCCTTCGCAGATCGAGCCCCGCCGCGGCCCAGAGTATGACCAGTGTCGCGGCACGTTTGGTCGTCGGCTAGACGAACGAAACCAAAAAAACGTCAGCTGCGCGCAACATTTCCGCCACGCCAGCGTATACCTACTAAGGGGGGCATGGAGTTCGATTCGTCCGCGAGGAGTGCGGCCATGCCAATGAGCCTGTCTCGCTGCGCGACCATCCTGAGTCAGGATGGCGTGCGGCACCACGTCGATGCCGAGGATGCCGCGATCAGGGCCGTGTTCGTGACGCGGCAGTACCGTAACCCGCGGGGTGAGCGGCTCGCGATCGTGCGGATCGAGACGCCCGATGACGGTTATCACTGCCGCGTGACGATCGAGCGGGCGTTTGCGTTGGGGCCAGATCCAGCTGCCACCTGCCTCGCGCTCTGCCAGATGGCCGCCGCTACACCATTGGTAGGTATCGAATACGACGAGCCCGCGGAGAATCTCCGCATGGTGATCGAGGCGATCATCGAGGACGGCGAGCTCACGCGGTTGCAACTGCTGGCAATGGTCGATCGGCTCGTCGAAGCCGCCGAGGTCTGGCATGCGGCACTCAACGCGACCGCCCCGCCGCTGACTCGCTGTGCCAGGGCGTCGTCCCGCGCGCGTCGGGGCGCCGCCTGAGCCTCCGCGAGCCATGACCAACGGTGCCGAAATAGTCGGTGGGTGACGGGTTTTCTGCGATAATGCGGTCCTCCGGGATGGCGGCACTCATGCCAGAGGTGAGCGCCGACTACTTCGCCGCGGGCGCCGCGGGGGTCAGCCACCAGGAGGATTGTCCATGCACCCACATCATGCCCCGCAACTTCTCCCGCCATGAGCAATTTCTCCGCATCTTCGCCCTCCTGGAAACCCTTTCGAATGCCCGCCAGCCGCTCGACGACCAGACGCTCATCACTGCTCTGAAGGAGCGGCTCGGCCTCTCCCGGCTGTCGCCCCGCACGCTGCATCGGGACTGCGACTTCCTCATCTCCTGTGGCTATCCCGTGGACCATGTGCCCCTGCCGGAAGGCCGCCGGCACGGCTGGCGGCTCGACAAGGACGCCCTCGCCGGCCGGGCCCTACCGGCCGAGCCGATCACGCTCCTGGAGCTGGTGGCCTTCATGGTGGGCCGTGAGCTCCTGCGGACGTTCGAGGGCACGGTGCTCTGGACCGGCATCGAGTCACTCCGCCACAAGGTCGAGCGGGCGATCCCCCAGCCGCTGCTCGAGCGGCTGGAAAATGCCAAGAACGTATTCCACGTGGCCGCGGTGGATCCCGCCCGCTACGCGTCCCGTCCCCGGCTCATTTCGGCCCTGAGCACGGCGATCACCGACTGCCGTGAAATCGAGGTCTCGACGAAGCACGACGGTCAGACCGTGACGCGCCACCGCCTCCGGCCGCTGCGACTGATCATCCAGCCCCCCGTCGTGCAGCTGCTGGGACTCGACGCCCACCGCCACAACGAGCCGCCGCTGCTCATCGACCTCGATCGGATCGAGGCCGTGCAGGCGCTCGACACGACGTTCGCCCCCCCGCCGATCGACGTCGGGAAGGTGCTCGATCGTAGGCATGTCACGCCACCGTAGGCATGTCACGCCGTGACATGCTGTCTTTCCGGTCACGGCGTGACCGGGCTACCCGTGACCGGGCTACCGCTCACCCATCCCGATCACTTCTGCTCGTCGCGGATATACCGATGGCACTGCACGCACTTTTGCGTGACCTCCATCCAGGCGAGCACCGCGCCGTCGAGATTCTCGGCCTTCGCCGCAGACCGCAGGCTGTCGCAGGATCGGCGGAACTCGGCACTCAGCCGGGCGTAGTCCTCCGTCTGCAGCACCTGCCAGCTCGATTCCTGGCTGGCCAGCGACAGCTCCTGGGCTCCGCGGGCGATGAGATCGAAGTCGGCCAGCGCCAGCCCTTCGAGAACATTCTTGGAGTGGTCGAGCTTGGCCCGCATGAACACGGCGACGTCATCGACCGCCGTGTCTTGTGCTCTGATCGCCGCACAGACCCCCACCACCGCCGCGCACCCGCTAATCCAAACCCAAATCCTCGTTGTAGCCATCTTGCACGACCGCATTTTCGTTCCTTTCATGGGCCGTCAAATGGTCTGCGAAGCATTCGAAGTCGCGGCCGGCCTGTTGCCACGCCAAGGGCGAAATATCCGCTGCGGCGACCGTTTCGATCAAGCGATCCAGTTCGGCGAGCAGCACGGGATGCTCGGCCAGCACGACCTTCACGGCCGGCGAGAGCCGCGGCATCCGCGTGATCGACTCCTCGAGATACCCTCCGCGCTCCTCCTGCAAAAAATGCCGGTGCAGGTGGTCGGAAAGGCCGCGGAGAGCCGTCCGAGCGGCCAGAATGGCGGGCCGGTCGGGCGGTTCTTGCACCCCGAGTGCAGCCCGCACCGACATGAGCTGTTCATGGAGTTCACGGTGCTGGGCGAGAATGTGCCCCATGATGACCGGATCGGAGCGATCGAGCGAAGCCATGTAAAACCCCCTGAGCTGGAGTGGCTGCGGCGAACGAATCCCTGTCGCCGGCGGCCAAGAATAGGCGGGCTGCTGGCGGCCTGAGGCGGGGGCCACCAGAGCCGGGCATGGAGGGGGACGGCCAAGGGACACTTGGTGTCCGTAGGCCCGTGACTCCCATGTGGCCAAGTCACGCCGTGACTTGTTCCGGCGTGGCCAAGTCACGCCGTGACTTGTTCCGGTCACGGCGTGACCGGGCTACCCGTGACCGGGCTACCCGTGACCGGGCTACCAGCCCGGCGACACGCGGAGACCCGATTCTGTATAACCCCGGCTCCTCACAGGATGTCTCTTTGATGCGCATGAACTGTCGCTGGTGGTCGATCCTTGCCGTGCTGGTGTGGCTGCCGGTGGCGCGGGGGCAGCAGGTGGCGGTGGAGGAATTCACGCTCCCGAACGGGATGCAGTTTCTGCTCGTGCCGCGGAGCGACCAGCCGAATGTCGTGAGCGCCGGCTGGGTGGCGAGGGTGGGGAGCGTCAACGAGCGGCCCGGCATCACCGGGATCAGCCACTTCTTCGAACACATGATGTTCAAGGGCACCGACACGATCGGCACCCGCGAGCCCGAAAAGGATGCCCGCTACCGGGCCGAGCAGAAGAAGCTGCGAGACGAGATCAACCGACTCGTCTGGACGCGGCAGTACGACCGCTTCTTCAAGGGGGAGATCGACGATCCCTGGAATCCGGCCAACGACACGCAGGAACTGCGGGTGCTCCGCGGCAAACTCGACGCGCTCATCCGGGCGCAGCAGGGCCGCGGTGAGGGGGGCCCCGAGGCGGCCACAATCGTCAAGGACGAGTTCGACCAGGTCTACACCAAGGCCGGTGGCAGTGGCATGAATGCCTTCACCACCTACGACCTCACCTGCTACTTCATCACCGTGCCCTCCAACAAGCTCGAGCTCTGGGCCTGGATGGAGAGCGATCGGCTTCACGACAGCGTGTTTCGCGAGTTCTACTCCGAACGGGACGTCGTCCACGAGGAGCGTCGGCTGCGGACGGAGAGCACACCCACGGGCAAGTTCGAGGAGCAGTTCGACGCGATGTTCTGGGCGTCGAGCGGCTACTCCTGGCCCATCATCGGCTGGCCGAGCGATCTCAACAGTTACACGTTCGAGCAGGCCCTCGACTACTGGAACATCTACTACCGGCCCGGCAACCTCTGCGGCGTGCTCGTCGGCGACTTCGACCCGAAACAGGCGAAGGCGCTGATCACGACGTATTTTTCCCGCCTCGACCCCGGCACACAGCAGCCGCCCCCGGTCGTCACGCTCGAGGTCGGGCAGCTCGCCGAGCAACGAATGAACGCGGCCGGCGACTTTCCGCCGGCGATCGAGATCCGCTACCACACGGTGCCGGCCGGCCACGCCGACAGCTACCCGCTCGACATGCTCGCCGAGGTGCTCAACGAACGGACGGGGCGTCTCTACACGGGCCTCGTCGAGGGTCGGGGCATCGCCTCCTCGGCCCGGGCCATGTCCGACACCCGGAAATACGCCGGTCTCTTCGCCGTGTCGGCCGAGACCCGCGGCGATGCCACGCCCGAGCAGCTGGAACAGGCCTGGTATGAGGAGCTGGCGAAGCTCCAGGAGGCCGACCTGCCGGAACGCGAACTGCGGAAGGTGAAGAACCGTGTGGCCGCGCAGAACTATCGCAAGCTCGAGAACAACATGTCGCTGCTCATCCAGTTGGCGTTTGCCGAGGCCGTGCTCGACTGGCGGGAGATCAACGACGGTCCCGCCAAGTACGAGGCCGTGACGGCGGCCGATATTCGCCGCGTGGCGAATCGGTATTTCGCCCCCACGAATCGCAGCGTCGCAACCTACCGCCGCGCGTCGAAGTGACGGCCGTGGCCTCCACAGGAACATCCACCATGACGCGTTTTCTGATGCAGCGGTTTCTGTATGTGGCAGCTCTCGTCTGTCCGTTGTGTGCATGCTCCGCACCGGTGGCTCCGCCCCCGGCCGCGGCCCCTGCAGCATCCGCAGTGGTCACCACGGCTGACTCGCCTCACAAGTCTCCGGGCACCAAACAGGCTATCGATTCGACCGCGACCGCAGCTGCCCTTCCCGATCGGCCGGAGAAGATCGCTTTCCAACCGCTCGCCTACGAGCCGCCTGCCGCGGCGGACTTCCGCCACGTGCTGCCCGACGGCACGGTCGTGTACCTCGCGCCGTCGCACGAGTTTCCGCTCGTGAACCTCACGATCACGTTCAAAGGCGGCGCGTCGCTCGACCCGGCCGATGCGCCGGGCCTCGCGGGACTCACGGCCCGCATGGTCCGCGAAGGGGGCACGGCGAAGCTGTCGCCGGCCGAACTCGACGAGACACTCGACTTCCTCGCCACCGAGGCCTCGGTCTCGGCCAACGAGACCTTCACCACCGCCTCGCTCAACACGCTGAAGTCGAACTTCGACGAGAGCCTCGGCCTGTTTCTCGACATGCTCCGCACGCCCCGCTTCGATCAGGGCCGGCTCGACACGGCGAAGGCCCGGGCCATCGAGGGCCTCAAGCAGCGGAACGACGATGCCGCCTCGATCCTCTCGCGGGAATGGAAGCGGCTCGTCTACGGCACCGATCACTTCGAGTCGGCGGAGCCGACCGGCGCGAGCGTCGAGGCCATCTCCCGCGACCGGCTCACGGAGATGCACGGCCGAGTCTTCCACCCCGGCAACGCGATCGTCGCAGTGTCGGGCGACTTCGAGCCGCAGGAGATGCTCACGAAACTCGAGAAGGCATTCACGGGCTGGGAGCGGGGCGGCGTGGCCCCGGATCCCGTGCAACCGACGGCGACGCTCGAACCCGGCCTGTATCACGTGCCCAAGGAGATTCCGCAGGGCAAGGTGGTGCTCGGCTGCCGCTCGATCGAGCGCGACGACCCCGATGCAATCCCGCTCCTCCTGCTCAACGAGATTCTCGGGGCCGGCGGGTTCACCAGCCGTCTCATGCAGCAGGTGCGAAGCAACGAGGGGCTCGCCTACTCGGTGCGGTCGACGATCACGCCGCGGGTGACGTATCCCGGCGACTTCCGCGCGGGCTTCGAGAGCAAGAATGCGACGGTCGCCCTGGCCACGAAGATCGTGGTCGACGAGATCCGCAAGGTCCGCGAAGAGCTGGTGACCGACGACGAACTGGAGACGGCGAAGCGGGGCCTGATCGAGACGTTCCCCCGGCAGTTCGAGAGCAAGCCGCAGATGCTCCGCGTGTTCGTCAACGACGAGTGGACGAGCCGGCCGCAGGACTTCTGGAAGACGTTCCGCAGCAAGGTCGACGCCGTGACCCGCGAGGATCTGCAGCGGGTGGCCCGGAAGCATCTCGATCCCGAGAAGATGGCGATCCTGGTGGTGGGCGACTGGGGCGAGATCGCCAAGGGCGACCTCGACAAACGGGCCACGATGAACGACTTCTTCGGCGGCGCTGTGAAGCACCTCCCGCTCCGCGACCCGCTCACGCTCGAGCCCCTGCCGGAAAGGTAGCCCGGTCACGCCGTGACCGGAAAAAAACTGTCACGGCGTGACAGGGCCACACGCAATGACGGGCCACGCCCCCGCAACCCTCTGTCAGCTCGGCCGTTCAACATCCTATGGGCCGACGTCGGCACGTGACCGCGGCCCCTTCGCTCCCCGAGGAACCCCGTCATGTCGCTCGCACGCCTCGTCCGGTTGCCCCTTCTCGCCGCGATCGTGATCGCCTCGGCAACGGCCTTTGCTGACCCTCCCCCCACGGCCGAAGGCGGCCCCGAGGCCGGCCCGCGCCCTGGTCGCCGGGAAGGCGGGCCCGGCAAGGGACAGCGGGGTGAGGGCCGTCCCGGTGGCGGACCCCGTGGCCAGGGCGGCCCCGGTGGCGGTCCGTCGCCCGAGCGATTCATCGAGCATGCGTTTTCGTTCGACGCCGACGGCGATGGCAAGCTCGATCGCACCGAGTTTGAATCGTTCGCCAAGGACTTCCACGAGCGGCGGCGTGGCGGCCCCGGTGGCGGTGGTCCGGGCGGACCAGGTGGTGCGGGCGGCGAACGTCCCCAGCGGCCACCGCGTCCCGAGTGAGGCGATTTGGGCGGCGGCATGGCGGCGGCCGGCGGGCGACGTATGCTCGCCTGCATGACACACGCCGTTGCCGAGCCGCTCCCTGCCCGTCCCGCCGAAGCCCACGCACTCGCCGTCGCCCGCACCCTGCCGGGCTCGCGGATCGTCTGCACCACCACCGGCCGGGCGCAGGCTGCCCACTCGCTGGCCACGGAGCGGCCCGACGCCAGCGTCATCGCCTGGTTTCTCGACCTGCATCCCTGCGATGCGGCGCGGGCGTCGTGGAGCCCGCCGCCGCCGAACCTCCGCGCCACCTGCGTGGCCGATATGCCGCCGGGGCCCTACGACCTCGCGGTCGTGCCGTTGTCGAAAGACGGCGAGACGGAGCTGACCCGCGACATCCTCCAGCAGGCGCTCGTGAACCTCGCGATCGGCGGCCGGCTCGTGGCGGCCATCGACAATCCGCACGACAAGTGGCTCCGCGAGCAGCTGGCCGAAACGGGCGAGACCGTCCGCGTGCGGCCCGAGGCGGATGCTGACTCGAGGAAGGGGCCGAAGCCACGGACGATCGCCTACATCGTCGAGAAAACGCGTGAGCCGGCGAAGGTCCGCGACTTTTCATGCGAGGTGGTGTTCCGGGATCGTGACCGGCTGCTGACGGCCCGCACCCGGCCGGGCGTCTTCGCCCACCGCCGCATCGATCCGGCCGCGCGGCATCTGCTGAACGCCGTGGACGTGGCGGCGGAGACCCGGGTGCTTGACGTCGGCTGCGGCAGCGGCTGCGTGGCCCTCGGGATCGCGGCCCGCAATCCGAGCGTGCGGGTGCATGCCTTCGACTCCGCCGCCCGGGCCGTGGAATGCACCCGCTGGGCCGCCGAGCACAACGGCCTGACGAATCTCACGGTGGCGCTCGAAGCGGAGGGGCATGTGCCGGAGCAGGGCACGTGGGATCTCGCCCTGGCCAACCCGCCGTACTACTCCGATTTCCGGCTCGCCGAGCTGTTCGTCGAGTCGGCCCGCCTGGCGCTCATCCCGGGCGGCACGCTGCTCGTGGTCACGAAGCAGCCGACGTGGTAC
>JAPOJV010000230.1 GCA_029978085.1 bacterium
CGGTAGTCGGTGAGCGGGCAGGCGAGCAGCAGCCGCACCTCGTGGCCGAGCAGCTGGAGATGCCGGGCGATCACGAAGCCATCGCCGCCGTTGTTGCCCCGTCCGCAGGCGATCGCGACGGGGCCGAGGATGCCGAGCCCATGCAAGAGCCGGGCGGCATTACGGCCCGCGTTCTCCATAAGCACGATCCCGGGCAGGCCATACTCCTCGATCGCCAGCCGATCGACTTCCCGCACCTCCGCTCGCGTCAATCGCCGCATGGCACACACGTTCCGCTCGATCATCAAAGGTCTTTTGGACAAAGCTCGAACCGAGGACCGGCTGAGCTTTTCGGTCGGCTGACGCCTCGGGCTTCCGTGAGAGAGTCAGTCCCGCGGTACCATCATCGCCGCCAGCGTTCGCGCATCCAAAAAGAGCCGGTAGGGGTGGCCGGGGAGTTGCTCGAAGTCCCATCGCCGATAGAACGATCTCGCCCTGTCATTCAGGCAGTCGATGATGACGGCCACGAACGCGAACGTCTGCCCCGCATCGTGGCAGTCGCGCAAGGCATGTGCGAGGAGCTGCGTGCCAAGGTTTCGGCCCTGGTACGTCGTGTGGACACCGAGCCAGGCGAGCACGGCAACAGGCAGACCGCGGCGGGGCAACGCTCGGGCGATCGCAGGAGGGAGGTCGCCGAAGTCGATCTGTCCCGTTGCCAACGTGTAGAAGCCGGCGATGCCACCGTCGGCATTCATGAGCACCTTTGTGGCTGAAAGCCGCTTTGACTGATGCTGCAAAGCCTTTGTCCGCAGCCAGTCATTGACGGCTCGCTCGCCGCAGTCGAAGAGCCGCCGAGGATGCGACTGCCGCACAGTCTCGAGCGACCACCCAGACGGAAACAGCGCGCCGCTCACGGCTCGCCACGCATCACCGCCCCGAGTCGCCGCTGAGCCGGTGTCGGCTTCGCGGGAGACTGGAGTGCCTGCCAGAACACCAGTTGTTCGTCTGGGCTCAAGAGAATCGTGTGCTCGCGGGCGCTGACGACCTCTCGGCGGGCCTGGGACACCGTAACGGTTCGCACGTAATCGCTGACGCTGATGTGCCGCAATTCGGCCGCCGCAGCCAGGGCCTGTTTGCTTTCCGGATCGAGTCGCACCATCAGGGCGCTGGCGCTCAACGCTTTCGTTCGGGCTCGCTTCGCCATAGGGGGCACTCCGGGGACCGTGCACAACGACATGCCGATATTGTATTGCGAAGCGATATACAGGCAAGACCACAGCCTGCAGCGTCCGCGTGAGGGTGCTGTACCCCCGCGCGAGTGGTTGTGGCTCCGCTGAGGGGATCGCTACCCTCACGCCGGTGTCGCGTGCCGCTGCTTGGTGACGTCCCTGGAAGCCCAGGGGGCCATGGATATGCCGTCTCGAGAACGTCGAGCCTTCACGCTCGTCGAATTGCTCGTCGTCATCGCGATCGTCGCGGCTCTGGTCGGGCTGCTCCTGCCCGCGGTGCAGTCGGCCCGCGAGGCCGCCCGGCGGCTGAAGTGCGGCAACAATCTGCGGCAGCTCGGCCTCGCACTCCACGCGCATCACTCGGCCCGCGACTGCTTTCCGACGAACGTGTCGGGCTCGGGCATACTTCATCGTTGGGGAGCGCAACTTCTGCCCTATCTCGACGAGAACCCGCTGGCCGGCATCTACGACTACACGGTGCGGTTCGACGATGCCAAGAACCAGACTGCAGTGCAGACTCCCCTGCCGATCATGTCGTGCCCTGGCACGCCTGGTGGCCCGGTCCAGCATCCCAAGTTCAAGACGACGGCGCCTGCCTGGTGGGCATATGCCGTTGACTATGCCGGCTCCGATGGCCCCAGCAACACGCTGTGGAATGCGCCGGCCGTGGTCGCGTTTCCCAAGCCCGCGAATCTCGACGGGTTTTTCAAAGGCACCGTCAAGCCCGGCGAGAAAGGGCGGCGGATTCGTGAGATCAGTGACGGCACGAGCAAGACGATCGCCGTGTTCGAGTCAGCCGCTCGGCCTCGGCTCTGGACTTTTGGGCGGATGGTGCCCGACTCAGGACAGCTTTCCTCGCCAGCGGCGCGATACGTCGTTCAGTGCAGTTGGGCTGATCCCAACACGTTTCTTGTCCGAGGTTTCCGCCAGGACCTCACGCAGGCCGATCCCGCCAAGCAGTACAGTTCGCCCGGGCCGCAACTCGTCAATGGGAGCAACAACTTCGGTATGTACGGCATGCACCCTGGCGGCGCGAGCGTGGCCTTCGCCGACGGCTCGACGCGGTTCATCGACGACAGCGTGTCTGCGGACGTCATGGCCGCCCAGCTCACGGCGCAGGCCGGCGACTTCGTGTCCCAGCCGTGATGGGGGCGGTGTTGTGAGGCTCGAC
>JAPOJV010000116.1 GCA_029978085.1 bacterium
AGCGTGAGCAGCCCGTTGGCCAGTTTCGAGAGGCCGCATGCCTCGTCCAGAACCTCGGCCAGCGTCTCGCGGTATTCCTCGACGCTGCGGTCGTGCGAAATGGCCACCTCGATGGCGCTCCGCACGGCCGCCAGCGGCCCGCGCAGCTCGTGGGCCGCGTCGGCGACGAACTGTTGCTGGCGATCGACGTGGGCAGCCACCTGGTCGAGCAGCCGGTTGATCGTGCTCGCGAGTGTATCGAGCTCGTCGCCACTGCCCCGCACCGGGAGCCGGTCGCCCAGCCGCGTCGGCTTGAGCTTGTCGGCCGTTCGCAGCATGGCGGCAACCGGCTGCGTCGCCCGGCGGGCGAGCCACCAGCCGGCCAGGGGTGTCACCAGGCAGAGCAGCGCGGCCACGGCCAGGAGCAGCCGGAGGAGCGACGCGAGGCTCGCGTCGAGCCCAGTGGTGTAGGTTCCCACGCGCACGTGATAGGTGGGGTGGCCCGCGCGGGACACACGGTGCCGCACGTACCGATAGGGCCCCACCTGGACGACGTTCTCCTCCTGGCCGAGGTTGCTCGGAGGGAAGGTCGCGACCTCGGCCGGGCAATGGTCGCTCATCCACAGCGCCGTGCCATCCTCTTCGAGCAGCTGCACAAACCAGCCTCGTTGTTCGTGGCTCTCGGCCTTCCGGCCGATCTCCGCCACGACGGCGTCGATGTCGGGAGAGAGGTCGCGCAGGGCGAGCACCACCTCCTGCACCGCGGCCCGCAGTTCGGCGTCGGCGTCGGCATAGAGTGTGGCTCGGGCGGCGAAGCGGGCCGCGAGGAGGGAGGCCAGCGTCATCAGGAGGACGACGAGCGTGTTCCACGCCGTGAGCCGCAGGCGGAGCGTCGCCCAGGGAATACGATCAAGAGGCGGCCAGGGCATACCCTCGCCCTCGGATCGTGCGGATGAACGACCCCTCACGATCACGGTCGAGCTTGCCTCGCAGCCGGTTCACGTGCACCTCGATCACGTTGGTCGGCCCATCCCAGTCGAACCCCCAGACATGCTCGCAGAGCATCGCGCGGGTGACCACCTGACCGTTGAACCGCATGAGCAGTTCCAGCAGACTGAACTCCGTCGGCGTGAGGTCGACGGTGCGGCCGTCGAGCGTGAGCCGCTTCGTCACAAGGCTCAGGTGGAGTGGGCCGGCCGTCATCTCCATCGCCGGCTTGTGGGCTGCGCGGCGGTGGATCGCGGCAATCCGCGCCAGCAGTTCGTCGACGGCGAACGGCTTCACGAGGTAGTCGTCAGCCCCGGCGTCGAATCCCTCGAGCTTGTCGGGCACGGTGCCGCGGGCCGTGAGCACGATCACGGGAGTGCGAACGCCGGCGGCCCGGGCGTCGCGCAGCACGTCGAGGCCGCCAGCCTTGGGCAGCATGAGGTCGAGCACCGTCACGTCGCTTGCCAGGAGCGTCTGGTCACGGATCGCCGTCTCGCCGTCGGCCACCCAGGTGCACTGGTGGCCCGCCTCGGTCACGGCCTTGCGAACCGACTTGGCGATGACCGGGTCGTCCTCGACGATTGCGACGTGCATCTCGCTGCTCCCTGGGCCGCGTCCTACTCCCACTCGATTGTAGCAGGGGGCTTCGAGGAGATGTCGTAGACGACACGATTGATCCCACGGACCTCGTTGATCACGCGGGTGGAAATCCGGGCCAGCACTTCGTAGGGGAGATGGCTCCAGTCGGCGGTCATGAAATCCTCGGTCTCCACGGCACGCACGGCCAGCACGTCGTCATAGGTGCGGGCGTCGCCCATCACGCCCACGCTCTGCACGGGTAGGAGCACGGCAAAACCCTGCGACACCCTCCGCATCAGGCCGGCCCGCTCCAGCTCCTCGAGCACGATGGCGTCGGCCTCGCGGAGCCGGTCGAGCCGCGGCTTCGTTACTTCGCCGATGCAGCGAACGGCCAGGCCCGGCCCCGGGAACGGGTGCCGCCAGACGATCCGCTCGGGCAGCCCCAGTTGCAGGCCGAGCTGCCGCACCTCGTCTTTGAACAGGTCGCGGAGCGGCTCGACCAGCTCGAACTGCAGGTCGTCCGGGAGGCCGCCGACGTTGTGGTGGAGCTTGATCGTGGCTGCAGGGCCGTCGGCCGCAGCACCGCTCTCGATGACGTCGGGATAGAGCGTTCCTTGGGCGAGGAACCGGGCCCCGCGGATCTTCGCCGCCTCGTCGGAGAAGCACTCGATGAAGGCCTTGCCGATTCGCTTCCGCTTCTCCTGCGGCTCGGTGATCCCGGCGAGCACGTCGAGGAACCGCCCTTCGGCGGGGACGACGTGGAGGTCACTCTTGAAGTGGGTGGTGAACTCCTCGATCACCGCGGCGGCCTCGTTCTTCCGCAGCAGGCCGTTGTCCACCAGGATGCAGGAGAGCTGGTCGCCGATGGCCCGCGAAAGCAGTGCGGCCACGACCGCCGAGTCGACCCCTCCCGAGAGGCCGCAGATTACGCGGTCGGAGCCGATCCGCTCCCGCAGGGCGGTGATCATCGAGGCGGCGAAGTCTTCGAGCCGCCAGGAGCCGGTGCAGCCGCAGGCATGCTTGAGGAAGTTGGCGAGGATCGTGCCGCCGGCCGGCGTATGCGTCACCTCCGGGTGAAACTGTAGGCCGAAGACGGGCAATTCGCGATGGCGGACGGCCGCCAGCGGGCAGGTGGCCGTGCGGGCGAGCGGGAAGAAGTCGGCCGACACGCCATCGACCTGGTCGCCGTGGCTCATCCAGACCTCGGTCCGGGCGGGCACGCCGGCAAAGAGCATGTCGGACTCGAGGACGTCGCAATGGGCCCGGCCATACTCCCGAGCCTTCGCCTGGCCGACCTTGCCGCCCAACGCGTCGCACGCGAGCTGCATGCCATAGCAAATGCCGAGCACCGGGATGCCGAGCCGGAAGAGCGCCGGATCGCAGCGGGGAGCGCCGGCTTCATACACGCTCGATGGTCCGCCGGAGAGAATGATGCCCTTGGGGGCGAGCTCGCGGATCCGCGCCGCCGTGATGTCGTGCCGCACGATCTCGCAGTAGACATGCTGCTCCCGCACGCGGCGGGCGATCAGCTGGGCGTACTGCGAGCCGAAGTCGAGCACGAGCACTCGCTCGGACTGTTGCGGACTCATCGGAGCCTGGGCTGGCGGCGGGGAGGACTGGCGGGCGGCCGGCGGAGAGGCGGGCTGGGGGCGGGGCGTCATCGGCATCTGGGGCGGGCGGTGCGGAGCGGAAAAGCCCGGCAGTATACGGTATATTCCCGTCCATGCTCATCATGCTTTCCAACGACGACGGCATCTTCGCCCCGGGCCTCGCGGCCCTGGAAAAAGCCCTGAAACAGCTGGGCGACGTGCAGGTCGTGGCCCCTTCCACCGAGCAGAGCGGCGTGGGCCACGCGATCACGTTCCTCACACCGCTGACGGCCAAGGAGGTGTTCGACGGCGACCGGTGTCGGGGCTGGGCCGTCGACGGCAGCCCGGCCGACGCGGTGAAGCTCGGCATCTCCGAGTTTTGTCCGCGGCGGCCCGATCTCGTCGTGAGCGGCATCAACAGCGGCCTCAACGCCGGCATCAACGTGCTCTACTCAGGCACCGTCGCCGCGGCGGTCGAGGGGGCATTCTTCGGGATCACGAGCATCGCCGTGTCGCTGGAGTGGGACGAGCATGCCGACTACGGGCGGGCGGCCGAGATCGGTCTCGACGTGATTCGGGGCCTGCTGGCCCGTCAGCCCGCCAAGGGAAGCCTGTTCAACATCAACATCCCCACGAGGGCGCTTCATGGCACGCCCAAGCTGCGGGTCGTGCCGATGAGTGTGTCGCGTTACGGTGAGGCCTTCGAGCGGCGGACCGATCCGCGTGGCCGGGCCTACTACTGGGCGACGAACGATCCGCCGCCGCCCCCCTCGGCGCAGGAGTCGGACGTGACGGCGCTGGCGGCCGGTGCGGTCACGCTCACGCCGCTGGACTACGACCTCACGCACCGCGTTGCAATCGACACGCTCGCCGCGGGACCGTGGACGATCGCCGGTCGCCAAGTCACGCCGTGACTTGTTTCCGGTCACGGCGTGACCGGGCTACCGTAGGCCCGTCACTCCGTGACGGCCATGAAAGAGCCCGTTGCGGAGCAACGGGCCTACGGTACGGTGGCCTCCGGCTTTGAGTCCGCGGCGGGTGTCTCCGCCGATGCCTCGGCAGCCTGCTCCTCTGCCTGAGCCTTGAGCGCCTGGGCGAGCGGACCGTCATCCTCGGGTGGAGGCGGAGGCTTCGGCTTGTCCTTCTCCTTCGAGTCGTCAGCGTTGTCATTCTTAGCCGCCGCATCATCCGCCTTCACCTCGTCCTTGGTCGCTTTGGCGGTGGCAGTAGATTTTTCGTCGTTCTTCTTCGCCTTCGGTTTCTTTCCGCTGCCGCTCATCACCTGCCAGCCCAGGTAGGCCGCCAGCAGCAGGCCCGCGGCGACGGCGACCCAGGCGCCGACTGGCAGGCCGAGGATTGGGGCTGGCCGCCACCACGGCCTGGGCTCCGGATGCGCGTGGTGGGCTGCGGGCTTCGAAGCATGAGTCGCAGCCGCCGTCTCGATACGGATGCCACTTGCCGGTCCGGAGCGACTCGGGGTTGCACCCGGCTTGCGAACGGGTTGTGGCAGTGGCATTGGCAGCGAACTGGCCCCGCCGACTCCGGATCCCCCTGGCGTTCGTGGGCCGTTGCTCGGAGGCCGCTGGGGCGCTGCGATCCCCGAGCCTCCCGGGCCGCGGCCGCCAGCAACGCCGCTGCCGGGCGCCCGCCGCGGAGGAAGCCGACGGGGTGGCTCTGCCCTGCTCTGAGGGCCGGTCGCCTCGTTGGCTGCGAGCCAGGCCGCAAGGGTCGTCGCCACTTCACGAGCCGTATGGGGCCGGGCGTCGGGGTGCTTTTCCATCATGCGGAAAAACAGTTCGACGAGCGCCGGCGGCGTGTCGGGCCGCTCCTCGAGCAGGTTCGGCGGCGGCGTGCGAAGGTGCGCCTGAATGCGCTCGGCGAGCGTGCCCTTGGCGAACGGTGGCCGCCCCGTGAGCAAGTAGTGGAAGGTGCAGCCGAGCGCGTAGATGTCGGAACGGGCGTCGGCCTTATGGCTGTCTTTGGCCTGCTCCGGCGACAGGTAGTCGGCCGTGCCGAGCACCTTTTCGCCATGCTCTTGCGTGAGCGATTCGTCGTCCTCGCCTTTGGCGAATGCGAGGCCGAGGTCGAGGATCTTCACCGTGCCCCGATCGTCGAGGATCAGGTTCGCCGGCTTGATGTCGCGATGGACGAGTCCTTCCTCGTGGGCGTACTGGAGGCCGAGGGCCGCCTGCCGGACGTAGTCCACCGCCTGCCGCAGCGGCAGCGGTCCATCCTGCTTCACCTTGGCATGGAGGTCGATGCCGGCGACATACTCCATCGCGATGAAGTGAATCGAACCCGACGTGTCGAGGTCGAAGGCCCGCACGATGTTGGGATGGTTCAGCCGTGCCGAGGCCTGGGCCTCGCGCTCGAACCGGGCGAGGTAGGAGCTCTGGTCGACCCGTTTGATCGGCAGCACCTTGATCGCCACCTTGCTGTGCAGCGTGGTGTGCTCGCCGAGATAGACGCTGCTCATGCCGCCGGCCCCGATCAGCCGCAAGAGCCGATACTTGCCGAGCACGAAGCCCTTGTGCCGTCCCCTGCGGAGCTGGTCGGTCTGCCACTTCGTGAGCAGTTCGGCGTCGATCAGCGACTGCACCAGTTCGTCGGGAAGCGGCACGGAGCGGTCGGGCCAGGCGGCCGTCGCCTCGTCGAGCCGCGCAGCATCGAGCAGGCCGCTCTTGCGGACGGTTTCGAGGAAATCGGCGATCGTGGGGGAGGTGTCGCTCATGGCATCGAAGCTCTATCGTACCCCCCCACGGCCTCACAGCGACAGCGTGAGACCGCGGGCGGCGAGCTGGTCGATCAAGGCCGACGCCGACGTGAACAGCTCCGCGTCCCAGCCGGCGGCGCGGGCTGCGGCCACGTGCTGCGGCAGGTCATCGCAGAAGAAAATCCGGTCGGCGGGCACTCCGGCGACGGTCGTCGCGGTTGCGTAGATGCCGGCATCGGGCTTCATGACGCCCACCTCGTAGCTGAGCACCTGGCGGGCAAACCGGCCCGGGAGGATCGCGTAGCCGGCGTCGAGCAGGTGCCGCCAGTGGATCGCGCAGGTGTTGGAGAGCACGCCCGTGGGGCAGCCCGTGCGTTCCAGGGCGGCGAGCACCGGCAGCATCTCCACCCGCAGCGTGAACATGTCGCTGGCGGCCGCGGCGAGGGCCGCCGGGTCGCTCGTGGTGCCCGTCTGGCGGGAGAACTCGGCATGCGCCGCCGGCCAGTCGATGTGGCCGGTCTCGAGCGCCACCTGCAGGCCCGAATCAATGGCCGCCTGCTCGACCGCCTGTGCGGTCGCTCCGCAGACCGCCGCCATCTGCCGAAACGCCCGCTCGCGGTCGAAGGCAAAGAGCACGTTGCCGAGATCGAAGTAGATGAATTGCGGACGCATGGCCTGCGATGAAGACGGCGGCTTTTCCTGCCGCTGGCAGCATACTATCCTCGCGACATTCGCCGAAGACCTTTCCCGACGGAACGCCCGCCATGACCAGCCCCGTGCTCAATCGTTACAGCTCGCGGATCACCCAGCCCCGCTCGCAGGGCGCCTCCCAGGCCATGCTGCTCGGCACCGGCCTGCAGTCGGCCGATCTCGACAAGCCGCAGGTGGGCATCGCCGCCATGTGGTACGAGGGCAACACCTGCAACATGCACCTCAACACGCTCGCGGCCAAGGTCCGCGACGGGGTCGTGGCCGCCGGCATGGTGGGCATGCGGTTCAACACGATCGGCGTCAGCGACGGCATTTCGATGGGCACCGAGGGGATGAGCTACTCGCTCCCCTCCCGCGACATCATCGCCGACTCGATCGAGACGGTGATGCATGCCCAGTGGTACGACGGCCTGGTCGCAATCCCGGGCTGCGACAAAAACATGCCGGGCTGTCTGATCGCGATGGGGCGGCTCAACCGTCCGTCCCTCATGGTGTATGGCGGCACGATCAAGCCCGGGCATCTCGCCGACGGCACCGTGCTGGATATCGTGTCGGCCTTCCAGTGCTACGGCGAATACGTGGCCGGCCGGATCGACGACGCCCGTCGTGGCGACATCGTCCGCCACGCCTGCCCCGGCGCCGGCGCCTGCGGCGGCATGTACACGGCCAACACGATGGCCACCGCGATCGAGGCCCTGGGCATGTCGCTGCCTGACAGCGCCTCGATTCCCGCCGAGCATCCGGCCAAGGCCGAGGAGTGCCAGCGGGCCGGCGCCGCCGTCCGTCGCCTGCTCGAACTCGACCTCAAGCCCCGCGACATCATGACCCGCCGGGCCTTCGAGAACGCGATGGTCACGATCATGGCCCTCGGCGGCTCGACCAACGCCGTGCTCCATCTGATCGCGATGGCGCGGGCCGTGGACGTGGAACTGACCCCGGCCGACTTCCAGAAGGTGGCCCGCCGGATCCCCTACCTCGCCGACCTCAAGCCGAGCGGCAAGTTCGTGCAGGAAGACCTGCATTCGATCGGTGGTACGAGCGGCTTCATGAAATACATGCTCGACAAGGGGCTGATGGACGGCGATTGCATGACCGTCACGGGCAAGACGCTCGCCGAGAACCTGGCTTCGAGCAAGGGGCTGGCGGCAGGACAGAAGATCATTCAGCCGGTCGAGAATCCGCTCAAGAAGACGGGCCACATCACGATCCTGCACGGCAATCTCGCGCCCGACTCGGCGGTCGCGAAGATCACCGGCAAGGAGGGCTCCCGGTTCCGCGGCCCGGCCCGCGTGTTCGACAGCGAGGAGCTGATGCTCGCGGCCCTCGAGCAGGGAGCCATCAAGCGTGGCGACGTCGTGATCATCCGTTACGAGGGGCCGAAGGGGGGCCCGGGCATGCCCGAGATGCTCACGCCGACGTCGGCTCTCGTCGGCGCCGGACTCGGCGCCGACGTGGCGCTGATCACCGACGGCCGGTTCTCCGGCGGCTCGCACGGCTTCATCGTGGGGCACGTGGTGCCCGAGGCGCAGGAAGGCGGCCCGCTCGCGCTGGTGCGGGACGGCGACGTGGTGGTGATCGACGCCGACGCGGCCACGATCGACGCCGAGGTGCCGGCCGAGGAGTTCGCCCGTCGCAAGGCCGAGTGGAAGGCGCCGCCGCTGAAGGCCACGCGGGGCATGCTCGCCAAGTACATCCGCTGCGTCGCCCCCGCCTCCCGCGGCTGCGTCACCGACGAGTGACCGTAGGCCGTCTTCCGTGGGCCCGTCACTCCGTGACGGGCAAAATGCTCTCTATTTACCGTCCACTGTGGGCTCGGGGCTGCCCATGCCCCGAGAGCCGGACGCTCGCTACGAACATCCTGTTCTCCGCTCGCTCGATGCTGACTGCGCTTCGGCATCCTGCCTGCGCTGGTCAGCAAACGCCGGCTCTCAGGGCAGTGGGCAGCCCCTCGCACGTTCAACCCGCAGTCAGGCGGGCCTGTCTTTCACGGCCACAACTGCCCTTGAGCGTGCCGGTGGATTTCACGACCATTCCCCAGCCTTGCCGGCCGGTCCCGGCGGGATGCTTCGCTCTGGTGTGGTCATGCAGCGGCTTGCCTGTCTCGTTCTGATCGCGGTCGTGTCGCTGGCCGCCGTAGCCCGCGGCCAGGCGCCCTTGCCTGCGCCGGGGCGGCCACTCGATCCGTTTACGCCGTTGCCCGAGGGAGCCGTCATTGCGCCGGCCGGTCCTGCCCTGGCTGGCCCGCCCCCGGCACCGCGAAACGCCGTCGTGATTCCGCCACTCGACGCCGAGCTCGTCTGGACGCGGATGGTCGACGTGGCCGACGACTACTTCAAGGTCCACTCCGAGCAGCGGGTCGTGTTTGCCAACGGCGTGCCGACGGAAGGACGGATCGACACGTTCCCGCAGACGGGCGCCACGCTGCTCGAGCCGTGGCGGGGCGACTCGGTCGGCTTTCAGGAGCGGCTGCATGCGACGCTGCAGTCGATCCGGCGGACCTGCGCCATGCGGCTCATTCCCGATCCCAACGGCTGGCGGATCGAGACGGTCGTGAACAAGGAACTGGAAAACATGCCGCGGCCGATGCGGGCCACGACGGGCGGTGCGTCGTTCCGCAACGACGATTCGCTCTACCGCTACGGCACACCGCTCCCCACGCTCGGCCAGCAGGTGGGCGACCAGCCGCGGCCCGTCGCCGCACCGACGCCGAATCTCGGCTGGATTCCCATCGGCCGTGACCCGCTGCTCGAGCAGAAGATGCTCGCGAAGGTGGTGGCGAAACTCGGCGTGGCGCCGCTGCCACAGGCCGAGCCCTACTACCAGCCGCCTGACGGCGCCGCGCCGCCTGCCGGGATGCCCGTCGCGCCCGCGCAGCCGGCTGCACCCGTGTACGGCGCTCCGATTCCGGCCGAGCAGCTGCCGCCCGGAGCCGTCATCGCTCCGGGCCCGCCGGTGCCGATCGAGTCGCTGCCCATGCCGCTGCCCTAAGAAGCCGCCCAGTACAAGCCCTGAGCGCGAGTTTTGATGTTGCGCGTTTTTGTCTGTGAATCATAAAGCAGCCCTGTATTCAGCGGCGAAGCCCCGTTCCAATAGGGCCTTCATCCGCTGGACTCCGCCCGGAGTCTCCAGTCGCTTGGCCATGTAGGCCAATTCCGATCGCTCGGTCGCCAGCCGGATCGCCTGGCAGAGGCCGTGCGTCCGTTGCGGAATCCACCACTTCTTCTCCTCGGCGGCCAAT
>JAPOJV010000164.1 GCA_029978085.1 bacterium
ATCGAATGCAGCGAGGGGCTGCCCGTGCCCATGAGCCGGCGTATGCCGCCAAGCGCAGCCAGGATGGCGAAGCGAAGGCGGCATCCGAGCGAGCGGAGGGCAGGGATGCCCGTAGCGAGCGTCCGGCTCTCGGGGCACGGGCAGCCCCGAACCCACGCCACAGGAGGGCGACCCGCTGCAGGATAGAAGGGCCTGCGGTCTTCGGGCCGTGGGCCACATGCGGAGCATGTGGACTACGGGCGGGAACGCTTAACGCGTGCTGGCCACCGGGGCGCGGCCGGCGAGGCGGCGGCAGGTGGCGGCGATGCCGGTGGCGTCGAGGCCAAGGTCGGCGAGGAGTTCGCCCCGCTCGCCGTGCTCCACGAATTGGTCGGGCAGGCCGAGCCGTACGATCGGGCCGTGGTGCCGTGGCTCGGGGCTGCGGCAGGCGGCGTCGTTGACGGCCTCGAGCACGGCGCTGCCGAAGCCTGTCTGCAGGGCGTTCTCCTCGACGGTGACCGTCCAGGGAGACGAATCGATCCGCTCGAGCAGGAGCCCCGTGTCGAGTGGCTTCACGAACCGCGCGTTGATCACGGCCACGTCGAGCCCCTCCTCGCGGAGCGTCGCGGCCGCCTTGATCGCCTCGCCGAGCAGTGTGCCGCAGGCCACGATCAGGCCGTCGTGGCCGTCGGTGATGAGTTCCGACTGGCCGAGTTCGATCGGGGTCCGGTCGCCGGCGTGGGTTTCCACCACGGCCTTCGGGTAGCGGATCGCGACCGGACCGTCGTGCGCGAGCGCCCAGTCGAGCATCGCCGGCAGGTCGTGCTCGTCGCCGGGGGCGAGCACCACCATGTTGGGAAACAGCCGCATGTAGCCGAGGTCGTAGCTGCCGTGGTGGGTCGGGCCGTCGGGGCCGGTGAGGCCGGCGCGGTCGAGCATGAACACGACCGGGAGGTTCTGCAGGCAGACCTCCTGGAAGATCTGGTCGAACGATCGCTGGAGGAACGTGCTGTAGATGTCGACGATCGGCCGCACGCCCACCTTCGCCTGGCCGGCCGCGAAGGCGACGGCGTGGGACTCGCAGATGCCGACGTCGAAGAACCGCGAGGGGAACTCCTCGCGGACCTTTTCCAGCTTGTTGCCCTGGCACATCGCCGCCGTGAGCACCGTCACCCGCTCGTCGCGGCGCATGCAGGCGGCGATCGCGGTGGAGGCTGCATCCGTGTAGGCGCGGGAGGACGATTTCTTGATCGAGACGATGCAGTCGTCGTCGTCGCACTCGAACGGGGCAGGGGTGTGGAAGAACACCGGATCGGCCTCGGCCGGCTTGAAGCCGTGCCCCTTCTCGGTGAGCACGTGGAGCAGGATCGGGCCTTCCTCGTCCTTCACGAGTTCGAGGTAGCGGATCAGGCCGGGGAGCGAGTGGCCTTCGACCGGGCCGAAGTAGCGGACGCCGAGGGCCTCGAAGAGGGCGCCGCCGTGAAGCGTCGTCTTGATCGAGTCCTTGACGGTGCCGAGCATCCGCTCCATCGACTCGCCCACCATCGGCACGCCCTTGATGAGCTCCGTGGCCTGATTCTTCAGGCCGCGGTACCAGGGGTTGGTGCGGACGACGTCGAGGTATTCCGCCAAGGCGCCAACCCGTGGGCAGATCGACATCTTGTTGTCGTTGAGGATGATCAAGAGCCGCTTCTTGAGGAAGCCGGCGTTGTTGAGCGCCTCGAAGACGATGCCGGAGGGGAGGGCGCCGTCGCCGATCACGGCCACCGAATGCCGGTCGTCGCGGCCGAGGAGGTCGTCGCCACTGGCGAGGCCGAGGGCCGTCGAGACACTCGAGCCGGCATGCCCGGTCATGAAGAGGTCGTAGTCGCTCTCCGCCGGGTTGGGATAGCCCATCAGGCCCCCCTTCGTCCGAATCGAGCCGAACCGTGCGAACCGGCCGGTGATCAGTTTGTGGGGGTAGATCTGGTGCCCCGTGTCCCAGATGAGCCGGTCACGACTGAAGTCGAAGACACGATGGAGTGCGAGGCAGAGTTCGACGACGCCGAGATTGGAGGCGAAGTGGGCCGTGCGGGTGCCCGCGACTTCGGTGAGTGCCCGCCGCATTTCGCCGGCGAGCTGTTCCAGCTGCGGGAGCGACAGCTTCTGCAGGTCGTGAGGCGAGTCGATCGTGGGAAGAATGTCGCTCATCGGTCGTCCTGTGGCTGGCGTCGTGCCGAACGTGGCCCCGTCTCCGGAAATCCCGTCTCTCGGGAAATCCTAGTCGTTAATGGTTTCTCGTCACGATCCAGCGGGCGAGACCCGCGAGTTCCGCGGCTCCGGGGCCGAGTTCGGCGGCCGCCGCGACGGCGTCGGCCGACAGCGACCGGGCCCGATCGCGGGCGGCGGCGATGCCCATCACGGTCGGAAACGTGAGCTTCCCGCGGCCGGCGTCCTTCCCCACCCGCTTCCCCATGGATGCCTCGTCGCCTTCCGCGTCGAGCAGGTCGTCGGCGATCTGGAAGGCCACGCCGAAGGCCTGGCCGAACCGCCGCAGGAGATCGAGTCGTTGGCGATCGCCACCAGCCGCGAGGCCGCCCAACTCGAGGGCGGCCAGAAAGAGGCAGCCGGTCTTGCGGCGGTTGATCCGATCCATCCAGGCGAGCTGTTCGGCGACAGGTGCCGTGGCGAGATCGGGCATCCAGCCCCGCTCGGCGGCGAGGTCGTCGGCCTGGCCGCCGACGAGCGCCTCGGCGCCCGACGCCTGTGCGAGCACGGCACACGCCCGCGCGGCGCAGGCGGCCGGCAACTGCGTCGCGAGCCATTCGAAGGCCCGGGCCTGGAGGGCGTCACCGCAGAGGATCGCCGTGGCCTCGTCGAAGGCGCGGTGACAGGTGGGACGGCCGCGGCGGAGGTCGTCGTCATCCATCGCCGGCAGGTCGTCGTGCACGAGCGAATAGGCGTGAATGAGCTCCACGGCGACGGCTGCCGGGGCGGCCGTCTCCCAGGCCGTGTCCCGTGGTCCGCAGGCCTGCGCGGCCCAGAGCACGAGTGCCGGCCGCAGCCGCTTGCCGGGAGCGAGCACGGCATACCGCATCGAGTCGGCCAGTCGGGCCGCCGCCTCGCCGGAGAAGGTGAGGGCCGCTTCGAGCCGTGGTTCGATGAACTCACGGACCCGGCCGAGCGCCTGCGTCACCTCGGCTTCGAGGGCGTCTGCACCGCCTGCCGCCACTCCGCTCGACACCGAACAGCTTGCCATGCTGGCGCCCGCAGGACGACGAAAATTCATGTGGCGCCACGACGCCGCCGAGTGAAAAGTCTATGCCTCGGCGGAGGCATCGTCCATCCCGGGCAGGCTCTTCGACCGGGTCGTCGATGTTCGGCCGCTGCGGGGCGTGCGGGTTCGCGCGGGTTGGGTCGAGTCTGACGCTGGGGCGGTGGCATCGTCAGCCGCTCCGTGCCGGCCGGGAGAGGACGGCTCGAGGATCGGCCTGCCGTCCTCGTCGATCCGCACGAGCACGCTCACGCGTTGCTCAACGGCCGCCAGTTCCTCGTGCAGCTGCTTGAGGATCGTCACGCCGCGCTCGTAGGCGGTGATCGACTCGGAGAGGCCGAGGCTGCCCGATTCGAGGCGGGCCACGATCTCGCCGAGCTGGGCGAGCCCGGCCTCGAACGTGACGGCCTGGAGCTCGGGCGACGGTGAGTCAGCGTTGGATGTCATCGGTCATGATCCTTTCGAGTCGGCTCGCGACGCGGCCGTCGGCGAACTGGGTAATGAGCGTGTCGCCGGTGGTGAGTCCGGCGACCGAACGGAGGGCGGTGGCGTCGCCCTCCTTCCAGGTCACCGACCAGCCGCGGGCCAGGAGATGCAAGGGGCTGCCGGCTTCGAGTCGGCCCGCCGCCGCGGCGAGCCGTTCACGGCTGCGTTCGACCGTCGCAGCGCCGAGCCGCCGGAGCCGGAGCGCATGCTGATCGAGAAGGGCGCGGCGGTCGCCGATCAGGCGGCCCGGGTCGGCGAAGATCCGCGAGCGAGCCAGCTGCAGCACCCGCTCCCGGGCGAGGTCCACCCGTCGTCCGAGCCCGGCCTGAAGCCGCAGGCCGAGCGTCGCGACGGCCGCCGCGAGCTGCCGGCCATCGGGCGACACCTTCACCGCGGCGTCGGTCGGCGTGAGCGCCCTGAGGTCGGCCGCGAGGTCGGCGAGCGACACGTCGATTTCGTGTCCCACACCCGACACGACCGGAATCGGCGAGGCGGCCACCGCGCGGACGAGCACCTCCTCGTTGAAGGCCCACAGGTCTTCGAGGCTGCCACCGCCGCGGACCAGGGCGATGACGTCGACCGCCGGCGCGAGTCGAGCCGCTGTGGCCAGGCCCTTGGCCAGCTCTTCGGCGGCGCCCGCCCCCTGCACCCGCGACGGAATCACGATCACTTCGGCGCCCCGCCACCGTGCGAAGAGCGTGGTGAGGAAGTCGGCGATCGCTGCGCCCGAAGGACTGGTGACCAGCGCGATGCGGCGGGGAAACGCCGGAATCGGCCGCTTGCGTTCCTGGGCGAAGAGTCCCTCGGCTTCGAGTGCGGCGAGCAGTCGGCGGAGCTGGGCCTCGAGTGCGCCCGTGCCGAGCGCATGCAGCCTGTCGATCGTGAGCTGATAGGTGCCCCGCGGCGGATAGACCTCGATCCGGCCGTGGCAGACCACCTCCAGGCCATCGGAGGGCTCGATCGCCAGCTGGTTCATGGTCGTCCGCCAGATCACGCCGCGGAGCAGGGCCGATTCGTCCTTGAGCGAGAGATAGACGTGTCCAGACGAGGCGCGGGTGAGGTTCGAGATCTCACCCGTCACCCAGACATCGGCGAATCGCCCCTCCAACTGCTCCTTGATGCGGGCGGTCACCTCAGCCACGCTCGGGGCGTCGGCGGGTGGGCTGCGGCTGTCGGCAACGCGAGGGGCGGGCATGGTTCGCCAATGTAGCACGCCCCGCTAGGATGGGGCCCGCACCACGCCCCCTGGAGGCCGCATGGCCGTCGATCCTTCCTCGCCTGCATCCGCCCCGTCCGCTACCGACGGCGGGACCGCGCCCCGCGGCGCGCTGCTCATCGTGTTCCTCACGGTGTTCATCGATCTGCTTGGCTTCGGCATCGTGCTCCCCGTGATGCCGCGGCAGGCGGAGCCCTATCTCGATGCGCTCGGTCTTTCGCCGCTCGCCGGCGGCATCGTGATCGGCCTGTTGTTCTCGTCGTTCTCGCTGATGCAGTTTCTCGTGAGTCCTTTGTGGGGGCGGCTCTCCGATCGCTACGGCCGGCGGCCGATGCTGCTTCTGAGCCTCGCCGGGTCGGTCGTGTTCTATGCGGTCTATGCCTGTGCCGTGCTCGTCACGCCCGAGCGGGCGGCCCTCGCGCTCGGCCTGATGATGCTCGCACGAATCGGCGCGGGCATCGCCGGTGCGAGCGTCGGTACCGCGGCGGCCGTGATCGCCGACTGCACGACTCCCGAGAACCGGGCCCGGGGCATGGCACTGATCGGCATCGCCTTCGGCGCCGGCTTCACGCTCGGGCCGCTGATCGCCTACTTCGGCCTGGCCGTCTTCGATCGCCAGCCGTGGGGCGTGGGGGCGATCGCGTCGCTCCTCTCGCTCGTGGCCTTCCTGCTCGCCCTGTTCGTGTTTCGGGAGACCCGCCGGCCGGGCGCGCACGCTGCCAAGGAGCGTCCCAACGCGGCCCGGGCAGCGGCCGTCCTGCGGATGCCGTCGGTCGGCGTGCTGGTGCTCATCTATTTCTTGTCGATCGTCGCCTTCGCCAACTTCGAGGCCACGCTCGCCCGGCTCACTGAGTCGGCCTTCGGCATGACCGACGACGACAACTTCCTCGTCTTCGCCTTCATCGGCTTCATGCTCCTGCTCGCCGGCGGTGGCTACCGGCCGCTCGCCAAGCGGCTCTCGGAAACGCAACTGCTCGGCGGCGGCGTGGGCCTGATGATCCTTGGACTGACGGGCCTCGGCGTCGTGGCCTGGCTGCTGTGCGGCCGCGGCGAGTCCGCCCCGGCGGTCGGGGGTGGGGTGAAAACGCTCTTCTACGCGGCGTCGGCCGTCGCGGTCGCGGGATTCGCCTGCGTCAATCCCTCGGTGTCGGCCCTGATCTCGAAGCGGGCCGATCCGGCGCGGCAGGGAGAGGTGCTCGGCGTCAACCAGTCGTTCGCCTCGCTCGGCCGGATCATCGGCCCGTTCCTGGGCTCGATCCTGTTCGCCGCCCATGCCTCCCACACACTGCCCTTCGTGGCCGCAGTGGCGATCCTCGCCTGCGTCGCCCTGCTGCTGCCGCGACTCGACCTGCGCCCATCCAAGCCCTGAGCGCGAGTTTTGATGTTGCGCGTTTTTGTCTGTGAATCATAAAGCAGCCCTGTATTCAGCGGCGAAGCCCCGTTCCAATAGGGCTTTCATCCGCTGGACTCCGCCCGGAGTCTCCAGTCGCTTGGCCATGTAGGCCAATTCCGATCGCTCGGTCGCCAGCCGGATCGCCTGGCAGAGGCCGTGCGTCCGTTGCGGAATCCACCACTTCTTCTCCTCGGCGGCCAAT
>JAPOJV010000178.1 GCA_029978085.1 bacterium
CACGGCGCCGAGGCCGCGATAGAGCTCGCTGCCCGCCCCCGGAAACACGATCAGCGGGAGCAGGCCGAGCACCGTCGTGAACGTGGTCATGAAGATCGGCCGAATCCGGCTCCGAACGCCTTCGAGGATCGCCTCGATCGGGTCGGCATGGCCCTCTGCCATCACCTGCAGCGCCCGCTCGACGATCAGGATCGGGTTGTTGACGACCGCACCAATGAGGATCACGAAGCCGAGCATCGTGAGCACGTCGAGCGGCTGGTAGATGCCGAATGGCCCGCCGAGCCAATTGAGGACCGACAGGCCGAGGAGCCCGCCCACGCTGCCGAGCGGCACCGACGCGATGATCGTGGCGGGATAGAGCCACGACTCGAAGACCGCAGCCATGAGGAGGTAGGTGATGAGCCCGGCGATCACGAGGTTGAACCAGAGCGACCGCCAAGTGGCCACGAGCTTGTCGGTGGTGCCGCCGAGCCGGATCGCGTAGCCCCCCTCGAGGGCGCCCGACTCGGCCAGCGGCGCCACGACGAGGCTTTCGATCCGCTCCTGCGCCTCTTCCAGCGGCATCCGGCTCGGCGGCGACACCTGCACGGTGATCGCCCGCTCCCGCTCGCGGTGGAGAATCTGCTCGGGGCCGCTGGAGAACTCCCGCACCTCCGCCACGCTCTCGAGCGGCACGAGCTGGCCGCCGGGCGTGACGACCGGCAGCGTGCGGATGTCCTGCGTCCGCTGCACGAATCGCTCGTCTCCCTTGATGACGAGATCGATCCGATCACTCCCCAGGAAGTAATCGGTGGCATAGCCACCATCGACGAGGCAGTCGACGATGTAGCCGAGTTGCCGGGCGTCGAGCCGCATGTCGGCCGCCTGCTCGAGCCGCGGCACGAGCTGCACCTCGGGGCTCGAGAGATCGAGCGAGGGCTTGGGCAGGTTCTGGCTGCCAGGGGTCGCCTCGGGCAGCTTGCCCATCACCTGCACGCCGAGCTGCACCAGCCGCCCGAGGTCGGGTCCCGTGATCTCGATGTCGATGGTGCGGCCCGAGCCCAGCCCTTGCTCGAACAGGCTCGACTGTTTGGCGATGGCGATCGTGCCGGGCAGGTCGGCCGCCACCCGCCGAACCAGCGGCACGAGCCGGCCGGCCTGGAGCGGATCGAGGGCCCGCAGGCCGACGAACACGCTCTTGCCGCGAGCCACGAAGAACAGGTCGCCGAGCACCGGCGCGTCGAGCGCCTTCGCCTGAGGAGTGCCGGGATCGACGTCCCAATACGGCACGAGTCGCTCTTCGACGATGTCGGCGAGTCGGAGCAACTCGTCGATGTTGTAGCCGGGGGGCGGCAGGAGAATCCCGAACACGAGATTCCGGTTGCCTTCCGGCAGGTATTCGACCTTCGGCATCAGCAGCCAGGTGGCGGCGACGGCGCTGGCGAAAATCATCACCGACGCCACGACGGTTCGCCAGGTCGACACGAGGAGGAAGCGGTCGAGCTCGGTGACCGCCGTGACGAACGCGGCGCCCAGCCGGCCGAGCAGATCCCAGCGGTGCCGCCCCGGCGCCGCCACAGCCCCGCCATCCTCGGTCGCAAGCGCGGCGGCCACGGCGTCGCGGGCGTGACGGCCGGAGAGCAGGGCGGCAGCGGCGGCGGGGATCATCAGGCCCGATACCGCCAGCGACAGCCCCACGGCCGCCGTGATGGCCAGTGCGATGTCGCCGAAGAGCTGCCCCGCCTCTCCCTGCACGAACACGACGGGCAGAAACACGGCCACGTTCGTCAGCGTGCTGGCGAGGATCGCCCCCCAGACTTCCGTGGCCCCGCGGACCGAGGCGGTGCGGGCATCTTCGCCCCGGCTCCAGTGCACGAAGATGTTCTCCAGCACGACGACGGAGTTGTCGATCAGGAGGCCGACCGCGAAGGCGATGCCGGCGAGGCTGATCACGTTGAGCGTGCGGCCGAAGGCGGCGAGGGCCAGGAACGTGCCCATCACGCTCACGGGAATCGAGAGGGCCACGATGAACGTGGAGCGGATGTTGCGGAGAAAGAGCAGGAGCGTGCCGATCGTGAGCAGGCCGCCGACGAAGATATTGTCGTTCACCAGCCCGATGGCCGAGTTGATGTAATCGGTCTCGTCGTAGACGACGGTCAGGCTCAGGCCGCGGGGCCGCAGGCTGCGGTCGATATCCGCGGCCACGTCCCGCAGCTGCCGCATGAGGTCGAGCACGTTGGCTCCCTGCTCGCGGGTGACGCGGATGGCGATGTTGCGGGCGCCGAACCTTCGCACGATGCCGGTGGGCTTCTTCATCCCGAGCTGCGCCCGCGCCACGTCGCGGACGTACACGGGCTTGCCGTCGCGGCGGGCGATGATCACGCCCTCGACCTGCTCTGGGGAGCGGAGCTGGCCGAGCGTCCGCACGACGTACCGCCGCTTGCCCTCCCACAGGTCGCCCCCCGACGTGTCCTGGTTTTGGTTCGCCAACGCGGCCCGGAGGTCGTCGATCGTGAGCGTGCGGGCCGCGAGCAGCTGCGGGTCGACGATCACCTGCAGTTCGTCGGCTCGGCCACCGACCAGATCGGCATTGGAGACGCCATCGACCCGCTCCAGCCGGGTCTCGATCTCGTTCTCCGCCATCCGTCGTGCGGCCTCGACATCGAGCTCGGGGGGCACGAGCGAGGCGATCTCGGGATGGGCCGCGGCCAGCCGCCGCAGCCGGTAGAGGGCAAGATCGGCCGTGCGGGCATCGGCCACGTGACCGAGCTCGGCTGCCAGCTCGGGGTGAGCGGCCTGGGCCTCCGCCAGCGCCTCGGGCCCAGGGGCCGCCTGGCCGAGGATGAGCCAGGCCACGGGTCGATCGTTGGCGCTGGCGGTGCGGATCACCGGCCGATCGGCATCGATCGGCCAGTCGCGAACCTGCTGCACCCGCGTGTTCACCTTCACGAGCGACTGCGACATGTCGGTATCGACGGCGAACTCGAGTTCGATCGTGCCAACGGAGTCGCTGCTCTCGCTGGACAGCTTCACGAGCCCCTCGACGCTGCGAAGCTGCTCCTCGAGCGGCTGCACGAGCTCCCGCTCGATCTCCTGCGGACTGGCCCCCCGCCACGTCGACTCGACGGTGATCGTGGGAGTCTGCACCTCGGGCGTGAGCTGCACCGGCATCGAGAGCAGCGCCAGCACGCCGAACAGCGTGACGAGGATCACGCCCACGGCGACCTTCACCGGATTGGCGACACAGGCGGCGACGAAGTTCATTGCGGCGGTTCGGGCTGGCGAAACGTCACGGCCATGCCCGGCCGCAGCCGCTCATTGCCGCGAATCACGACCAGGTCCCCCGGAGTCAGTCCCGACCGCACCTCGACGCTGCCCTCGACGGCCCCGCCGAGCGTCACCTCGACTGGCTGCACCGTTCCGGTGCCGGCCGCGGCGGCGGCCGTGATGCGGTAGACCATCGGCCGCGGCCCTCCGAGCACGAGCGCGTCCTTGGGCACCACCGTCGCACTGCCGGCCCTGCCGACCGGCAGCCAGGCCCGCGCGAGCATGCCCGCCTTGAGGACGGGCACGCCGTCCTCGACGCGGTTGTCCAGCTCGACCTCGACCGGGAAGCTGCGGCTCAGCAGATCGGCCTGCGGCACGATGCGGGCGACACGGCCGATCCACGTATGCCCCGGCGCGGCGTCGAACTCCAGCCGCACGTCGGCGCCGACGGCGAGTCCGGTGATCGACAGCTCGGGCACCTGCACCTCGACTTCCAGCCGATGGAGCTCCGCGATCCGGGCGATCAGGCCGCCGCGCGACACCCACTGCCCCTGCTCGGTGAACCGTTCGACGACCCAGCCGTCGAACGGGGCGCGGATGGTGTGCTTGGCCAGCTGATCATCGATCCGCTCCACCTCGGCCTCCTGGACGGCGACGGCCGCCGCAGCCTGGGCCACCTGCTCCTTTCGCGGCCCGGCCTCCGCCAGTGCCAGAGCCGCGCGGCTGCCTCGGAGCTGTGCCTCGATCGCATTCAGTTCGGTCTGGGCATCCTGCACTTCGTCTTCCGTGCTCGTGCCGCGTTCGGCGAGCCGGCCGAGCCGCGCGAGCCGACTGCGGGCATATTCCCGGCGGGCCTCGAATCCAGCGACGAGCGCCCGGGCCTGGTCGATCTCCTCCGGCCGCGAGCCGGCCTGCATCTCAGCCAGCACCTGGCGGAGTCGGTCGAGTTCAGCGACGGCGCCTTCCCGCTCGATCTCGAGCAGGCCGCGAAGCAGCTGCGCGATCGGCGCGCCCGCCTGTACATGCTGGCCGTCGACGATCGGCAGTTCCACGAGCCGGCCATCCACGGCGCTGCCCACGTCGCTCGTGCGTGCCGGCACGACAGTGCCCACAAATGCCTGCCCAGCCGCCACGGGCATCGTGGCCGCGGCAGCGACGACGACGGGCACCGCAGGAACCCCGTCAGCCTCCGCCCGCAGGCAGGAAAAGACGCCCACCGCCGTCACAATCACAGCAAGCGGAAGCAGCCGATAACGAGCGGAAATACTGGACATCATGCAGTCGTTTATACCCTCGCACTCCAGCCGCCGACCCGGCGAAACATTTCGTTTTTTCCAGGCACTTGACGGCCAGAGCGGGTTCCGCTAATTTCTTCTTTCGTTGCGGCCGATCCCACTTTTCCCGAGGATCGGTTCCCGCGTACGGGCCGGCATCGGCTGACGCCATGCTGGCTCGTTTTCGTTCGTTGACAATTTGGTCGTGGTAATTGGCATCTTGAAAGAATGCCGAAGGAGGTCCGTCTCAAGCGGCCCTCTGGAAGCGTTCTCCCAAGGCTCAGATTTTGCCGTCCAGCAATGGACGTCAAAACTCTGATTTTCGATTCCCGCAGTCTGTGAAGACGACGGGGATCGAAAGAAGAGCGAGAAAAAATCGTTAAGCCGGGTTGAGTCGTGGTCTCCTTTGGGGGGCCCGGCAATCAGATAACCCGGCGGTAGCTTTCCCGGAAACAGGCTCGTTCGCGAGCTCTCGATTCGGGTGGTCAAGCTACAAAGGGCACATGGGGGATGACTAGGCATCAGAAGGCTTTGAAGGGCGCGGAAGACTGCGATAAGCCTGGGGTAACCGTCAAACAGGTGATGATCCCGGGATTCCCGAACCGACTGCAACTGAATCCATAGGTTGCAGTAGCGAACGCGGAGAACTGAAACATCTCAGTACCCGCAGGAAAAGAAAGAAAAATCGATTTCCTCAGTAGCGGCGAGCGAAAGGGAAACAGCCCAAACCGCGGTGGTTTCCACTGCGGGGTTGTAGGGCCCTCCACCGGAGTTAACAAACAACTGACTAGCAGAACGATCTGGAAAGGTCGTCCACAGAGGGTGACAGGCCCGTATGCGAAAGTTGGTTGTCTCTGGAGGGTACCCTGAGTAGGTCGAGCCACGTGGAATCTCGACTGAATCGACGGGGACCATCCCGTAAGGCTAAATACTCCCTGACGACCGATAGTG
>JAPOJV010000221.1 GCA_029978085.1 bacterium
CGAGCCGCTTGCCGGCCGGTACCTCGAACGAACCGACCCCTTCAACCGTGAGCTTTGGCATTCTGTTTCCTCGTAGCAAGAAAGAAATCCGTGGAAATCAAAAACGGGTAGGCGAGGGGGTCGGTGCAAGCTCGAGGAGCATGTGGACCGAGTCCTCGAGGTCCACCGCGACGAGACTTGTACCGCCCCCGAGCCGGTGCACCTACTCGACTTCTACAAGCCCGCCGCTGCGGGTTGAGACGCAGTCGCCGGACTCGCTGGCGCGGCGGCCGCCGGAGCAGGCTGGGGCTTCGGCCCCTTCTCGTCGAGGTTCGCGGCGAGGTCCTCGGCCGTCACGCTCGACGCCACGCCCCCCTCCGGCACCTCGGCGCCGCAGGTCCACACCAAGGCGTTGAGCATCAGCCGGCGGAAGTCGTCGTTCTCCCAGTTCTTGTGGAAGTGCGCTCCGGTGCAGCCGAAACCGCGGCCGCCTTCAGGCCGCTCGTAGGCCCAGGCCAGCGCCTCCCGGGAGCCCTTGCCGGCCCGCACCGTCGGGTTGTTGCTGTGCGCCCCATCGGGCCGCTCACGGGTGGCGTCGGGGGGCACGGCCGTGAGGATCATCGTCACGCCATCCGCCGGCTCCCGAAACCGCATGTGGTAATACCACTCGTCGTTGGTCACGAACGGCTTCACGCCACGCGTGATCGGATGTCCTTGGGCAAGCTCCGTCTGGGCGAGCGTCCAATGTGGGTTCACCGACCAGTGCGGCTCGAAGTAGCCGCCGATCCAGTTGAGAAACTCGGGGCCACCTTTTTCCTTCGGCACTTCCACGCCGTAGTGCAGGCAGGCGATGCCCACGCCCCGCCTGGCCAGCGCATCGATCTGGGCCAGGCGATTGCTCTGCAGCACGGGGTGGCCGCCGCCGCCATCGGCGAAGAACAGGATGCCGTCGGCGTTGTCGAAGGCGGTCGGATCCGTGGGCCAGCCGTTCGTGTGCACCTCCGACACGATCTGCGGGCACGAGGCGTCGAGGCACTTCTTGAGCAGCATGCTGCCCGCGCGAAACTCGTGCTGCCCCGGCGCATGGCTCGGCCGACCCGCGATGAGCACGAGCTTCTTGCGGCCATCGGCCACCTTCAGCCGCTCGAGGCGGATGTCCTTGAACTCGGCCTTCATCGGCGGGCCGGCATGCAACTGGAGCGCGAGAATGCCCTGCGTGGCTCGCTTGCCCTCCTGCTCGTCGATCGTCTCCGACATCAGTTGGCCGTTGATGAAGTGCTGGAGCGTGGGGCCCTTGGCGACGATCCGCAGCTCGTTCCACTCGCCCGGCTTGATCGCCTTCTGGAGGTCCTCCGTCTTGCCGATCGGCTCACCGGCCTTCTTCGTGCCATCGGCCGCGATCGTGATCCGTTCGCCGCGTTTCGCGAGGATGCCCCGGCCCCGCTCCTCGTAGAGGATGCCCGAGTGGGTCGGACCCGACTCGAAGTCGCCTTGATAGCCCCCCACCACGAACGGCCCGGCGTCCGTGAACTCGCGGCTGCGGTACTGCACGCCGCTGTTCCCGCCGGTGAGCCGGTACTGGAGCGTGAGTTCGAAGTCGTCGACGAGGCCGCCCCGCCAGATCAGGAACGTGTTGCCCTTGGTGGGATTCTCGGGTGTCGTCTGGCCGACGATCGCACCGTCCTTCACCGACCAGAACTCCGGCTTGCCCTCCCAGCCGTCGAGCGACGTGCCGTTGAAGATCGGGACGGCGGCTGGATCATCGGCCGCGAGCACCGATCCGGCGCTGAGCGACGAGAGTCCGACGATCAGGCTGCCGCAGAGGAACAGCGACAGGGTGCGAGCCAGCATGGATCGGAAAGCGACGAGGCGCACGCGAGAACCTCCACGAGGGCAGGATCGGCGGATCCCCCACATCGGGAGCCCACCGGCGGCGTCAGTATGCCACGGCTGCGGCGGCCGGGCGACCTGCCGCCTCGCGATCGATCCCGAGCAGGTCGTAGAGGGCGTCGATGCCGATCACCTTCACGCCGATCGCCTTGGCCCGGTCGACGGTCGTCTTCCGCCGCGTCTCGTCGGCCGGCCGCCAGGCAGCCGCGCGGCCTGCAGCGGCATCCGCCGCCTGGGGCGGGCCGGCATCCACCACGGCCGCCGTCCGCGGCGTCACCGTGTCGCTCAGGGTGGCGCCAGACCGCTCGACGAGCGCCTTGATGGCTGCGGTGGACTGCTTCAGGCCGGTGCCAAGGTCGAGGAAGCCGACGATCACGATCTCCGGCGACTCGCCCGGCCGCCACAGGCTCGTGGCGACGCCGTCGCCAGGCAGGATCATCCGCTCGAGGTCGTCTTCGCGGATCGCGGCTCGGGCAAGCGTGGCGTTTTCGATGGACGTGATCTGCACCATCGCCTTTCGCCCGCCGACCTGCGGCCGTGGATCATCGGGGCCATACACCGCCAGCAGGAGCCCGGGTCGCAGGCCGGCGGTCGTCGGCAACGAGATGAGCACGGTCCGGTCTCGCTCGTCGACGTCCACGATCCGGCCGTCAAAGCCCTCGATCCGCTCGTCGAGCGGGAGCGACGTCGCCACGGCTCGCTGCAGCGGATCACCGGGCCGGACGTTGGGGGCGACGACCATGCCGTCGGCGATGCGGAGGTTGTTGAGCAGCACGTTGAGGTCGCGGATCGCCTTCTCACGGTCGGTGAGTTCCCGCAGCACGAGCCGCACCCGCTCCGGCCACGGCTCGGGCTCGTTCGTGTCGGCGGGCGCCGTCTCGTATTTGCGGCGGGCGTCGGGCGACAGGAGCGGGCCGAGCTTCCGCAGTTCTTCGATGATGGCCTGGGTCTGTCCGGACTGTGCGAGCGCCTTCTTCTGTTCCGCCACGACCTCCTCGAGGCTCTTCTCGTGCTCGCCGCGACGCGACGCAAAATCGTCGGCGTCCTTCTTCTGGGCCTGCTGCGCGGCATCACGGGCCTGCTCGGCCGCCGTCTTCTCGTCGGCGGCCTGCTTGA
>JAPOJV010000241.1 GCA_029978085.1 bacterium
GATTCGAGGGCCTCGTCGGCAGGCACGCAGGCATCGACCAGCCCGAGGCGCCGCGCCGCCGGACCGTCGACCGGCTCGCCTCCAGCAGCGAATTCGACGGCCGGGCCCGGACCGATCAGCCGCGCGAGCCGCACCGTGCCGCCCCAGCCGGGGAGCAGGCCGAGCTTCACTTCCGGCAGGCCGAGCGACGTGTGGCCGGCCGTGGTGGCGAGGCGAAAGTCGCACGCCAGCGCCAGCTCCAACCCCCCGCCAAGGCAGACGCCGTCGATCACCGCCACGCTCGGCCAGGGCGCGGCCGAGAGCCTGCCGAAGAGGTCGCGGCCGGCCGTGCAGAGCCGTTCGATCTCGGCGGGCGGCTTCGTGGGGAGCGTCTCGAGCCGGGCGATGTCGGCACCGGCGAAGAACGAGCCCTCGAGGCCGGAGCAGAGCACGACGCCGCGGGGAGCAGGGCCGTGGTCGAGGCCGTCGAGAGCCGCGGCCAGGTCGCGCACCACCTGCTCGGTGATCACGTTCTGGCGGTGCCCCGGCACGAGAAACGAGACCAGCGCGATGCCGTCGGCGTGATGGTCGACGGTGACGGTGGTGGATTCCCTGCCTGCGGCCGGCATCGAACGGATTCCGTCTCGGGCGCTTCCCGGGCAGTTCGCTTGCCTGGATCGGGAAAACCGCTAGTGTATCGGCAGTTTTCCCGGGCCCCAGCCCGGGTGTTCCCACACGGAGGGCACGGTAGGCCATGAAGCATGCCACCACGATGACCGCGCGGCACGATGCGGCCGGAACGGAGTCTGCACCGACATTCGCCACGCAGGCGTGCCTCTGGATCGTGCTGGTTGCCATCGGTGTGTGCGGCCGGCTCTGGCAGCCCGGCTGGAACGTGACGCCGATGGCCGGCGTGGCGCTTGCCGCCGGCGCCGTGTTTCCGAACGCGCTCGTGGCCGCGAGCGTGCCGCTCGTGTCGCTCGCCCTCGGCAACCTCGTGCTGCCCGGCTACGGCAGCCTCGCGATGGCGGTGGTGGTCTACGCGGCGACTGCCTGGCCGGTACTCCTCGGACGCCTGCTCACGATCGGCGACGGGCTGAAGTCGATCCGCTGGATCACGGCGGCCGGCGGTGCACTCGCGAATTCGCTAGTGTTTTTCCTGACCACGAACCTCGCCCACTGGTGGCTGACGAGCGATTATCCGCACACGGCGGCCGGCCTCGTGGCGTGCTACGTGGCCGCGCTGCCGTTCTACCGCTGGATGCCGGTGGGCGACGTCGCCTGGACGGCCGTCATCCTCGCCGGCGTGTCGGCCGCGATCGCAGCCCTGCGGGCTTCCCGCGCCACCGTGGCGGCTTGACTGGCCGCCCGCATGCCGCAGAATGCACGGGAGTTTGATTCGGTCGGTGATCCACGCCGCGGGAATGGCGGAATTGGCAGACGCGCCAGGTTGAGGGCCTGGTGGTAGTAATACCGTGCAGGTTCAAGTCCTGTTTCCCGCATTTGAATGAGCATCTGCGATCGAGGGTGAGTTTTCGCTGGTTTTTGAGCCGCCGGCTCGGGGGCGGCAAAAGTCTCGTCGCGTGGGCCGCAGCGGCCCAAGGCTCCTCGAGCGTTCGCCGACCCCCTCGCCTTCCCTGTTCATCGTGGTAAGCGTAGTTGTTGGAGGCTGGCATGAGTTCGGTGCCTGAGGCGTCACCTGGCGATGAAAGTGCTGCAGCGGATCAGAATGCCGCGCGGCGGATTGCGATTGGAACGCAGCGGCCGGGGGTGACGGCGCCGAAAGTCGCGCCGCGGCATCAGTATCTGATGCCGCCGCAGCCCGCTGTTGAGGGGCAGGCTGCAGCGACGGCACCGGTTGTCGACGCGGCAGCGTCCGTGCCGGCGAGCGAGGCGACGGCCGCACCGGCGGCGCCTGCCGAAAAGCCCGGTGAGCGGCCGCCCCGTGGCGAAGGCAAGCCTCGGCGTGAAC
>JAPOJV010000129.1 GCA_029978085.1 bacterium
AGAAATCCGTCACACCAGGCGGGCAGTCGTGTCATCGCGTCTCTCCCAGGCACGTCGTCTTCACGCGGCGGGAAGGTAGCCGGCGGTGGGCGTCGCCAAAAGCCCATTTCTCTGCAGGCCCGCCTTTCCCCGTAGGCCCGTTGCTCCGCAACGGGCTGCCCGTCACGGCGTGACGGGCCTACGGTAGCCCGGTCACGCCGTGACCGGAAAAACCCGTAGCCGGGCGGCCGCTACGGCCGAGACTCTGCTTCGAGCGCCACCAGCGCATTCGCCGCCGCCCGCTGCTCGGCTTCCTTCTTGTTACGGCCCCAGGCCGGTGGATAGCGGCGATGGCCGATCTGGGCCGAGACGTGAAAGCTCTTGCTGTGGTCGGGCCCCGATTCCTCGATCACTTCGTAGGTGGGCGTGATGCCGAAGTCGCGTTGGGCACGCTGCTGGAGAAGCGACTTGTGGTTCGAGCCCTGGGCGCCCGACGCCACCTGCTCGATCTCCGGCTCCAGCCACCGTGCGACGAGCGGCCGCACGGCCTCCATCCCGCCGTCGAGATAGACGGCCGCGACGAGCGACTCGAAGAGATCCGAAAGCACGGACGTCGGCACGGGCCGATTGATCGACAGCCCCTTGCCCACGATCAGGAAGTCGATGAGCTGCAACTGCTCGCTGATCCGGCCACAGGTCTCGCGGCTCACCACCACCGACTTCACCCGCGTGAGATCCCCTTCGAGCGACTCCGGAAACTGGTGAAACAGCGTCTCGCAGACGAGGAAGCCCAGAATCGCATCCCCGAGAAACTCCAGCCGCTCGTTCGACGCCAGCCGGTGCTGGGCTCCGGAGGCATGCGTCAACGCGGCCACGAGCAGGCCCGGATCCCGGAACTCGTAGTCGATTCGTCGCTGACACTCGGCCACGTCGATCGTGGCCTCGGTCTGCTCGCGGGAAACCTGGCGGTTCATTGCGGAATCATACCCCAGCCTGTCGGCCGCCTTCACCCCCACCGAACCGCCCACCAGCCCCGAGCGTAGAACGAGACGTCGCAGTGGCGGCAAAGCCGGGCCGGAGGTCCGGCCGCAGCCGTTTCGGTGCGACCCGCATACAATCAGGAGTCTCCCCGGGCGATCCGGGGCCGTGCCAACAGAAAGGTGGATTCACGCATATGTCGCGCCTTCCCCGTCGCCCGCTCTGCCTCCTCTTCCCCCCGACTTCGTTCCGCATCGCCTGCGTCGCCCTTATGGCCGTCGGCGTCTGCTGCCCGCAGTTCGCAGCCGCCGAGGATTCGGCCGCCACGGCCGAGGCTCTCGTCCACGCCAATGCCCTTTCGACCGCGTTCCGCCATGCGGCGGAGCACGCTACGCCGAGCGTCGTGCTCGTCCGCAGCGAGGCCAAGCCAAAGCGGAAGCAGGCCCGCGGCGGCCAGCGGAAGGGCGAAAACCCCTTCAAAGGCACGCCGTTCGAGCACATGTTCCCAGAGGGTGTTCCTGAGGGCTTCGAGTTCAACATGCCCGAGGGGGGCGGCGGCCCCCGGTCCGGCGTCGGCTCGGGCGTGATCGTCGATGGCTCAGGCATCGTGCTCACCAACAACCACGTGGTCGAAGGTGCCGACGAGGTGACGGTCGAGCTCCCCGACGGCCGTGAGTTCAAGGCAACCGACATCAAGACCGACCCGGAGAGCGACCTCGCGGTCGTGCGGCTCGCAGATGCCAAGGATCTGCCCGTGGCCAAGCTCGGCGATTCCGACAAGCTTTCGATCGGCGACTGGGTGATCGCGATCGGCAATCCCTTCGAGCTGGAGACGACGGTGAGCGCCGGCATCATCAGCGGCAAGGGCCGCGAGCTGAGCGGCATCCGCCGGGCCCAGTTCCTCCAGACCGACGCCGCCATCAACCCGGGGAACTCGGGGGGACCGCTGGTGAACCTTGCTGGCGAGGTGATCGGCATCAACACGGCGATCGCGTCGCGGAGCGGCGGCAACCAGGGCGTCGGCTTCGCGATCCCGGTCAACCTCGCCAAGTGGGTGAGCAAGCAGCTCATCGACAAGGGCTCGGTCGAGCGGGCGTTCATCGGCGTGCAGATGGGGCCGCTCGACGCCAAGATGGCCGCCAAGCTCGGAGTGGCCAATCGCAAGGGAGTGCTCGTGAATGACGTCGTCGCCGGCTCGCCGGCTGCCGAGGCGGGCGTACAGGAGCTCGACGTGATCACCGGCTTCGACGACACGCCGATCGAGGGCACTCGGGCCCTGCAGGAGCTCGTCGAGCGGTCCGCGATCGGCCAGCCGCACAAGCTCACGGTGCTCCGCGACGGCAAGCCGCTCACGCTCACGATCGCCGTGAAGCCGCTGCCCAAGGACCTGGCCCAGCGTGGCGTGGAGAAGCCACTCCAGGCCGAGTCGTCGGAAGAAACCTATCACTCCGAGGAGTTCGGCCTCGAGGTTCGAGACAAGGCCTCGCTGCCGGAAGACACCTACGAGGGCGTCGAGGGCGTCGTCGTGGACCGCGTCGATCCCGACGGGCTTGCCGCGGAGAAAGGACTGGGGCCGGGCGTGCTGATTCGGGCCGTCGGCAAGACGCCCGTGACGACGATCGCCGAGTTCCAGGAGGCGATCGAGAAGGAGAATGCCGAGGACGGCGTGGTGCTCAAGGTACGCACGCCCCGCGGCAACGCCGTCGTCCTCTTGCAAAAGGGCTAGGCTGCGGCACAGGCTGTGGGCCTTCGCGATTTCCTCGGAGGCCCACGGCCCATGGCCACGCTCGGCGTCAACATCGATCACGTCGCCACGATTCGCCAGGCCCGGCGGACGGTGGAGCCCGACCCCGTCTGGGCGGCGGCCCTCGCCGAACTGGGCGGGGCCGACGCGATCACGGTGCACCTCCGGGAAGACCGGCGGCACATCCAGGATCGCGACCTGGAGGTGCTCCGGCGGACGGTGCAGGTGAAGCTCAACCTCGAGTGTGCGATCGCCCCGGCGATGGTCGAGATCGCCTGCCGGGTGAAGCCCGATCAGGTGACGCTCGTGCCGGAGAAGCGTGAGGAGATCACGACCGAAGGCGGCCTCGACGTCGTCACCCACAAGGCGGCCACGGCGGAAGCGATCAAGCGGCTGCAGGCCGCGGGCATCGTCGTGTCGCTGTTCATCGATCCCTGCCCCCGGCAGATCGACGCCTCGGTCGAGCTCGGTGCGCAGGCGGCGGAACTGCACACGGGCGAGTATGCCAACGCCGCCGGGGATCTGCAGCACGCGAAGCTCGTCGAGCTTTCACGGGCGGCCGCGATGATCCGTCAGGCGAAGCTCGAGCTCAACGCCGGCCACGGCCTCACCTACCGCAACGTCGTCCCCGTAGCCCGGCTCGAGGGCATGGGCGAGCTCAACATCGGCCACTCGATCGTGGCCCGCGCCGTCCTCGTCGGCTTCTCACAGGCCGTCCGTGAGATGAAGCAGCTCATCGGCTGACCGCGGCGAACGCCGCCGGGTCGGTGAGCACGAACAGGTGGCCGTGGTCGCTCGTCACGATCACGGCCGACTCATCCCAGGCATCGTGCCGCTCGATCCAGTCCACGACCGCCCGAAACGCGGCGTCGCCGCTCTGCACGGCGCCGATGGCCGTATCGATGTTGTTGGCATGCGAGGCCCAATCGACCTCACCGGCCTCGACCATCAGCCAGAACGGGCCGCGGGATGCGAGCACGTCCATGGCCGTCGTCGCCATCTCGGCGAGCGTCGGATTCTCTGCGATGTCGGCCGGCGTGTAGTGGATCGCCCCGCCATACTTCTTGCGCAGTCGGTCGGCAGCCGGATCGGCCACCGCGGCCGCTGGATTGAAGTCGCCGTCCGCCGTGCGAAACGGCAGGTGCCCCTCCGCCGCGCCGAAGAAGCCGAAGAGCCGCTGCCGCCCCGCGATCGCCGTGCAGGCGGCCGCCGCGAGCACATCGGCCCCGCGCTGTCCCGCCGTCCGCCGGGCCACGACATACCGGCCGCCATGCGCTGCATCGAGCGCCGCGAGCGTCGAGTCGGCCACGTACTTGAGCCCCGGCTCGAAGTTTCGCCCCTGGTCGGCCTCTTTCTCGACCCGCACGCGGTCGCCGCCGCCGATCAGCACGTCGAGCCCAGGCAGGGCCGCCTCTCGGTGTGCGATGGACCGCTCGCCGAGCAGGTCGCGGGCGATGTCTTGATAGTCGTCGCGGCTCACGTTGTTGGCATAGGCGCAGGCCGGGGTGGCGTGTGACACGGGCACACTCGTCACCGCTCCCACCGCGTAGCCGCGGGCCTGGAGCGTGCGGGCGATCGGCTCGAGGTGGCCGCCGTCAGACCCCACGTTGATCGCGTCGTTATAGGTCTTGCGGCCGCTGCACAGCGACGTGGCCGACGCAGCCGAGTCGGTGACGGCGTGTACGCGGTCGCGGCCGATGAGGTAGCGAAGGTTCACCCGCGGATCCCAGGGCGTGCTGCCGCCGCGGGCTGCGTCGTAGCCGCCAGGCGTCTCGCCCCCAGGGTTCTTCACCGCCTGGGCATCGACGTCCACCTTCGTGCCGTCGTTGGCCGGGCTCGTCACGCAATATCCGAAATCGGTCGGCGCTCCGCGGTAGTCCTGAAAGCCAAACCCGGTGCCGCGGCCCGCGTCGTAGGCCACCCGACCGAGCGTGGCGATCGAGGCGGTGCGGGTGGTGTGCCAGTCCATGCCGTCGAAGACCACGAGCACGATGTATTTCTTGCCGGCGTCGGCCGCGGCCAGCTGCAGCCGATACACATCAGTCTGGTCGAAATACTCCGCAGCAGGGTTCAGCGTGTGGGCGGGCAGCCGCCCGTAGAGCGACTCGAGCCGCGCGGCGTCGCGATACGGGCTGTTCGTGCCCGACACGCCCGCGAGCGTCATGCCGAACGTGTACACGGGAATGAGCCGGTTGGAATGGTTCGACCAGACGACGTATTTCTCGGACTGATCGCCCCAGTGCCCCCACGCGGCGCTTCCCGTCGCCTCGGCCGCGATCTGCATGTCGCGAATCCTGTCAACGGGCGTCGGCGGCGGAGCAATACGCTCGTGAGCCCCCTGCCCCACCGCTTTCATCACCGCGTCGGATCGCGTCAACGCGACGAGACCCACACCTGCCAGCACCAACCATGCCAGGAACCACGTGCCCCGGCCGAACGGCGATCCGCTGTGGTGCAAAACGTGGTTCATGACGTCGCTCTCACCGCCGGCGGCGCTATGTCCGGCCGAAAACGATCGACACCGGCGACGGCACATCGATCTTCGTGCCGGTAAAGGCGGGCCACCCGTTCGCCTGATCGATCGCGAACACGCTCATCGAGTTGGAGTTCTGCCCGCCGGTGTGGGTGCCAAACCACACGAGCCGCTCCGCGGCCCCCGCAGCCCCGGCGGCGACACTCACGCCCAGGCACAGGACGACACGCACGAACGAATCACTGGATCGCATGCATCCATCCTCATGACTGATAACAGGCTGTCACTCGCGACGGCAGCCTACCCCAACGATCCAGGCTCGTGTAGCAGGAGGTCAACCCGAGGGACTTCACATTGCCGCCGGCCCGGAGGCCCGAGGCGTGCGCCGAGAGGGCGCCGGATGTGCGGCGATCATCAACGTCCCCTTCGGCTTACGCCTCGGGCCTTCGTGACCGTGAATCGTCATGAGTGCCGGTTTCATAGGCAGCCCCTGCCTTGATCCCGACCGTCCGCTTCCGGCTGCGATGCACAATCCGCGGGTCTGTTGCAGCCCTTGGGTTGGCGCGGATTTTGCTGCTTCTATGCTTCCCCCGACCCTCCTGCTCACTGCCCTCCCACTCTCGGAACCTCTTTCGTGGCCACCGACGACCTGCTCCGCCGTGACGTTCGCCTCCTCGACGACCTGCTCGGCGACGTGCTCCGGCGGCTTGCGGGCCCCGAAGCCCTGGCGCTCGTTGCGGAGATCCGCCAGCTCGCCCACGACCGCCGGGCCGGCAACCATGATGCGGAACGAGTGCTCGCCGCCCGCATCGAAGGGCTCACGGAGGAACAGGCCCAGCTCGTGGCCCGCGCGTTCGGCGTGTTCTTCGATCTCGTGAACATCGCCGAGGATCGCCAGCGGGTGCGGGTGCTCCGCGACCGCGAGCGGCTTCGGCATCCACAGCCGCTCGGCGAATCACTGGCCGCCGGCATCGCCGAACTGAAGTCGCTCGGGTTCTCCCCCGCCGACGTCCAGGCCGCGCTCGACCGGCTCTGCGTCGAGCTCGTGTTCACCGCGCATCCGAGCGAGGCCAAGCGGCGATCGATCAGGGCGAAGCTTCGCCGCATGCGACACGCCCTCCGCGAACTCGACCGCGACGACCTTCTGCCTCGCGAACGGGCCCAGCTCGAGGCCGACATCACGAGTGAACTCTCCGTGATCTGGGAGACCGACTTCATCCGCCCGACACGTCCCACCGTGCTCGACGAGGTGGACCGTGGCCTCTCGCTCATGCCGCGGCTGTGGGAGGCCGTGCCGCAGGTGCATGCGGCGTTGCGGCAGGGATTGACCACGTCGTATCCGGGCGAGGCCTTTCACGTGCCGCCGTTCCTCCGCTTCGGCTCCTGGATGGGGGGTGATCGCGACGGCAATCCGTTCGTCACCGCCGACATCACCGCCGAAACGCTCTTGCGACTCAGGCACGCCGCGATCGACCAGCACCTCGCCTGGTGCGACCGCTGCCACGACCTGCTCACGATCTCGCTCGCCAAGTCGCACGGCGCCGACCCGATGGCCGAGCGGCTGGCCGCCCTGAAGGCCGAGATTCCGGACCTCGCGACGGCGCTCGCCCGCTATGCTCCGCACGAGATCTACCGCAACTGGGTCGGGATGATCCGCTTCCGGCTTGAGCGAGCCCGCGGGATCTCGCTCGCCGCGGATGCAGCGGCGCAGGCCGGCAGCTACCGCGATGCGGCCGAACTGGAGGCAGACGTCGCCCTGCTCGTCGATTGCCTCGGCCGCGACGTGCGGCTCACCGATGACGCACCGCCGCGGCACTGGCTCGACCTCGTCCGCACGTTCGGCCTTCACATGACCTGCCTCGACGTGCGGCAGGACGCCCGGGCCTACCGCGACATCATGGGCGAGATCCTCACGGCGGCCGGTCGCATCGCGAGTCCTGAGGCGTACCACGATCTCGACGATGCCGGCCGGGCCCGGCTCCTCGTGGAGTCACTCGGCACGGCGGCCAATATCCCGCGCGACGGTCTCCAGCCGCTCGCCGCCGACACGCTCGCCCTCTTTGAACTCCTCCACGCCGCGATCGTGCGGTTCGGCCCGGCCGCCGTCGGCTGCGCGATCGTGAGTCTCACGCGGTGTCCGGCCGACGTGCTCTCGGTGCTCTGGCTGTGGCGGTGGGCGCAGGGACGGGCCGCCTCCCGCGGCGAACCCGTCGCCACGACCGACCTCGCGATCGTGCCGCTCTTCGAGAAGATCCACGATCTTGCCCACGCCGACGAAACACTCGCCGCGATCCTCGACGAGCCGCGGTATCGCGAGCATCTTGCCGGCCGCGGTGATCGGCAGGTGGTGATGGTGGGCTATTCCGACAGCACAAAGGACGGCGGCTACTTCGCCGCCTGCTGCGGGCTGCAGACGGCCCAGGAACGACTGCACGTGGCCGCCGAGGCCCGCGGCGTGAAGCTGACGTTCTTTCACGGCCGCGGCGGGTCGCTCGGCCGTGGCGGTGGCCCAGCCGCCCGCGGCATCCTCTCGCTCCCCCCCGAGACGCTCGACGGCTCGCTCAGGCTGACCGAGCAGGGAGAGGTTTTGGCTGAGCGGTATGACGACGCGGAGATCGCGCGGCGGCACCTCGAACAGGTGGCCTGGGCGACGCTCGTGGCGTCGAGCGTGCGGCGGGCCGAGCCCGCACCGGAGTGGGAGGCTGTGGCTGCGACGATGGCCGAGCGGTCGTGGGCCGTCTACCGCGACCTCGTCGACCAGCCCGGATTCATCGGCTACTTCGCCCAGACGACACCGATCGACGACATCGAAAATCTACCGATCGCCTCGCGGCCCTCCCGCCGCCGCGGCGACCGCACCCTCGACGACCTGCGGGCCATCCCCTGGGTGTTCGCCTGGACGCAGAGCCGCTGCATGATCCCGGCCTGGTATGGCCTGGGCACGGCGCTGACGGAAGTGAAGTACGACGACCGGCGGGCCTGGCAGCATGTCTGCGAGATGTATCGCCAGTGGCCGTTCTTCCAGGCCACGATCGACAATGCCACGCTCGCGCTGGCGAAGGCCGACATGTACATCTCGCAGCGCTACTCGGAGCTCGCCGAGGACGACGACGCCCGCCGCCGGATCTGGCAGCGGATCGCCGCAGAGCGCGACCGCACCCGGCAGGCGATCCTCGACATCGTGGGGGGTGGCGAGCTGCTGGCGACCACGCCCTGGTTTCAGAAGTCGATCGAGGCCCGCAATCCGCACGTGGATCCGCTCAACCTCATCCAGATCGAGTTCATGCGCCGGCGGCGCGAGCAGGCCGCGGAGTCCGGCGCCGAACCGCCGTTCCGCGATCTTCTCCGGCTCTGCCTCCAGGGCATCGCCGCCGGCATGCGCACGACGGGGTAGAAGGGGAGCACGCGGGCCACGTAGCCCGGCGTACGCCATGACCGGAAAAGTAGCCCGGTCACGCCGTGACCGGAAAAGTAGCCCGGTCACGCCGTGACCGGAAAAGTAGCCCGGTCACGCCGTGACCGGAATAACCAGCATGTCACGGCGTGACATGGCCCCCCACGACCCGTCACGGAGTGACGGGCCTACGTTACGGCAGCCGGGCGACGATCCGCAGCGGGCCGCCGCTGCCACCGGCGATCTTCATCGGCAAGGCCGCGATGAACGCCCCCTGCTCCGGCAGGCGCTCGAGCGACGCCACGTTCTCGAAGATCGGCACGTTGGCCGAGCAGAGCGTCACGTGCGTGCCGAAGAGCGTCGAGGGGCCGTGATCGATGCTGGCCGTGTCGATGCCCACGGCCTTCACCC
>JAPOJV010000152.1 GCA_029978085.1 bacterium
AGATTACCAATCTGCGGCTCCAGGTTTGGACGCCAGTCACCGCTGGAGGTGCAGATTGTCAATCTGCACGCCGTGGCCGACCGCAGATTACCAATCTGCGGCTCCAGGTTTGGACGCCAGTCACCGCTGGAGGTGCAGATTGTCAATCTGCACACGGTCGCCAACCGCAGATTACCAATCTGCGGCTACAGTCGCCGCGGCTTGAGGACGACGGCGGCGAGTGGTGGGAGCGTGAGCGAGACTGAGTGGTCGCGGCCGTGGTGGGGCACCGGCTCGGCTTCGAGGGCGCCCGCGTTGCCGAGGTTCGTGCCGCCATACCAGGCGGAGTCGCCGTTGAAGATCTCGTCGTAGGTGCCGCCACAGGGCACGCCGAGTCGGTAACCCTCCCGCGGCACCGGCGTGAAGTTACAGCACACGACGAGAAAGTCGTCGGGAGTCTCGCCGCGGCGGACGAAGGCGAGCACGCTGTCCTGCCAATTGTGGCAGTCGATCCACTCGAAGCCCCGGCCGTCGAAGTCGAGTTGATGAAGGGCGGGCTCGCGGCGGACGAGCATGTTCAGATCGGCCACCGCCTTCGAGAGGCCGCGGTGGGTGTCGTGCTGAAGCAGGTGCCAGTCGAGGCTGGCGTCGAAGTCCCCCCCCCGCCACTGGCCGAACTCGTTCCCCATGAACAGGAGTTTCTTGCCGGGGTGGCACCACATGTAGGTGTAGAGCAGCCGCAGGGTGGCGAACTTCTGCCACAGGTCGCCCGGCATCTGGTCGATCAGTGAGCCCTTGCCGTGTACCACCTCGTCGTGCGAGAAGGGGAGCACGAAGTTCTCGTGAAAGGCGTAGATGAGGCTGAACGTCAGCTCGTCGTGGTGATACTTGCGATGCACGGGGTCGTGCCGCATGTAGCGGAGCGTGTCGTTCATCCAGCCCATGTTCCACTTCAGGCTGAAGCCGAGGCCGCCCAGGTAGGTGGGCCGCGACACGCCCGGCCAGGCGGTCGATTCCTCGGCGATCGTGAGCGTGCCTGGGAAATGCCCATGCACCTGCACGTTGAACGTCTTGAGGAACTCGATCGCCTCGAGATTCTCCCGGCCGCCGAAGCAGTTCGGCTCCCACTCGCCATCCTTGCGGCTGTAGTCGAGGTAGAGCATCGAGGCCACGGCATCGACCCGCAGGCCGTCGATGTGATACCGGTCGAGCCAGAAGAGGGCGTTGGAGACGAGGTAGTTGGCCACCTCGTGGCGGCCGTAGTTGAAGATCAGCGTGCCCCAGTCGGGGTGCTCCCCCTTTCGGGGATCCTCGTGCTCATAGAGCGACGTGCCGTCGAAGCGACGCAGACCATGGGCGTCTTTCGGGAAATGCGCCGGCACCCAGTCGATGAGCACGCCGACGCCGGCCCGGTGCAGCGCGTCGATGAGCGACATGAACGCCTGCGGCGAGCCGAACCGGCTCGTGGCGGCGAACAGGCCGATCGTCTGGTAGCCCCAGCTCGCGGAAAGCGGATGCTACGTCGGCGGCAGGAACTCCACGTGGGTGAACCCCATCTCCACGACGTAGGGCACCAGCTCCCGCTCGAGGTCGGCGTAGGTGAGCCACCGCTGCGGATCGTCGCCCGGTCGTCGCCAGCTGCCGAGGTGCACCTCGTAGATGCTGATCGGCGCGGCAAGGGCGTTGCGGGAGGCGCGGTCGGCCATCCAGTCGCCGTCCCGCCACTGATAGGCCGTGAGGTCGGTGACGATAGATGCCGTGCGTGGCGGCACCTCCGCCGCGAAGCCATAGGGATCGGTGCGATCGGCGTGGGTGCCGTCGGCGTGGACGCGGAACTTGTAGAGCGTGCCGGGGCCGAGGCCGGGCACGAACAGCTCCCAGATGCCCGATGGGATTCGCTTGTGCATCCGGTGACTGGCGCCGTCCCAGCCGTTGAAATCCCCCACCACGCTCACGAGGTCGGCATTGGGCGCCCAGACGGCGAACGTGACGCCCGCGACGCCGTCGATCGTTTCCAACTGGGCTCCGAGCTTCTCGTAGCTCTTCCAGTGGCGGCCCTCGCCGAGCAGATGCAGGTCAAAGTCGCTGAGCATGAACGCCTGTCGGAGAAGGACGGGAGAGGGCCTACAATCGTGCCACACGCTCGGCTCGCATGCGACCGGCACGGGCGGAACGGGCCGGCCCCGGCCGTCGGCCTGGCGCAGTTGGGCCGGTGGCAACGGTCGTGGAGGCCGGCGGACCCGGTGTGGGCCGTGGAGGCCAGGACAAGGAGAACGGACGGATGGCCTACGAGCGGTTCGAGCCGGTGGAACGGGTGATCGACGTCTGCGGCGAGAACTACCGGTTCTGGCAGCCCCCCGACCTCGATGCCCTGATCGACGTGGCCGCCTTCGAGGCCGACGAACGGATCCCCTACTGGGCCAATGTCTGGGAGTCGGCCATCGTCCTCGCCGAGGAGTTGTCGAAACTCGACGGCCGCGGCCACTCGCTGCTCGAGCTTGGCTGCGGCCTGGCCTTGCCGGCGATCGTGGCCGCCCGCCGTGGCTTTGCGGCCACGGCCAGCGACTACGAAGAGGACGCCCTGGAAGGGGTGCGGTACAACGCCGACGCGAATGGGGCCGGACAGCTCGCGGTGCGACTCCTCGACTGGCGGAAGCTCCCCGACGACCTTGGCCGGTTCGACCGCGTGGTCGCGGCCGACGTCCTCTACGAGAAGCACCACGCGGTCGCCCTCTCGGCCGTGATCGACCGGACACTCGCCCCGGGCGGCATCGCCATGGTGGCCGACCCGGGCCGCGCCCGCGCGGTCGAGTTCGAGCCCGCCGCCCGCGCGGTCGGCCTCACCGTCTCAAAGCAGCCGGCCCGCCGGCCGCATGGTGCGACCGACGGGCCGGAGATCGACGTCTATCTCGTGACCCACGCCTCGTAGGGTAGCCCGGTCACGCCGTGACCGGAAAGCAGCCAGTCACGGCGTGACAGGCCTACGAATGGCTCCCGGTTTACGCGACGAGCTTCATCGCGGGCTGTTCGCCCGTGATGCCGACGATGAATTCCTCGAAGATCTTCACATCGAGGGCCGAGGCGGTCTCGGCCTCGGGGTGGAACTGCACGCCGATCGCGGTCCAGTTCTCGACGCAGCTCTCGATCGCCTCGATCACGCCGTCCGGCGCGCGGGCCGTCACCTTGAAGCTCGAGGCGACGTCGTCGATCGCCATGTGGTGCATGCTGTTCACGCGGATCTCACCGTCTCCGTAGACCCGCTCCATCGCTGAGCCCGCTTCGACGATCAGGGCGTGCCGGTGGGCGAGGTCGGTCGGATCCTTGTGGGGAATCGCCTTCGGAAGATCTTCGGGAAGGTGCAGGAAGAGCGTGCCCCCTTCGGTGAGGTTGATCAGCTGCATGCCGCTGCCGATCGCGAGCACGGGCATGTGCCGGGCGCAGATGTGCTTGGCGAGCATCCGGTCGAAGTCTTCGCGGCGGGCGTCCATCGGGCGGACGGACGGGTGCGGCATGTAGCCGTCGCGGCGGGGGTCGAGATCGGCGCCGCCCACCATCACCACGCCGTCGAGCAGGTCGAGCAGGCGGACGACGTCGTCCTCGTCGGCGAGCGGGGGCAGGATCACCGGGATGCCGCCGGAGGCGGTGATGCCGTCGTAGTAACCGGCCGCGACGAACGAGAGGGCGGCGTGTTCCTTGCGGGTCGAACGGTAGTCGGTGTTGATGCCGATAAGGGGCTTCGCGGCCATGGGTCCTCCTGACGCTGCTGCTGCTTTCCTGCCGTCGCCCATCCATGGGCGGCGGTGTCGCGGACGTGCGACGGGGGCGAAAGTACCGGCTCGCAAGGGCAAGGCAAGAATTTTTTCGATTTTGTGGTGGGGAAGGGGGGGCGCCACAACATCCGGTGCTAGCACGCGGGGTGCTAGCATCGGCGGGGGCGATCAAAGAGTGGCGCCGCCGGTCGGGGGCATTCAACGGTGGGCGACGCCCTGAGGCGTGGGTGAGGGGCTGCCCGTGCCCCGTCGCCGGACGCTCGCTACGGCATCCATGCCTTCGCTCGCTCGATGCTGACTGCGCTCCGGCATCCTGCCTGCGCTGGTCAGCAACGCCGGCGACGGGGCACGGGCAGCCCCTCACGGCGTTTTGGTTCGCAACCGTAGTGGTTCGCAACCGTAGTCCGCACACTCCGTGTGCGGTTGGAGGTCTGGAGGCCGACGGGCCGTGCTATTCATTGGGAGGTTGGCGGGCTTGCAGGGCAGTAGCTCGGGCCTGCGGTGTTTGGACCGTGGGCCACATGCGGAGCATGTGGACTACGGGCGCACGGAGTGCGCTGACTACGGCTCACGCGGTGAGCCAGATGGCGTGGCGGAAGCTGCGGAGCCAGGTGAGCTGTCGCTTGGCGAGCTGGCGGGTGCGCTGTTGCGTGCGGCGGATCGCTTCGGCGCGGTCGATGCGGCCCTCGATGAGGTCGATGGCCTCCGTGTAGCCGGCGGCCTGGCGGGCGGTGGGGCCGATGCCGCCTGGCGCCCCGAGCGCGGCGGCGGTTTCTTCGACGAGGCCGGCGGTGAACATCTGCTCGACGCGGCGGTCGATGCGGTCGCGGAGGACTGCCCGGGGGCTGTCGAGCACGAGGAACTGCGACTCGAAGACGGGGTGCGGCGCGGGGGCGAAGGCGGCGGAAAGAGGCTGGGAGGTCGTTTCCGCCACCTCGAGCGCGCGGATGATTCGCTTGGCGTCGTGGGGATGGATTCGGCCCGCGGCGAGCGGATCGACCGTGGCGAGCCGGGCGTGGAGCGCGGCGAGGCCGACCGCGGCGGCCTCGGCCGTGAGCCGGCTGCGGACCGCATCGTCGGCGGGGGGCAGCGGCGCGAGACCGTCGCGGAGGGCGCGGAGATAGAGCGGCGTGCCGCCGACGAACAGGATCCGGCTGCCACGGGCACGGCAGTCGGCTACGGCCCGGGCGGCGGCGGCGAGCCACAGGGCCACGCTGTAGGGCTCGGATGGGGGCACGACGTCGATGAGATGATGGGGCACCGCGGCCCGCTGGAGGGCAGTGGGTTTGGCGGTGCCTACGTCGAGGCCGGTGTAGACCGCCATCGAGTCGACGCTCAGGATTTCGGCCCCCAGTTCGCGGGCCAGCCGGATCGCCAGGGATGATTTGCCCGATGCCGTCGGCCCGGAGAGAAACCAGCAGTCGTCGCCCAGGAGGGGCCGCTCGTCGGCCGAGAGGGCCGGTTGTGCGGCCTGGCGCGATGTGTCGGGATCGGCCGCAGCCCGTGCTAGAGTTTGGGGGACTGTGGGTGGCGGCCGGAGTGGATCCGGCGGCCCCGCACTCGTTGCTCCGGGAAGAGTGGATCGTGTCGGATCGTCAGCCATCACTGCGTCGCTGCGGAGAAGTCCTGGAGACACTGGAGCAGGTGATCGTCGCCCGCAAGGGTGAGTCGCCCGATCGATCCTACACCAGCCGGCTGCTGGCCGGCGGCGTGTCCAAGGTCGGCGAGAAGGTGACCGAGGAAGCGGGTGAACTCGTGCAGGCTGCCGCCGCCGAAACCGACGCCCGTGTGGTGTCGGAGGCGGCCGACCTGATCTACCACACGCTCGTGCTCCTGGCCTGTCGCGGCCTGTCGCTCGCACAGGTGGAGGACGAGTTGGCCCGACGGTTCGGCGTGTCGGGGCTTGACGAGAAGGCAGCGCGGACCGCCCCGGGCGGGGCCGCTTCGGGAGACAAGCGATGAGCGAACAGAAGCAGGAACGGCTGGTGCGGATCGGAGTACCGAGCAAGGGACGGCTCTCGGAGTTGGCGGCGCAGCTGCTGGCCGACGCGGGGCTGTCGTTTCGCCGATCGGATCGGAGTCTCTTTGCCAAGTGCAAGGACATGCCGGTTGAGATCACGTTTCTGCGAACCGACGACATTCCCGTGCTCACCGCCGAAGGGGCGATCGATCTCGGCATCACCGGTGCCGACCTCGTGGCCGAGAGCGGCGCCGATGTGGTGCATCGGCTCGACCTCGGCGTCGGCTCCTGCCGGCTGGCGATGTGCGTGGCCGACGACTCTCCCGTCACCGACCCGCGGCAGCTCGCGGGCAAGCGGATCGCCACCAGTTTTCCGCGGATCCCCCGCCGCTGGCTCGCCGAGCGCGGCGTCGACGCCCACTTCGTCGAGCTCTCCGGCAGCGTCGAGGTGATGATCGCCCTGGGCGTGGCCGATGCAATTGTCGATCTCGTCGAGACCGGCAGCACCCTCGCCGCCAATCGTCTGCGGATCTTCGCCGAGATCGGCCGCTACGAGACCGTGCTCGTGCAAAACCACCGCATCGCCGATCCGGCGCTCGCCGACCGGATCGTGCGGCGGCTCGAGGGGATCGTGATCGCCCGCAGCTGGTCGCTGCTCGAATACAACGTGCCGCGGTCGCGGCTCGCCGAGGCCGAGACCATTACTCCCGGGTTCAATTCGCCCACGGTGATGGCGCTCGAAGACCCCGAGTGGTGCGCCGTGCGGGCCATGGTGAGGAGGGGCGAGGCCCACGCCATCATGGAGCGGCTGGACGCGATCGGTGCCTCGGCCGTGATCGAGACGCAGATCGCGAACTGCCGGTTGTAGGGGCACGCGCGCGTTGCCGGCTTCGGGGCGGTGCAAGTCGCGTCGCAGGACCTCGAAGACTCGGTCCAAATGCTCCTCGAGCTTGCACCGACCCCTTCGCCTGCCCTTCTCGTAGGTCTGTCACTCAGCGTAGGCCTGTCACGCCGTGACAGGATGCTGCACCGGTCACGGCGTGACCGGGCTACGGGCCTACGCGCTGATCGAGGTGGAACGTGCGAGGGGCTGCCCAATGCCCTGAGAGCCGGCGTTTGCTGACCAGCGCAGGCAGGATGCCGAAGCGCAGTCAGCATCGAGCGAGCGAAGGCATGGATGCCGTAGCGAGCGTCCGGCGACGGGGCATGGGCAGCCCCGAGCCTACGCTTGACGTCGCGCTTCCTTCTTCGTGCTACGAGGCGGCCGGCGCAAGCCCAGGCAGGCAGCCCGCGATGACGCGGCCGGCTCGCAGGGTGGCGATGAGGCGGGTGTCGGGGGCGAGGGCGGCGGTGAAGGGGTCGGCGTGAATCGTCGCTGACTGCAGGATCACGAGGTCAGCGGGGCGGCCGATGGTCAGGCTGCCACACTGGTGGTCGAGCATCAGGGCCCATGCCCCGTGGAGCGTGGCCATCGTGAGGGTTGCGGCTGGGTTCGTGACGCCGGCATCGACGAGCGTGCGGCATTCGGCGAGGACGGAAAGATCGGGATTCGACGCGCGGCTGTCGGTGCCGATGGCGACTCGCAGTCCCGC
>JAPOJV010000168.1 GCA_029978085.1 bacterium
CCGCCATGTGGCAGCTCCAGAACCACGACGCCTTGCTGTTCGACTGCGACGGCACGCTCGCCGACACGATGCCCGCCCACTACCTCGCCTGGCTCGAGGTCACGAACCCACACGGCATCGACTTCGACGAAGATCACTTCTACTCGCTCGGCGGCCGGCCCACCCGCGACATCGTGGCCACGCTCTTCGCCCGGGCAGGCGTGGCGATCGATGTCGAGCACGCGGCGCAGGTGAAGGAGCGGTCGTTCCTCGACCAGCTCGCAGAGGTGCTGCCGATCGACCCGGTCGTCGACGTCGTGCGACGGTCGCGGGGCCGCGTGCCGATGGCCGTGGTGACCGGTGGCTACCACGACGTTGTGGGCAAGATCCTCGCCCACATCGGTCTCACGGGCTCGTTCGACACGATCGTGGCCAGCGAAGACACGTCCCGCCACAAGCCCGATCCCGATCCCTTCCTGGAGGCGGCGCGGCGGCTGGGTGCCCGGCCCGAGCGGTGTGTCGTGTGGGAAGACAGCGACCTCGGCATCGAGGCCGCCCGCCGAGCCGGCATGGAGTGGATCGATGTTCGCCCGTTCCACGCCCCGCGGAGAATCACCAGCCGATGACTGCCGCCGTTACGCTCGCCGACATCAGCGCGGCCCACGACCGAATCCGCTCCGGCATCTACCGCTCGCCGTGCCCGCCGAGCGTGCCGCTCTCTGAACTCACGGGCGCCGAGGTCTTCTGCAAGCTCGACCTCCTGCAGCGGACGGGCAGTTTCAAGGAGCGAGGCGCCCGCAACGCGCTGCTCCTGCTCGACGACACCCAGAAGGCCCGGGGTGTCATCGCCTCATCGGCCGGCAATCATGCGCTCGGTCTGGCCTACCACGGCAAGCTGCTCGGCGTGCCCGTGACCGTCGTGATGCCGAGGTTCGCGCCGCTCGTGAAGGTGGCTACCTGCCGTCGGCTCGGAGCCCGCGTGATTCTCGAAGGGGACACGTTCGACGACGCCCGCCGGCTCGCCCTCGATCTGGCCGAGCAGGAGGGACTCGAGCGTGTCCATGGCTTCGATGATCCGCGGGTGATCGCGGGGCAGGGCACGATGGCCCTCGAGATTCTCGAGGAAGTGCCCGATGTCGATGCGATCGTGGTGCCGACAGGGGGCGCGGGTCTCTTGGCCGGCGTGGCCGTCGTCGCCAAAACGTTGCGGCCCGATGTCCGGATCATCGCGGTCGAGCCGGCCGCGGCCCCGAGTTTCAGTGCGTCGCTCGCGGCGGGCCGGCCCGTGCAGGTGCCGATCCGGCCCACGCTGGCCGATGGCCTTGCCGTGGGGCGGGTGGGAGATCTCTCGTTTGCCCTCGCCGCGCCGCTCGTCGATCGTGTGATCACCGTCGGCGAAGACGCTCTCTCGCTCGCCGTGCTGCGGCTGCTCGAACTGGAGAAGACGGTGGTGGAAGGCGCTGCCGCGTCAGCGCTGGCGGGGCTGCTCGACGACGGCTGCCGGGATCTCCGCGGCAAGCGGGTCGTGCTCCTGCTCTGCGGCGGCAACATCGACCTCACGATGCTCGACCGGCTCATCGACCACGGCCTGGCCACCGACGGCCGCCGCTGGCGGTTCGTCACGGAGGTGAGCGATCGGCCGGGGGGCATCGCCCGGCTCACGGCGGCGATCGCCGCGGCCGGCGCGAGCGTGCAGGAGCTCGTGCACGACCGGACGTTCTCCGGCTGCGACGTGTTTTCGACGGCGGTGCAGGTGACCGTGGAAACCGCCGACCGCAGCCACGCGGAAGCCCTCTTCGAGCGGCTCCGCGCCGAAGGCTTCGCCGTCCGCAATTTGTAACGGTCGTGCGGGTGGCGCGGCGGGGCCGCGGACGGCTGCAGATCGCGTGGGCCCGCGACCGATTCTCCTTTGATGCGGCTGAGACCGGCAGCTGCCCTGACGACAGGAGCGTCGGCATGATCACCCATCAAAAAGGCCTGCTCGGGCCACCGGCGAGAACCGCGTCGTCCTCAGTGCCAGAAGCCGCCCGCGAACGCGAGCAGCTGAGGCGTGAACTCCTCCAACGCATCCTCGATCGCGAGATGCGGCGGCAGGCGGTGCGAGGCGTGCCGCGATGATCGCCTGACATCCCACGAGTGGAACTCCACCATGCGACGCATCCGCCAGCTGCTCTCGATCGGCTGTGTGGTCGTTGCCCTGGCGGCGGCGTCGAGGCAGGCATGTGCCCAGCTCCCCTGGTGGGGCTGGGGCCAGGCGGGCAGTCCCACGAACACTTGGGATCCCGAGCTGGTGGCCGACTACCTGCTGACCGGCCACACGCCGCATCCGGCAGTCGTGCGGATCGTGGCCCCGGAGCGGGCCGGCACGTCGCTCGGCTCAGGTGTGCTCGTCGATGTGAGCCGGTCGCAGGGGCTCGTGCTCACCAACTGGCATGTCGTGCGCGACAGCCGCTCGGCCGTGCTCGTGCAGTTCGCCGACGGGTTTCAGTCGGCCGGCACCGTGATCCGCTGGGACGAGGCCTGGGACCTCGCGGCCGTCGTGATCTGGAAGCCGGAGGCCACGCCCGTGGCGATCGCCTCCGCAGCCCCGGCCCTCGGCGAGCAGCTCACGATCGCAGGCTACGGCCGCGGCTCCTACCGCGAGCAGACGGGCGCCTGCACCGACTACCTCTCGCCCGGCACCGGGTATCCGAAGGAGTTCGTCGAGCTGGTGGCGAAGGCCCGGCAGGGAGACTCGGGCGGCCCGATCTTCAATGAGCGTCGCGAACTGGCGGGCGTGCTCTTCGGTCAAAACGACGGCCGCACGATCGGCAGCTGCTCCACGCGGGTGCGGGCGTTTCTGGCGGCTGCCGGATCGCAGGGGTTCACGCCCACGCCGATCGCGGAGTTCTCCGACGCCCGTGCGATCGATCGCGGTCTGGGCGAAGCGGATGCGACGACTCGGCTTGCGTCGGCCTCCACCGACGCCAGCGTGCAGCGGGTGATGCACGTGCCGGCGCCGACGGGCTTCGTGGCCCAGCTCGCGCCGCCGCCAATGCCTCAGCCTCAGCCGCCGCCTCCGCCACTCGACCCGCAGGCCGAACTCGTGCGGCTCTTGAACCCGCTCACCAACGGCCCCGCGCTGCTCTCGGCGGCCGGAGGGCTCGCGCTCGTCGTGCTCGGCCTCAAGACGGTGTTCGGCGGCCGGCGCCGGGAGTGACCCGGCGCGGCCAGCTCGTCAGGTCGGCGAATGCCGGACGACTACTTCGGGATCCGCTTGACCGTCGCCTTCTTGATGACGACGGGCTCGACCGGGCGATCGCCGCCGCCTGTGCGCACGTTGCCGATCGCCTTCACCACGTCGAGGCTCGCCTGATCAGCCGTGCGGCCGAAGGCGGTGTATTGGTTGTCGAGGTGGGGCACCCGCTCCAGGCAGATGAAGAACTGGCTACCCGCCGAATTCGGGTCGTTGGTGCGGGCCATCGAGAGCACGCCCGGCTCGTGGGGCGTCTTGTTGAACTCGGCAGGGATCCGGTAGCCGGGGCCGCCGGTGCCAGTGCCCTCAGGGCAGCCACCTTGAATCATGAAGCCCTTGATGATTCGGTGGAACGTGACGCCGTCGTAGTAGCCGCTCTCGGCCAGGGCCACCATGTTGCGGACGTGCCCGGGGGCGACGGCCGAATCGAGCGTGAGGCGGATCGGGCCCTGCGTCGTGTCGAGCGTGATCTCGTAGTCGGTGGTGGCGAGATCGAGGTCCTTGGCGGCCTTCTGGAGTTCTGCGGCACTGGGCTTGGGCATGGATGATCCTCTGGGTTTGCCCGCCGGGAAGCGGCGGTCGATACTGGATCGCATGAGCATGACGCCGAGCCCGACGACATGAGCACCGATTCCCGCCCCCATCAGCCTGCCGCGGCGGTCGCGGCCGCCGATCTCTCCGGGCGGACGCTCGGAGGATACCGGCTCGTGCGGCGACTGGGAAGCGGCGGGATGGCCGACGTCTATCTCGGCGAGCAGATGTCGCTGGGGCGGCACGTGGCGATCAAGGTGCTGCGGCCGGAGACGCTCCGTCATCCGGGGGCCGTGCAGCGGTTCGAGCAGGAGGCGCGGGCGGCGGCGGCGCTCGTGCACGGCAACATCGTGCAGATCCACGAGGTGGCCTGCATCGACGGTATCCACATGCTCGTGGAGGAGTACGTGGCCGGGCCGTCGCTCAAGACATGGCTGCAGGCCCGCGGACCGCTGGATGCCGCCCAGGCGCTCGCCGTGCTCGGGCAGGTGGGCTCGGCGCTGGCGCGGGCGGCGGACCGTGGTGTCGTGCATCGCGACATCAAGCCGGAGAACCTGCTCGTGACGCGGGTCGGTGAGGTGAAGGTGGCCGACTTCGGGCTGGCCCGCGTCACCTCGGAGAATCTGGAACTCACGCAGACGGGGATGACGCTGGGCACGCCGCTCTACATGAGCCCGGAGCAGGGGGAAGGTCATGCCGTCGACACCCGCAGCGATCTCTACTCGCTCGGCGCGACGGCGTATCACCTGCTCGCAGGCCGGCCGCCCTACAGTGGCCCCACGGCGATGAGCGTGGTGCTTGCGCACATTCGCGCGCCGCTGCCGCCGCTCGAGCCGTTGCGGCCCGACGTGCCGCCGGCCGTGCGGGCGATCGTGGAGCGGCTCTTGGCGAAGTCGCCGGAAGAGCGGTTCGCGACACCGGCCGATCTGCTCCGCGCGGTCGAGGCTGCCGACGCGACGCTCGCGAGCCACTCGCGTCACGGCCCGTCGCCCCTGACCTGGTCGGATGCCGACGGCCTTCTGCCCACTGCCGGGGTGGACGCCGGAGATGCTGCCTTGCGCACGGCGACGCAGCACCTGCAGGCTGCCCTGGCTGCGGGCCAATCGAGCCAGGTGAACATGCGGCGGCGGCTCGTACTCACGGGGCTGGCCGCCCTGGCCGCAGCCGGCGTGGGCATTGCCGCCGGCCGGCGGCTGCCGCGGCGGCCCGACGTCGTTCGCCGGCCCCGATGAGCCGCGTGAACGCCCGCCGCGACCGGAAAATCAGCCGAAACGGCCCGCCGGACGCCCCGTTCAAGACTGCTTGACACTCCGACCGACACTGCTAGAACCAAGTCCATAGACGCCCCCATCGTCTAGTGGCCCAGGACGTCGGGTTCTCAGTCCGAAAACCGGGGTTCGACTCCCCGTGGGGGTACTGAAACGGCCGCGTCATTCGCAAAAGCGAGTGGCGCGGCCGTTTCGCTTTGCTGGTGCGAGTCGGTGCGGCTCTCCGCGTGCACTGACTGTGCCGGATTCTGTGCCGCTTTTTGGCCGGCCGCTTTGGCGAAGTGGTCGTCGGTCACCGTGAAGTAGTGCTTCCGGGCCACGTCGGGGCTGTTGCCGATCCACTCGCACACGACGTGAATCGGGAACTCGTCGGCGAGCTCCGTTTCCCGCGACGCCCGGAGGTTGTGGAACAGCTTCGGCCAGGCCGGGATCTTGGCGGCCTCGAGGATCCGTGTGAACTGCGTCCGGAGATTGGAGTTGGGGCCGCGGCCTCGGCAGATCACATGCACCGTCCCGGGCTCGGCCCGCTCGAACTGTTCTTCGAGGTAGGGGCGCAGCTCGGGGAACAAGGGGATCGTGCGCGAGGCCCCGCCCTTGAGGTGCTCGGTCTTGGGGCTGCGGACGTGGATTCGGTCGTGCTCCCAGTCGATGTCGTTCCAGGTGAGCGCCAGATGCTCCGACGGGCACCGGAGGCCGCCGAACCGACTCAGGGCAAAGATCAGCCGCCACTCGTTGTCCGGGCAGGCGTCGAACACTGCCTGCGCCGTCTGGCGCGTCACGAAGAAGTCACGGTCGGAGTTGGCCTGGCTCTCGGCCTTCACGTCGGCTAACGGGTTGGCGTCGATGATCTTGCTGCGGAGGGCGGCCTTGAAGAACTGCCTTGCCCGCTTGATCTCGCGAGAAACCGTCGCCGGCGAATAGCCGTCGTGCAGGAGCTTTTCGCGGTAGCCGTCGGCGTCGCCCTCGGAGATGCCGCGCAGCTCGCGCTGCGCCCCGAAGTGGGCGGTCAGCAGCCGCCTCGTCTGCTCGAGGTTTCTGGTCGTGTTCGGTTTCAGTTTGGCGCGGCTCTTGATGTAGCCGTTGAGGAATGCGTCGAGCGTGGCGGGGGCCGGGCGGGGC
>JAPOJV010000223.1 GCA_029978085.1 bacterium
CCCGCGAAGCAATTCGTTCATACCGGCGCGGGCGGCGGGCCCCCGGTGGGCGCCCCCCGCCCCCAGGGGGGGGGCGCCCCGCCACACGGCCGCCCGTCGGGCGACGGCGAGTGCCGTCCGCCGCGTGTCGGTGGCGAGGAGCGGATCGGCGGCGCGGTCGGCGACGGCCATGCCGGCCGCCACCGCATCGCTCAGGGCAAAGAGCGGAGTCGCGGACTCTGGATCGTGTGGCCCGCCCGTCGCGAGCACGGCGTCGAGATGGCCGCGGCACATGCCGCACCAGGCCGCCACCTCGCCGGGCGTGCCGCGAGCCGCTGCCGCATCGAGCCGGTCGAGCTGCTCGAAGAGCGCCTCGGGCCGCGTCCACTGCCGGGCTCTGGTCGACTGATCATCGAGCGGAAGAGCGGCATCGGTGGCGGTCGCCCCATCGTCCTTGGTCCGTGCCGCGCGGCGGTCGCTCCGCAGCCGCTCGATGAGCCGGCCGTTGCCGAGCGGCCCCTCACGACTCGGCGGCTGGCCATTGAGACGATCGACGAACCGCTCGCGGAGCCGTCCGCCATCGGTGGCTCCTGGCTGGCGGTCCGGTGCGGTGGCCCAGTTCACGCTGTCGGGGTCGGTCCACTCGTCGCCGGGCAGCGGCGCTGCCGCTGCCTGCTGGGCCGCCACCGGTGGCGGCGGGGGAGCGGCGCTGTGCGGCGCCACGGCCTGCGGCTCGGGAGGCCGTCGCTGCTGCACCCGCGCGACCAGGGCCCGCAGCGGCTCGCTCGCCGGCGGCGTCGCGTGTTCACCTTCGACCTTGACATAGCCCGCGTCGGCGGCAGCCGGCTCGGCGGGCAGATCGGGCACGACGGGAGGCGCCGGAGGCTGCGGCGCGGCGGGCACTCCGCCAGTCGCCGTCAGCGACGGCCGGGCTGCGGGCAACGCCTGCGCCATGAGCAGCGCAGCCTGCGGTGCCGCAGCGGCGTCTTCCAGTGCGAGCCGCTCGGGCGGATTGGTGGCGAGTGCCTCGGCCAGTCTGGCCAGATCGCCAACGGCGGGCTTCGCGGCAGGTGGCTGCTGCGTGGAGTCTGCGGGCGGAGTGGTCGAACGCGGGACTTCTGGCGCGGCCGTCGCTTCCGCCGTCGGCTCCTCCAGCCCGAAATAGGGCCCCGTGCCCCCGTCTCCCTGCATCGCCGCTGAAACGGCGGCAGCGCAGAGCACTCCGGCCACGAACGAGCCGCTCAGAACTCGTAGAGCCCGGGCGTCGTTCATGCCCGTGCGTGCCGCCATGCGTCACCGTCGTCCGGCTACCAGGAACGGCGCACGACTCCGCTGTCGCCGCCACACCCGTCAGATCGACAGGCACGCACGGAAAAATCGATCCATGCGGACGAGCCGGCAAAGTCCGCCAGTCGCCGGAGCCGGCTTAGGCAAGCCGGGCAGACTGGGCGAGCCGCGGTTCTTCGAGCATCGCCGTCCAGGCGTCGATCACGACAGCCGGATGGGCGAATCGATCGACGGCCGCGAGGGCGGCGAGGGTCTGCTGCAAGGCGGTCAGCAGTTCATCGGTGTCGGCCGGCTGTGCGGCGACCGCCCGCGCGAGCAGCGGATCTGCCGGCTGGTCGCCGGCGGCTGCGGAGCGGATCGCCGCCCGAAAAAATTCGAGTGCCGTCTCGAGCACGATGCGGAGCCGCGCGCGGCGCGGCGGCGCCTCCTTGCCCGCGGCATCGACCAGTGCGATCGTGTCTCGGGCGAGTTCCACGCCGGGGAGCGGCCGGCGGGCGAGCGCCTGAATCAGCGTCGCCCGAAACGCGGTGACGGCCGGGTCGAGGAGCAGCCGTCCCCGGGCGAGGCTGCCACCGCTGGCTGCGGCTGCGGCCGCGAGCAGCGCCGGATCGATCGTCTCGCCGGCATGCTCCCGCGCGAGGACGTCGCGGACGATGCCACGATCGAGCGGCGCGAACCGGATCGTCTGACACCGGGAGCGGATGGTAGGCAGCTGCCGCTCGAGTGACGTGCCGACGAGAATGATGACCGCCCCTTCCGGTGGCTCCTCGAGCGTCTTGAGCAGGCAGTTGGCCGCTTCATCGAGCAGCGTGTCGGCATCGAGGATGACCGCGGTCTTGCGGGCACCGACCGCGGGCCGGAGCTTGATCCGCCAGCACAGTCCCTCGCGCATGCGGTTGTCAGGGGGCCCGATGAATGCCTCGAGCGGAATGAATGATCTCTCTTCCGGCTTCGCCACGACATCGATGTCGGGATGGCTGCCGGCATCGGCCTGCATGCACGAGGCACACCGGCCACAGGGCACGAGACCGGGGCCGACCGCATGACAGGCGAACGCTTTGGCGAGGGCGAGCGCAAACGTGCTCTTGCCGACGCCCGGCTGACCCACGAAGAGATACGAGCCGCCGACGCGGCCACGCTCAGCCGCGGCGGCAAACCGCCGGACGATCACATCGTGTCCTTCGATACCCTGCCATGCCATGTGTCAGGCCTCGTTCATTCGATAGAGAGCATTGGCTCGCGCACCACAACGGGAGGCGAGGGGGTCGGTGCAAGCTCGAGGAGCATTTGGACCGAGTCTTCGAGGTCCACCGCGACGAGACTTGTACCGCCCCCGAGCCGGCGATGTCAGCGTAGCGGCTGGAACGGAAAGCCCTCGTCATGTGAGCTCGGGGAACCGTGTGGTGACGGCGGCGCGGATGCGTGCGGTGACTTCGTCCGGCGTCGTCGTCGCGTCGATCACCACGATGCGATCGGGGGCGGCGGCAGCCTCGGCGAGATAGCCTGACCGCAGTCGCTGCCGATAGCCGTCGCCTCGATTCTCCAGTTTGTCGAGCGGCCGGTCGAGCCGGCGGGCGGCCGTCTCCAA
>JAPOJV010000192.1 GCA_029978085.1 bacterium
CACGGGCCGCACCACGAGGCCGCAAAATCGAGGAGCACGACCTCCCCCGCCGCGGCCTGGGCCGCAGGCTGGGCTGGCACCGGCGCAGCGGCGGCAGTGGTCATCAGCATCGCGATCGACACGAGCATGGCGGCAAGGCGCATCGTCCTGAAACTCCGTTCGGCCAAGGCGGCGCGGGCGGCATCTCCCACGGGCGGCGGGATACTGGCGGCGGCCCCGGGGAGCCACAAGGCCACTTTGAACTCCGCAGCCTTGCCCAGTCGCCCGAAATGAACGCCGTTCCCCCGATCCACGCCTGTTCCTACAATCCGCGGGCCACACCCGTCCGCGAGACCGCATGCACGCCCCCAGCACCCGCCGCATCCTCGTCACCTCGGCCCTGCCCTACGCCAACGGGCACATCCATCTCGGGCACCTGGTCGAGTACGTCCAGACCGACATCTTCGTCCGCTTTCAGAAGCTCCGCGGCCACCACTGCATCTATCTCTGCGCCGACGACACGCACGGCACCGCGATCATGATCCGGGCGCGGGCCGAGGGCACGACCGAGCGGGAACTGATCGCGACGATGCGCGAGGCCCACCTCGCCGACTTTGCCGGCTTCCAGATAGCCTTCGACCACTACGGCTCCACCGACAGCGATGCGAACCGCCGGCTGTGCGGCGAAATCTGGAGCCGGCTGCGGGCCCGGGGGCTCGTCGTCTCGCGCGACGTGCAGCAACTCTACGACCCCCAGGCCGGCGTGTTCCTCGCCGACCGGTTCGTGAAGGGCACCTGCCCGAAATGCCAGGCCGCCGATCAATACGGCGACTCCTGCGAGCAGTGCGGCGCCGCCTACACGCCGGCCGATCTCGTCGATCCCGTCAGCACGCTCTCTGGCGCTCGGCCCGAGGTGCGGTCGGCCGAGCATCTCTTCGTGACACTCGAACCACTGCACGACTTTCTGGCGACGTGGACCCGTTCGAGCGGCGCGGTGGACCCGCGGATCGCCAACTACCTGGCCGGCCACTTTCTCTGCGATCCGCTCCGGGACTGGGACGTCTCCCGGCCCGCCCCCTACTTCGGATTCGAGATCCCCGATGCCCCGGGGCACTATTGGTATGTCTGGTTCGACGCGCCGGTCGGCTACCTCGCGGCGACCGACGAATGGTGTGCAGCGCGCGGCGACACGGTCGCCGCCTGGTGGGGCCGCGGCGGGGCGAACGAGCCGCCCGCGGAGATTCACCACTTCATCGGTAAGGACATCACCTATTTCCACACGCTCTTCTGGCCGGCGATGCTCGAGGCGGCGGAGCTCAGCCTGCCGACGAAGGTCCGCATCCACGGCTTCCTGACCGTGAACGGCGCGAAGATGTCGAAGAGTCGCGGCACGTTCCTGCTCGCGCGGACGTACCTCGATCAGCTCGACCCGGGCATGCTCCGCTACTTCTATGCGGCGAAGCTCTCCGGCGGCATCGACGACATCGACCTGAACCTCGACGAGTTTGCCGCGAAGGTCAACGCCGACCTCGTGGGCAAGGTGGTCAACCTCGCCAGCCGTACGGCGCGATGGCTGGAGACCACGGGACTCTCGGCCCGGTATCCCGACGACGGCGGCCTCTTCGCCCAGGCCGCGGCCGATGGTGCCGAGATCGCCGCCGCCTACGAGGACTGCGACTTTGCCCGCGCCATGCGGGCGATCATGCTTGCGGCCGACAGGGCCAACGCCTACGTCGATGCCGAGCAGCCGTGGAAGCTGGCGAAGGCCGGCCCCGATGCCTCAGCAAAGCTGCAGGATGTGGCCACCGTGGCGCTCAACCTCTTCCGCCAACTGGCCGTCTATCTCGCGCCGGTGCTGCCCGTGCTCGCCGAGCAGGCGGGCCGGCTCATGGGTGGCCCGATCCGCTCGTGGGAAGAATCGCAGGCGCCGCTGGTCGGCCTGCCTGTCGCGGCCTTCGAGCCACTCATGAAACGAGTCGAGAAGACACAGCTCGAAGCCCTGCTCGCCGCGTCGCGGGCCGAGGCCGAGAAGGACGCACGCCACAAGGGAGCCACCGCGATGGAACCGACACCCGCCACCTCATCAGCCACGCCGCCAGTCACTTCGGCGGCACAGGACTCTGGCGAAGCGCTCGCCGCCGAGCCACTCGCACCGACCTGCACGATCGACGACTTCGCGAAGATCGACCTCCGCGTGGCCCGGATCCTCACGGCCGAGGAGGTGCCCGAGGCGAAGAAGCTGCTCAAGCTCACCGTGAGCCTTGGCGGCGATGCCACTCGCACCGTGTTCGCCGGCATCAAGGGCTTTCACGAGCCCACCGCCCTCGTGGGCCGGCTGGTCATCGTCGTCGCCAACCTGGCGCCGCGGCAGATGAAGTTCGGCTTGAGCGAGGGCATGGTGGTGGCGGCCAGCGGCGCCGGTGCCCCAGGTGTCTATCTACTCTCCCCCGACTCCGGTGCCCTTCCCGGCATGCGGCTGCACTGAGCCGCGCGTAGAATGGTGGCCAAACCGGGAGAACGAATCATGGCCACCAAGACGATTGTGTTTCCGACCGACTTCTCGACGGCCAGCGATGCGGCGTTGTCGCATGCCGAGGCGCTGGCAAAGTCGTCGAACGCGAGGCTCCTGATCGTGCACGTCGAGGAGCCGCCGCTGGCGTACGGCGGAGGCGAACTCTATTACGGGCTCCCTGAGCCGAGCTCCGAGCGGATTCTCGCGATGCTCGAGGACGTGCGGCCCAAGGATCCGGCCGTGCCGTTCGTGCATCGGCTCACGATGGGCGACCCGGCCGGCGAGATCGTGCGGATCGCCGGCGACGAGGGGGCTGAGATGATCGTGCTCGGCACCCATGGGCGAACCGGCATGACGCGGCTGCTCATGGGGAGCGTGGCCGAGGCGATCGTGCGGCGGGCCCCCTGCCCCGTGCTCGTCTATCGCGAGGCGGCCGAGCGGCTCGCCCGCCGCGGCCAGCCTGTCGGCACATGACGCTCCGGCCGCTCCTCGAAACGCGGACGCGGGTGCGCCGATCGCTCCAGCAGCTGTTCGACGGCCTCGGGTTTCTCGAGGTCGATACGCCTGTGTTGTCGCCGGAGGTGCTGCCCGAGGCGCATATCGACCCGGTGATGGTGCCCGGCGCCGCCGGCGCGACCCACTACCTGCAGGCCAGCCCCGAGGCGCTCATGAAGCGGATGCTGGCGGCCGGCTCCGGGCCGATCTATCAGTTCGCCCGGGCGTTTCGTGCCGGGGAGCGCGGCCGGCTGCATGACGTCGAGTTCGTGCTCCTCGAGTGGTACGCCCCGGGCACGACACTCGCCGACGCGGCAACGCTGCTCGAGCGGCTCTGCGCGTCAACGCTTGGCACCACCGGCATCGACCGGATCACATGCGCCGACGCGTTTTACGCACACGCCGGCATCGATCTCGATGCGGCGACGGCCGACGACCTCGCCGCGGCGCTCGACCGCGCGGGGAGCTCCGTGCCGGCATCGAATGCCGCCGAGCCCGAGGCCGACCGCTGGGACCGCGGCTTCGAGCAGCTGCTCGCCGAGGTGGTGCAGCCGCGGCTCGGCCGCGATCGGCCGACGCTCCTCGAAGCCTGGCCGGCGTCGCAGGCCGCGTTTGCCCGGCTCGACCCGGCAGCCCCTCACACGGCGCTCCGCTTCGAGCTCTTCGTGCATGGTGTCGAGCTGGCCAACGGCTGGGAGGAGGAGACGAGCCGCGACGTCCTCGCTGACCGAATCGCCTCCGCCAATCGGGCTCGAACCGCCTCAGGCCGTGCCGTGCTGCCGACGCCCGAGCGGCTGCTGGCCGCGCACGGCTCACACATGCCGGCCGGCGTAGGCGCTGCGCTCGGCTTCGACCGCCTCGTCATGCTCGCCGCGGGGGGCGATTCACTCGCCGCCGCGGGCTGGCGACCGGACGATTGACGTCACGCTCCACCGCTCCGCGGCCCGGCCACCGGTCGTGGAGAGGGCCGGCTCGACCACGAGCTCGAGCCGGCAGGTGCCGCGCGACGCGCTGACCGCCCACGATCCCGGCGCTTCGCCTGTTCCATCGCAGCGGATCCGCGGACGCTCGGCACCGCAGCAGGCGGCCGCCTCGTCGACACGCGGAGCGGCATCGGGCCCGCACATGCTGCGGGCATCATCAATGCGACCGTCACACAAGGCATCGAGCCAGAAGCGGGCAGCAGACTCGGCCCGAGCCGCGGCGAGCCAGCGAGCCATAGCCGCGGCGGTCACGGCCTGTGAACCGAAGCCGAGCGAGAGTGCGAGCCCGGCCACAGCGGCCAGCCCGCCCGCCTTCGCCACGCCACTGCGGGTGACATCTCGAACGGCCACCAGCGCGAGTGCCGCGCCAACGAGCGGCACCACCCAGAACACGGGGCTCACGAGCGCGAGTGCCGACACGCAGCCCACGATCAAGGCCGCGACCGCCAGGCCGCTCACCGGCCGGTAGCCGGGCACCTCGGTCGTCACGTCAGACGTCGACTGAGCATCCATCGGATTTCCTGCGGGGCCTGCCTTCAGGAGTGTAGTTCAAATGCCCCTCACAGGACACGTGAGGGGCTGCCCATGCCCCAGGAGCCGGCGTATGCCGCCGAGCGCAGCCAGGATGGCGGAGCGAAGGCGGCATCCGA
>JAPOJV010000157.1 GCA_029978085.1 bacterium
CCTCGAGCTTGTCGAGCACCTGCTTGTCGTTCGAGCGGGCGAGCTGGCCCACCGTGAACGCCGAGAGATCGCTCCGGGGCACGCTGCCCGCCTCGATCGCATCAAGCAGGACGATCGTCCACGCCGGTCGCGACACGAGCGCCGCGATCGCCGCCTGCCGGGCGTCGGCCGGCAGGGCCTGATAGGCCGCGACGATCGCCGCGGGCGTGTCGTCGTGCGGCACGGCCGCCAGGGCTTCGAGCGCCTCGGTGCGGATCGCCGCATCGGCCAAGAGGCCGTGCAGCAGTGGCGGCAGGCCGCCATCCTTCGCGGCGACGAGCGCGGCCAGGGCCTCGCGGCGGGCAGCGGCGCCGGCCCGTGCATCGGCCACGACCGTCCGCAGCGACGGCATGACCCGCGGATCGCTGAACCGCACGGCCACGAGGCGGGCCAGCCTCTGCACACCCGCGTCGGGATCGGCCGCGAGGATCTCCCAGCCCCGCTGCCAGGACGGCGGGGCCGCCATCCGGCCGCGGGCGGCCAGGGCCGCCACGATCTCCTCGAGCATCCACGTTCGCGTGGCGGAGTCGGCCGAGGCGAGCCGATCCACGAGCGGGCCGTAGCCCGATTCGTCGAACGCCGCGCGGCGGACGATGAACTTCGACACGGTCGGGATCCTGCCGGCCAGCGCAAGATCGACCGCCCGCGGCGTGTCGAGCGTCACCAGCGGCTCGATCGCATACCAGTTCATGAGCGGGAGGTTGTGGTCGCCGGCATCCTCGGCGTGCGCGACGAGCGGCGTCGCGATCGGCCAGCGGGCGGCCGGGTGAACCCGCTGCAACGCCGAGGCGAGGGCGAGCCGGACGACGGGCGAAGGATCCTCGGCCGCGAGCGCCGCGAACTTTTCGAGCAGTGACGACGACACGCTCTTCCGCTCGGCTGCGAGCTGGATCGCCCAGCTGCGGACGACCGGCTCCGGATCGCCGAGGAGCCGCCCGAGCCCCGCCTCGTCGAGCAGGCCCGTGACGTGCAGCGCCCAGATCACCCGGAGTTTCTTGGGCGCGGTCGTGGCGGCGACGAGTTTTTCCTGGAGCAGCCGCGGCGTGTCGGCGGCGAGCCGGCCGGTCGCGGCCCGCTCCTGGAGAAGCCGGCGGGCATGCCGGACGAACCAGTCGTTGTCATGGCCGAGCAGGTCGATGAGCGCCGCGTCAGGCTCACCGGCGAGGTTCACCCGCACGGGCTTCGCTCCCCCGTAGACCACCTTGAAGATCCGGCCGTTGCTGCGGTCGACCGCGTCGCCCTGCTGGTGGCACTCGGCCTGGTCGTACCAGTCGAGGAGCACCATCTGGCCGTCGGGGCCGACCTGGAGCGAGATGAACTGCGACCACGAGTCGTTGGCGAAGAGGAAGTCGGGCTCACCATCGCCGACGTAGCCCGAGCCCGCGGGCGTGAGCCGGTCTTCGTTGAGCCGGTCGCCGTGGATGTTGTTCATGAACAGCCGGCCGCGATGGCGGGCGGGCCACGAGCCGCCGAGGTAGATGCACGCGCCCGAGTGGGCGTGGCCGCCTCCGATCGCGTCGGTGGCTGTGCGGTCGGCGTTGTTCCAGTGGCTGCCGGCCCAGTGACGGTGCCGGGCGATCGTCTTGATGTCGTCGAACGTGAAGGGGTTGAAGTGCTGCCCCGCCTGCCGCTGATACCGGCCTCCTGGGATCACGTGGTAGAGGTGCGGGATCACGCAGGCGGTCTGGAAGGCGTGGCCGAGGTCGTTGAAATCGACGCCCCAGGGGTTGCTCGTGCCCTCGGAGAAGACCTCGAACTCGTGCCGCACCGGGTGATACCGCCAGATGCCGGCGTTGATCTTCACGCGGTCGGCCTGCGGCGTGCCAGGCTTGCCGACCGCGGAGTGCGTGAACACGCCGTGGCAGCCGTAGAGCCAGCCGTCGGGCCCCCAACTGAAACTGTTCAGCGTCTCATGCGTGTCCTGCGCGCCCCAGCCGTCGAGCAGGATCCGGGGCGGGCCATCGGGCACGTCGTCGCCATCGGCGTCGGGAAAGAACATGAAGTCGGGCGCCGCCCCCACCCACACGCCGCCGAACCCGACGGCGATGCCGCTGGCGAGGTTCAGCCCCTCCGCGAACACCTTCCGCGAGTCGAGCACGTGGTCGCCGTCGGTGTCTTCGAAGATGAGGATCCGGTCGCGGGCCTCGGCGGCCGGCACCTTGTGCGGATAGGCGTAGCACTCCACCACCCAGAGCCGGCCGCGGTCGTCGAAGCACATCGCGATCGGCTGCTGCACCTCGGGCTCCGCGGCGAGGAGCTTGACCGCAAAGCCTTCCGGGGCCGACATCGCCTGGGCGGCCTTGGCGGGCGGGAGTCCGGCAGCCGGCGGCCACGCGGCCGCCGGCCGGGGCTTGCCGACCTCAGTGGAGCGTGCCGTGCAGGACGCCCTTCACCGGCGCGCCGGCGGCCGACCGGATGTTCCACTCGACGGAGTAGCACCAGGTCGGCCCGAGATCGGGCACGGAGAGCGACACGCGGCGACGGTCGCTCGAGAACGTCGCCCCCGTCACCGGCAGCTGCCGCTCGTTGCGATGCTCTGAGCCGTATTTTTGTGTCCGCTCGAGATCCCAGGCGCGAATCTTCCAGTTCCCGAGATCGGTGACGGCCGCCGCGTCGAGCGGCACGGCGAACTCGAGCGCGAGCTGCCCCCGCTCCGCATGAAGCCCCACGGGAATCGTCAGCGGCTGGTCGGTCCGCCGCACCCGGAAGAAGCCGCCCGGATGCTGCCGGTTGCCCGCCCAGGCATAGAGGCCGCAGGTGTAGAGCTGGCCGTCGGCCGGGCTGAACCGCCCCCGCATGATGCCGGTGGGCAGGTCGGGGATCGGCAGCGCCACCATGCCCCCCTGCACGAGGCCGGCCGCCGGCTCGGTGAGCACGAGATGCACCCGCCCCTCGCCATACGAAAGCTCGAGCAGCCCGCCATCGAGCGGCGCCCACTTCTCGCTCCGCACCCGCACGAGCTCCGCCGGCGAGCGATCGAAGGCGTTGGTGATCCAGAAGGCCGGCGGCACCATCGCCGCGTCGCTCGCATCGGTGACGTCGTGATAGCCCCACATGTTGCCGTAGAAGCCGCCGGGGCGGACGTGGTTGATTCGGTTCTTCGGGTTCCAGTTCCCCTCCTGGTCGGTCACCCAAAATGTGCCGTCGGCCTCGACGCACACGCCGTTGGCCGCCCGAAACCCGGTGGCGACGATCTCGGTCTGCTTGCCGTCGGGCGTCACCTTCAGAAGCGTGCCGTGATGGGGCACCACTGCCGGCAGGGCATGGCGGGCGCTCTTGGCGTAGTAGAGGTTGCCGGCGGCATCGGTCTCGAGCCCCATCGCAAACTCGTGAAAGTGTTCGGTGACCTGATGGTCGTCGTTGAAGGTGTCGTAGCGGTCGATCATGCCGTCGCCATCGAGATCGACGAGCGTCACGATCCGATCCCGACAGCCGACGTGGATCACGCCGTCGATCACCTTGATGCCCAGCGGCTGAAACAGCCCCGAGGCGATCCGCCGCCAGGTGAGTTCGCCGGCAGCCGCCGCGATGCCCGACACGCTCCACACGTCGCCATCCCAGGAGCAGATCACGGCGGCATCCGGCCCCGTGAAGTCGATCCCCGAAAACCGCACCTGGGCGTTCCAGGGATTGGCCTCGGGCGCCGCGAGCACATCGACCGCGAACGGGCCGGCATCGCGGCCAGCGGCGATGCGGGTGGTGATCGGCGTGGCCCAGAGCGGCGGCGCTCCGCGGCCCACGAGCGACCGCGGCGCGGGCGGCGGCGGAATCGTGGCCGCATGCGCCGCCAGCGTGCTCGCGTCGGCGGCGGCAATCGCGACGGCCAGATCGAGCGGCTCGGTGCCCGCAGGAATCATGAGATCGAGGTGACCATCCCGCGACTCGACCCGCGCCCCGGCCGGGACCTTGGCCTGCGGGCCGACGATCGCAGCCGCAGCCGGCGCCGCGGCCAGTCGCATCACAAGCGGCCGTGACCGCGGTCCGAGCGACAGCGAGCGGACGAGCACCGGCACCTCGCGGCCATTCTCCGCGAGCGGCTGCGCCGCCTGCGGCATCTCCAACACGGGCGTGTCGCCCACGACGAAGTCGAGCACCACGCCACTCTTCGGTTCGGCCGCCGTGCCACCGCGATTGACATGATGGAGCGACCGAAACCGCACATGCTCCCGCGGCAGCGGCCCGTAGGGCTTTTTGTCGCGGCCGAGCGGGCGGGGATCGGCGAGCGATCCTGTCTGCGGCTCGGCCCAGCCGGGCATCGTGGGCAGCGTCGCCTGGAGGTCGCCGGCCACGCGGGGATGGGCGCCGTGCCGGCCGTCGAAGTTGATGCCTGCCCAGTCGATGAACTGCGTGCCCGTCCAGAAGGCGGCGACCCGCAGGGTGTCGAGCTCATAGAGCGCCCACTCGTGGCCGCGGCCCACACCGCCGGGGCCGTCGTCGAGCCGGACCACGAGCCCCTTGCGGGCGATGTTGCCGCCGTCGCCGCCGACCTCGAACGTGCCGGCCAGGAAGGGGCCGTAGTCGTGCAGCCGCCAAGGCTCGATCAGTGACGGCTCGGGGCCGCGGCTCGTGCCCGACGGCAGCCCGGCCAGATAGGCCGGCGTGACGGCGGTATACCAGGCGGTGTTCCGGTCTTTGAGAAACGTCTCCCGCAGGTAATGGATCACGTCGTATTTCTGTGACGGCACCATCCAGGCCTGCGGCAGCATCATGCCGTTGCCGTGAGTGAGCGTGCGATAGATCGCGTAGGGGTCGCTCCCCGCCTTGAACTTCCCTTCGGCAAACCGCGGCGCCGTCGGCAGCGAGCCCGGCTGTTCGAGCGTGCCGTGGCAGTTGGCGCAGACGCGGCTGAAGATCTTCTCGCCCCGCTCGAGCGCCGCCCGCGACAACTGCGGATCGTTCCAGTCGGCCAGAAAGCCGGCGTGGTCGATCTCCTTCTCATAGGCCGCCGGCTGCTGCTGCACCAGCAACAGCGGGTCGGGGGCAAGTTCGGCCGCCCGCGCCGGACCACCCGCGGCGACCGCCGCCAGGTAGGCGACGAGGTCGAGAAACTGCTGCCGGTCGGCCAGCAGGTTGGCCAGACCCGCCGGCATCAGCGACACCGTTGCCGGCACCCGCTCGTCGATCGACACCGTGGGGAGCGTGATCTCCCGTCCGCCGGCGGCGGCATCGCGGAGCGTGAGCGCGTCGGCTGTCTCGCGGGCCACGAGCCCCGTGATGCTCTGCCCCTCGTCCGTGAGGATGGTCACGCCTCGATAGGCCGGCCGGATCACCGCCGAGGGCGCGAGCACCGACTCAATCAGGTACGGAACGAGCGACTCCGCGGCGACGCCCTCCGGCATCGCCGCCAGATTCGGCCCCAGGGCCGCGGCCCCGTCGCCCACCACGTGACACTGCGTGCAGGCCATCTGCCGGCCATGAAACACATTGGCCCCGCGGAGCGGATCCCCCTCCTGCCGCACCGCCTCGGCCAAGGCGGCCCGATCCTCGGCGGCGAGCGTGTCGGCGAGCAGCGGCGCAGCGACGACCGCGGCTGAGCTGGCCAGGAGCAGCACCGCAGCCGACAGCAGATGGAGGATCACGAGCATGCTCCGCAGGATAAGTCGGCCAATCAAACCCTCGCAAGCGGCTAACTGGCAGCCGTCGGCAACGACAACCGGCGTGGCCGAAGGAGCAAAGCGATTGGCTCAAAAGGAGATGTCTGCTTCGATTCTACTATGGAGTAAGGTGCTGATGTGTTGTTGCCTCGCGTCTTGACGTTCACCATGCTGCTCTTCCCCGGCGTCGCCCCCGCCCCGGCGAAAGCCCAGACGTCCACTGCCACGGAGCCTGATCCGGTCGTCAGCGATTACTTCGGCACGCCCGTGAGCGACCCGCATCGGCACCTGGAGAACTTTGACGATCCGCAGGTGCAGGCCTGGCTGCGGCGGCAGGCCGATACCGCCAGCGACACGTTCGCCACCCTCCCCGGTCGGGCTCGCCTGCTCGGCCGCATCCGTGAGCTCGAGCAGGCCGCGGCCTTCACCGTCAGCCAGCCCCAGCGGCTGCCCGATGGCGACATCTTCTTTCTCAAGCAGGCCGCCGAAGAAGACGTGGCCCGGCTCTGGGTTCGCGAGGCCGACACCGGCGCCGACAGCCTGCTCATCGACCCCGCCACGCTGCCCCGGGCAACCCCCGACCAGCATGTGGCGATCGAATGCTTTGCGGCATCGCCCGATGGCCGCTATGTGCTCTACATATCTGCCGCCGACGGCTCCGAGCAAAACGCCATCCGCGTGTTCGACCGCCGGCTCGGCAGCGACCTGCCCGATCTGATCGAGCGGGTCGATACGGTCTACGCCCCCCCCTACTGGCTCGACGATGGCAGCGGCTTTGCCTACAGCCAGATTCGTCCGCTCGATGCAAGCCAGCCCGAGGCCGATTGCTACCGCTTCACGCAGGCCCGGCTCCATCGCCTCGGCAGCGATCCAGGCCGTGATCCATACGTGTTTGGCAGCGAGTCGGCGGGATCGCCGGCGCTCGAGGCCCTCGACTTTCCCGCCGTCGTGATCACGCCGGGCTCGACCTGGGCCGTCGGCCAGGTGCGGCATGGCGACGAGGCCGATCTCACGCTCTATACGGCACCCGTCGCAAGCCTCGGCACACCCGACATCACGTGGAAGAAGGTCTGCGATCGCCGTGATGCCGTGCGGTCGTTCGCAGTTGCCGGCGATGCGATCCTGCTCGTCACCACCGGCGGCCCGAACCATGCCGTGGTGCGGGTCAATTTGGGAGAGCCCGCCTTTGCAAACGCGGAGACCGTCTTTGCCCCAGCCGACATGGTCGTGGA
>JAPOJV010000201.1 GCA_029978085.1 bacterium
CCGACTGAAGGCCGCCGGCGCGGTGATCGTCGGCAAGGCAAACGTGCCGCAGGCGATGTATCTGCACGAGACCGACAATCCGGTCTGGGGCCGCACGAATCATCCGCTCGCGGTCGACCGCGGGCCCGGCGGATCGAGCGGTGGCGATGCCGCGCTCGTGGCCGCCGGCGTCGTGCCGCTCGCGGTCGGCAACGATCTCGCCGGCAGCCTCCGCCAGCCGGCCCATGCCTGCGGCATCGCCACGCTCATGCCTCGCTCGGCAACCCTCGGCGACGGCGGCGCCTTCGACACGATGCCTCACCTCACCGTCGTGCGGCCACGGGCCGGGTTTCTGGCCCGGTCCGTCGCCGATCTCGCGGTGGCGACGGCGGCCGTGGACGTGCCGCTCGCCGCCGAGGCCACCGCTTCCGGCAACGGCCTCCGGATCGGCTGGTGGGACGACGCGGGATGTGTGCCGGCATCACCGGCCGTGATCCGCGGTGTGGCGGAGGCGGTCGCGCGGCTCTGCGCCGCCGGCGCGACCATCGTGCCGCTCGATCCGGCAATCGCGAGCGAAGCCGCCTGGCTGCACCTTGCCATCCTCGCGGCCGATGGCGGCCGTCACGTCCGGGTGGTGTTCGGCGGCTCGCGGCCGATCCCCGGCGTGGCCCGCCTGCTCCGCATCGCCGCGCTGCCACGCGGGCTCCGGCCGCTCGTGGCCACGCTCGCCCGGATGACCGGCCGACGGCTGGAGGCGGAGGCACTGGCGAGAACGGGTCCGCGGGATGCCGCCGAGGTCGCGTCGCTCGCTGCGGCGCGGATCGACCTCGCCGCGCGGTTCGCCGCGTTGGTCGCCGACTGCGATGCCATCGTCTGCCCCGTATCGGCGGTCCCTGCCTTGCGGCACGGCACGGCCGCGCGGCTCATCCTCGCCGCAGCGCCATGCCTGCTCGCCAACCTCCTCGACCTTCCCGCCGGCGCCGTGCCGGTCACGACCGTGCGGCCGGACGAAGAGACCGGCCGCCCCCCGTCACGTGATCCCGTGCTCCAGGCAGCGGCCGCCACCGACCGCGGCAGCCGCGGCCTCCCGATCGGCGTGCAAGTGATCGCCACACCGACCCGCGACGAAGCCACGGTCCTCCGCGTCATGCGGCTGATCGAAGTCACCGTCTGAACATAGAAACCGCCGCCCGCTGTTTTTCACCCCGGCTGCGTTCTCGCGCTCAGGCAAGCCGGGATCGGCGGAAGCTCGAGGAGCCTTGGACCGAGTCCGCGAGGTCCACCGCGACGAGACTTCTGCCGTCCCGGCGATGGTTCACGAAAACACCCCGCTGCCTCACGCCCCTAAACGGGCGGCGACCGCGCGCGGCATCTGATCGATTGCCAGCGTCTCGCACGCCGCTCCCGCATCGATCGCCGCCTTCGGCATGCTCCAGACCACGCTCGTGGCCTGGTCCTGAGCGACGGTATGCCAGCCGCGGCTGCGGAGCTTCAGAAGGCCGCGGGCCCCGTCCTTGCCCATGCCGGTGAGCAGCAGGGCCACGCCCGTCTGCGGCCAGTGTTCCGCCACGCTCTCGAAGAACACGTCGACGCTCGGCCGGAAGAAGACGTCACGGGGCTCCGTCTGGTATTCCAGCGTCCGCCCCTTCGAGAGCACGAGATGATCGTTGGTGCCCGCCAGCAGCACGTCGCCCGGCTCCGGTCGCTGGCCATGCTCGGCCACCCGCACCGCCCGGCCCGTCCGGTCGCCGAGCCAGCGGGCGAGGCCTTGGGCGAACGCCACGTCGACGTGCTGCACCACGATCGTGGCCACGTTCCAGTCGCGAGGCAGGGGCAGGAGCAGGTCGGAAATCGCCTTGGGGCCGCCGGTCGATGCGCCCACGAGGAGCAGGCGGGGCGGCGCGGCGGCAGTCGCGGGCCGCGGTGCCTTGCGGGGCTCGGACGTCGCGCCCACGAGTTTGGCGATCGTGCCGATCTTCTCGACGAGCGCCCCCGCGCCGCTCACCTCGCCGGCAGGCCCGAGGATCGGCGTGTCGACGGCGTCGAGGGCGCCATGCCCCATCGCCTCGTAGACGAGCGAGATGTTGCCGCTCACCGTGGCCGTGACGACGAGGATCGCGCACGGTGCCGCCGCCATGATCTGTCGCGTGGCCTGCACGCCGTCGACGTGCGGCATCACGAGATCCATGAGGATCAGGTCGGGGCGGTCGCGCTTCGCCATCGCGATCGCCTCCACGCCGTCGGCCGCGGTCCAGGCGACCTCATGGTCGGGGAGGCTCGTCACCACGCGCCGCAACGCCTCGCTGGCGGCCCGCATGTCGTTGACGATCGCGATTCGCATGCTTCAGTCCTCGGGATCGTGCCGGCTCGGCGACGGCAGAAGTCTCGTCGCGGTGGACCTCGAAGACTCGGTCCAAGGCTCCTCGAGCTTCCGCCGATCGCCTTCGCCTCGCGTTGGGGTGCGCGGACGTGGGGATGTCAGAAGGATCGAGCCACTAGCGTGTTGGCTCGCCGATCAAGTCTACGATCGTATCGATGAAGGTGGCGTCGTGGAAACTGCTTTTGGTCAGGTAGCGGTTGGCGCCCGCATCGAGGCCGCGGAGACGGTCTTCCTCGCGGTCCTTGTAGGAGACGATCACCACGGGGATCTCCTTGCGGGCCGGGTCGGCCTTGAGGAGCGACACGAGCCCGATGCCGTCCATCCGTGGCATGTCGACGTCGGTGACGACGAGGTCGTAGCTGCCCGAACGGATCGCGTTCCAGCCATCCATGCCGTCGACGGCCACGTCGACCGCATAGCCACGGGCCTGGAGGAGCTGCCGCTCCAGTTCGCGAACGGTGATCGAGTCGTCGACCACGAGGATCCGCTTCCGCTGCCGTGCCTGTTCGGCGAGCTTCTCGAACTCCACGCGGGAGAGCCGGCGGCCGGCGAGCACGTTGTCGATCGACCGCACGAGATCCTCGACATCGACGATCAGCACCGGATTGCCATTTTCCAGGAGCGAGGCGCTGTTGATGTCGGGCACCTTGCCGAGCCGCGGGTCGAGTGGGCGGACCTCGAGGTCGCGCTCGCCGAGGAACGCGTCGACGATCAGGCCGAACTGCTGGCCCCGGTCGCTGATCACGACCACGGGCATCGGGTCGGCGGGATCGGCGGCAGGGGCGTCGAGAATCTGGGCGGCCATGACGAGGCCGATCGAGACGCCGTCGCGATCGAAATACTGCCGCCCCTCGACGGTGCGGATGTCGGCGTGGCTGCAGAACAGGATCTGGTCGATCCGGGTGAGCGGGAAGGCGTAGGGCTCGCCCCCCACTTCGACGAGCAGCGCCCGGATCACCGACATCGTGATCGGCAGCTGGAGCGTGAACACCGTCTGGCGGCCCGGCTGCGTCGCCACCCGCACGCTGCCCCCCACCGCCTTCACCATGCTCTGCACCACGTCGAGGCCCACGCCCCGGCCCGAGATCTCGGTGACGCGATCCTTCGTGGAGAAGCCCGGCAAGAACAGGAACTCCAGCAGCTCCAACTCTGAGAGGCGGTCGGCCACGGCCTGCTCGACGAGGCCGCGGCCCACGGCCCGGTCGCGCAGCTGGGCGACGTCGATTCCGCGGCCGTCGTCGGTGAGCGTGATCTGGAGCATGCCGGCGCGATGCCGCGCCTCCAGGCGGACGGTTCCTGCCGGCGGCTTGCCGGCGGCGGCACGGGCCTCGGGCATCTCGAGTCCGTGGTCCACGGCGTTGCGGACGAGGTGTGAGAGCGGCGCCTCGAGCTTGTCGAGGATGTCCCGGTCGACGCCCGTCTGCTCGCCGCGAACCTCCCAGCGAATCTGCTTGCCGAGCGTGCGAGCCAGATCCCGCACGAGCCGGGGGAAACCACGAATGCCGTCGGCCAGCGGCCGCATCCGGCTCACGATCACCTCGTGATGGAGGCGGTTCGAGAGGTCTTCGTTGCGGCGGGCGAAGCCCTCGAAATCCTCGATGTGCTCGCTGAGCCGGGAGAGGCAGCCGTCGGCCCGGTCGCGGATGCCGGAGAGCATGGCGGCGAGGGCCGCCGGGAGCGGCACGTCGGCCGCCTTGAGCCGCTCCTCGAAGACCGCGATCCGGTCGCAGAGCTCGACCTCGGCGCCGCGCAGCTGGAGCAGGGCGTCGACGAAGGGCCGCAGTTGTCGGGTCTCGACGAGCGATTCCCCGGCGAGGCCAACGAGTCGCGTGAGGCTGTCGGCTGAAACCCTGACGACGCGATCGGCCTGTTCGGCGACGGGCCGCGGGGCGGGCGGCTCGGCTGAGGCGGCTGCGACGGCCGG
>JAPOJV010000100.1 GCA_029978085.1 bacterium
AAAACAGCCCGGGCTTGCGCACGCGGCGAACGGCGGTATACTTTGGCCCGACGACGTGGACGCCCGTCGTCGCGATGGATCGGTCCCGGATCGGGGCCAGCACCACCGCGACGCTCACGGGGGTGTAGCTCAGTTGGTTAGAGCGCCAGCCTGTCACGTTGGAGGCCGCGGGTTCGAGTCCCGTCACCCTCGCTTGTTCACTCGTCAGCTTCGGCGACCGCAGGACGTTTCCGCCGCGTGATCATTCGCCGCCCCCTTCCCCCCGGCCATGCGATCGTGACCGGCGCCGCGAGCGGGCTCGGCAGGGCGATCGCCAGCCGGCTCATAGCCGATGGCTGGCAGGTGGCCGAGCTCGATCTTGCCGGGCCGAACTGGCCGCCACCTGCTCGCGAAGCGTCGTCGCTTGCCATCGCCTTCGACGTCCGCGATGCAACCGCGTGGGCTGATCTGCTGGCCCGCCTCCGTCGCGAGTGGCCGAGCCTCGAACTGCTCGTCAACGCCGCCGGCGTCGGCGCGGCCGGTGAAGTCGGCACGCTGCCGGCGGAGCAATGGCGGCGAGTGGTCGAGACGAACCTGCTCGGCACGGCCCTGGGCTGCGAGACGTTTCTGCCCTGGCTTCGGGAGCAGTCCCGGCGGTCGCACGTGGTGAACGTGGCGTCGATCGCCGCCTCACTCGCCATCCCCGCGATGAGCGCCTACTCGGCGAGCAAGGCCGGGGTCGTGGCCCTCTCCGAGGCGATCGCCGCCGAGTGCCCGCGTGGCCGTCCCGGCGTCACGGTCGTCTGCCCGGGCTTCTTTCGTTCGGGACTGCTCGACACGTGGCACTTCACGTCGCACGCGGCTGCCCGTGAAGCCCGACGTCGGATGGAGGGAACACGCTGGACGAGCGATCGCGTCGCCCGCCGCGTGCTCCGCGCGGTGCAGCGCAACCGCCGCTACGTCGTCGTGGGACTTCAAGCCCGCTGGCTGTGGCGGCTCAAGCGGCTGGCCCCGCGGGCCACGACTGCCCTCATGCGGCTGGTCTACCGCCGCCTGCGGTAGACCCGCTACTCCAGTTCTTCGAGCCAGGCGCGGACGTCGTTGTCGTATTCGCTGGCCAGGCCGCCGACGATCAGCTGCCGGTGGAAGCTGGCGGCGCCCCCCTTCTCGAGATCGGCATCCTCGGCGCTCGGGAACCGCTTGCCCGGATCGGCAGCGATGAGACCGCGGCAGAAATCCATGAGCAGTTCGTTGCAGGTCACCTCCGACGGCAGGAGCTGCGGCAGCCGATGCACGAGCGATCGCTTCGCCTCCAACAGATCCGCGTAGGACTGCAGGCCCGCGAACGGCTGCTGCCCGCCGAGCATTTCCACGAGCACGTAGCCGAGGCTGGCGAGGTCGGACCGGGGCGTGTTGCCGCGGCCCTCGAGCACCTCGGGGGCCGCATAGGCCGGCGTGCAGGTGCGGGTGGGAGGCGGCTCGTCGATCGCATGGGCCGAGCCGATGTCGATGATCTTCGCGTTGCCCGTCCGCTTCACCATGATGTTGGCCGATTTGATGTCGCCATGCACGATCCCTTCGCGGTGGAGGGCCGCCAGGGCCGCCAGGCACTCCCGCACGATCGCGATCGCCACGCCCGGCTTGAGCCGCGACTGCCGCGGTCCCGCCGTCACGATCACGTCGTTGAGGTGCCGCCAGCGGTCGTCGCTCACGTTCGCCCGGGTCTTGTCGAGAAGATCGGGGGCGAGCAGGCGGGAGAGGTCGTAGCCGTCGATCCACTCCATCTCCATGATGCGAATCCGCCGCTGCTCGACGAAGTTCTGCACGTCGAGCAGGTTGTCCTGCTGGATCTGGGCGACACGGGCGGCGACGGCGGCGATCCGGTTCATCGCCTCGACATACTGCTCCTCCGTTTCGTAACGCTCCGGCGAAAAGATCTTGAGGGCGACGGGCAGCGTGAAACTGTCGGTGCCCCGGCGGGTGGAGAGATAGACCACGCCCTGGCCGCCCGAGCCGAGCCGCCGTTCGAGATGGTGATACGCCGTCCAATGGAGCCGCCCCCCGGCGACGATCTCGCTGTAGCGGGCCAGCAGTTCCTGCGGGCAGGCGCTGCCCACGTCGCCGCTCACGGCGATCGTCGGCACCTCCTCGCGAAAGATGGCCGTAGACATGCCGTCGGGATCCGATGCGCTCATGCTGCACAACTCAAGGGTGCGGTGACTCGAAGGGGGGCTCGGGAAAGCCCAGTCGCTTGTCGACCAGGTTTCGCAAGGGCCGCCCCGCCAGATGCCGGCGGAGATTCTCGCAGAAAAAATCGGTCATCGCATCGATCCGGCGGGCTGACTGCCCTCCCACGTGCGGTGTGATCACGAGCCGCGGGGCCGTCCAGAGCGGGCTGGCGGGGGCTGGCGGCTCCTCTGGCGTGACGTCGAGCCCGGCGGAATCGAGGTGGCCGCTGGCAAGTGCCTCGGCGAGTGCCCGCTCGTCGATGAGCGGTCCCCGAGCCACGTTGACGATGATCGAGCCCGGTTTCATCCGGGCGATCGCCGCCGCGTCGATCATGCCACGGGTGTGCTCGGTGAGCGGCGCCGCGAGCAGGAGGATGTCGGCCTGCGGGAGAAGATCGGGCAGCGTGTCGGGGCCGCCCAGAAACTCGACCTCCGGCGGACGGTGCACGGGGAACCAGTCGGTGGCCAGCATCCGCACGCGAAATGGCGCGAGCACCTCCACCAGCCGGCGGCCGTTGCCGCCGAGCCCCACGATCACGACCGTCGCGCCGGTGAGGTCGCGGGTCGGCCGGCGGACGAACTCACGACGGGCCTGCTGGTCGAGGAACAGCGGGATCCGCCGTGTGCAGGCCGTGATCAGGGCGAGCGTGTGCTCAGCCACCTGATCGGCCAGCACGCCCGACGCGCTCGTGACGATGATCGACGAATCGACGACGCTCGGCACCAGGCAGTGGTCGAGGCCGGCCGCCGACGACTGGATCCAGGTCAGCCGGCCCCGCCGCACGACCTCCTCCCAGGGCACAGGCACCTTCGGGTGGCCGCAAAAGAGATCGGCCTCGGGCAGTTCGATAGCGACCCGCTCCTGGCCGGCGTCGACGAGTTCGGCGTCGGGCACGACCGCCTGAATCTGGGCGACATGGCGGGGCTCGACGGGATAGCAGAGGACGATGCGCATGAACCTGTTGTGGCAGGTGTGGCCGGCATCCCGCAAGGCGGCAGCCGAGCGGTTCCCCGGGTGGATCGGTTTTTTCACTTGTGGTGCCCGATTTTTCAGGTTCAATTAGACTCCAGTCGATCTCCTGCCAACGACCTGCCGCCCGAGGGCCGCCCCTGGCCCGTCATCCTGCTGGTGGATTTCATGCGAACGACGCTGCTCGCCGTGGCGGCCCTGGCTTTCCTCCGCATCGTGCTCGGGCTCCACTTCTTCCTCGAGGGCCTCAGCCACCTGCGCGACCCCGACTGGTCGAGTGCCGGATTCCGCAAGGCCGCCGTTGGACCGCTCGGCGACTGGTATCGCAGTTCGCTGCCCCAGACGGGCGACTGGTCGGGCACGCTCGGCGCTCGCGGCCCAGCGGACGCGGCCGCCGCCGCCGGCCGGTGGCAGGAGACCGTGGCCAAGGGCTGGCGGGAACTCTTGGCCCGCCGGACAAAGCTCGTGCCGCTCTCGGCCGATGCCCGGGCGGCCGCCGACACGTCGCTGGAAGCCGCCCAGGCCGAACTCGCCGCCTACGTGGCGTCGATCGAAGACGCCCTGGTCGACTACCGGCTCGAGGTGCAGCGTCTGGCCGGCATGCAGGAAAAGCCTGGGGCGACGGCGATCCCGTTTGAACGGGAGCGGGTCGCGAAGAAGCGCAGTGAACTGGCCGGCCGCGCCGCCGGCTGGATGAAGGATGCGGAGGCGATCGGCACGAAGCTGGTGGCCGAATGGGATCGCCAGCTCGGCTCCGATGCCGACCGGCGGCGTGCCGCGGCCGCGATCGAGCCGACGGCCCTGTGGAAGGCCGACCGATTCGTGAGCTGGTCGCTCGTCACGATCGGTGCCTGCCTGGTGCTCGGCATCCTGGTGAAGTTCAACGCCATGGGTGGCGCCCTGTTCCTCACCAGCGTGATCGCCTCGCAGCCCTTCTGGGTGGCCGGCGCGCAATCCACCTACGATCAATGGGTCGAATTGGCGGCCCTGCTCGCGATCGCGGCCCTGCCGGTCGGCGGCTGGAGCGGTCTCGAGTATTTCCTGAAGCAGTGGTGTCCGCTCTGCCGCTGGTGCGCGGGGAGCTGCCCGACTCCGAACGAGGTGACGCGATGAACCTGTCCGAACAGCAGAAGGCGATCGGCAAGGAAAACTTCACCGACGCCGTGGCCATCACACGCCGCGACTTCCTCGGCGGCGCCGTGGCGGCCGGGCTTGCGGCCGGTGCCGGCCTGGGGTCGATCTATTTCGGTTACGGCAAGAGCGTGGGCAACCCGCTGCGAGTGGGCGTGCTCGGCACGGGCGACGAGGGGAGCGTGCTCCTCGGCGCCCACAACCCCGACTACCTCAACGTGGTCGCCATCGCCGACGTCCGCCCCTACAACGTGTTCCGCGCCTTCCACGGCGATGCTTCGAGCCCGAGCGCGAATACGGCCCGTCCGGGCCTGATGGCCAAGTACAAGTGGGCCACGGAGGACGAGGCCCGCAAGAAGGTGAAGGTCTACGGCGCCTACGAGGAACTGCTGGCCGACAAGGACATCGAGGCGGTGATCATCGCCCTGCCCCTCCACCTGCATGCCGAGGCGGCCATCAAGGCGATGCGGGCCGGCAAGCACGTGCTCACCGAGAAGCTCATGGGCCACAGCATCCATGAGTGCAAGGAGATGGGCCGCGTGGCCCGCGAGACGGGCAAGATCCTGGCCACCGGCCACCAGCGGCATTACAGCATCCTCTACGACAACGCCGTGCACACGATCGGCAAGGCGAAGCTGCTCGGGGACCTGCACTCGATCCGGGCCCAGTGGCACCGCGGCAACCTCCCGGGCAACGACTCCTGGAAGCCGCCGATGCCCGACGATGCGTCGCTGGCCAAGAAGCTCGCGGGCTGGCAGAAGGATCTGGCCAACGCCAAGCCGTCCGACATCGACACGCTGCAGAAGAAGATCGCCCAGCTCGAGGCCCAGATTTCGGACAAGACGGTCGAGGCCGCGAAGTATGGCTACACGCAGATGACGCTGCCCGACGGCTCGACGCGGACGCCGATGGAGGAGCTCATTCGCTGGCGGCTGTGGAATCGCACAGGCGGCGGCCTCATGGCCGAGCTCGGCAGTCACCAGCTCGACGCGGCCGGCATCTTCGTGTCGGCGATGCACGGCGAGGGCAAGAAGGTGAAGCCACTCACGGTCACGGCCGTGGGCAACCGGAGCATCTTCCCCGCAGATCGTGAGATCGACGACCACGTCTACTGCATGTACGAGTATCCGGCCCCCGGCTACGAGGACGACAAGAACAAGAAGATCGTCGTCACGTATTCGTCGATCAACGGCAACGGCTTCGGCGATTACGGCGAGGTGGTGATGGGCACGAAGGGCACGCTCGTGCTCGAGCGGGAGCAGGAGGTGATGCTCTACAAGGGGGCCGCCAAGGACACCCGCGTGACCGTCGCCAAGGCGAAGGACGGCACGCCCACGCTCGACACGACCGAGAGCGGCGGCGGCGGCAGCACGGCCGTCGGCGGCCCGGGCGGAGCATCGTCGGCCCCTCCCTCCCGCGGCTATACCGAAGAGATGGAGCACTGGGCCTGGTGCATTCGCAACCCGTCCCCCGAGAATCAGCCCCGCTGCAAGCCGGAGGTGGCGATCGCCGATGCGGTGATCGCGCTGGTGAGCAATGTGGCCCTGGCGAACCCCGAGACCCAGGCCCGGATCGAGTTCAAGCCGGAGTGGTTCGACATCGCGAACGATGAGACCCCCGAGGGCGTGAAGCCCGACGTGTCCCGCGACCGCTACAAGACCGGACCGCCCGCCGTTTCCCGGTCCGGGCGTGCCCGGGCTACCGGGGGCCCGTTGCGGAGCAACGGGCCGGCGGCCGACTGGACAGTTTCCGGCGGCTGACAATACTTAGGCGCAGCCCTTCCCGGGTTCCCACCTACCGCTCCGCCGACGCTTCTGGACGTTGGCGATAAGTCCGCCGAATCAGCCTGTGGCGGGGCTGCATCGGAAGGAGGTCGTCAATGCAGACACGTTCTCATACGAGATCGCGCAGCCGGATTTCCTGGGCCACGATCGTCGCCTCGCTCTCCAGCTGGGCCTTGTCGATCATCACGACCGCGGCGCTCGCCGCGGTCGGCTGGTATGGGCATGCGACCCACTGGTCATTCGGATTTGGCGGGCACGGCCCGCATGACGCCTCGCATGCGGCGTCCCATGCCGACGACGCCCCGGCGGCGGTCGCCGATGGCACCGTCCGCTTCCCGTCACAGAAGTCCCTGGAACGGTCGGGCATCGAGGTCGTGCCGGTCGAGAAGCGGCCGGTGGTGAGCGAGCTCGTCTGCAATGGCGTGGTCGCCTACGACGAGCGGCGGATCGCCCAGCTTTCGACCCGGGTGCCCGGCAGCATCTGGCGGGTCGAAAAACACCTCGGCGACGAGGTTCGCAAGGGAGACGTGCTGCTCGTCATCGACAGTCAGGAGGTGGGGCGGCTGAAGGCCGAATTCCTCAACGCCCTCGTGGCCTTCGAATCACGGCGGGAGCAGTTGGCCATTCTCGAGGAGGTGAAGAGCGCGGTGATGGGCCGCCAGCTTCGCGAGGCCAAGGCCGCGATGCGGGAGGCCCGCAACCACCTCACGAACGCGGAACAGTCGCTCGTGAACCTCGGCTTCGAGATCTCGATCCGCGAGTACGAGCCGCTCGACGACGAGGCCCGCGCCGCCCGCATCCGCACGCTCGGGCTGCCGCCCGCGATCGTGTCGGGATTCGACCGTGCCCGTGTCACGTCGAACCTGCTTCCGCTCTACGCGCCGTTCGACGGCGTGGTCGTGGGCCGCGAGGCGGTGGTGGGTGAAGTGATCGAAGCCGCCAAGCCGATCTTCGAGGTGGCCGATGTGTCGACCATGCTGCTGGTGCTCAACGTCAGCAAGGAGGACGCCGACAAGGTGGCCGTCGGCCAGCCGGTCCGTTTCCGGCCCGACGGCTCCTCCGAGGAGTTCACCAGCCGGATCACCTGGATCAGCACGGAGGTGAACGAGGAGACCCGCACGCTCCAGGTGCGGGCCGAGGTCGCCAACCACGCGGAATCCGCGGTGTCCGCCGACGCGGAACCATCCCATTCGCTGCGGGCCAACACGTTCGGCAGTGGCAGGATCGAGGTGGATCGCCGGGGCACGGCGGTGGTCGTGCCGCGGTCGAGCGTGCAGTGGGACGGGTGCCGGTGGGTGGTGTTCGTGCCGGCCGGCGAGACGGCCTTCGCCGCCCGCCCCGTCGAACCCGGCGTGCGGGATGGCGATGTCGTCGAGATCGCGAGCGACGTCGCGACCGATCCGCAGTTCACCCACGTGGTGGGAGCCGGCAGCCACGTGCTCAAGAGCCAGATTCTGCTCGAGCGCATGGAGAAGGGCGAGCTGTGATCGGTCGCACGAACAGCGAACACCAGCATGCTTGAAGCGATCATTGCGTGGAGTCTGTCGCGGCGGATTGCCGTGTTGCTCGGAGCTGCCGTCGTATGCCTCGTCGGCTGGGTGGCCGTCAATCGGCTCGTGGTCGATGCCTTTCCCGACACGACGCCCGTGCAGGTGCAGATCAATACGGTCGCGCCCGGGATGGTGGCCGAGGAGATCGAGCGGCAGATCACGTTTCCGGTCGAGCTGGCGATGGGGGGCATGCCGGGGCTCGAAGGCATCCGCAGCGCGAGCATGTTCGGCCTCTCGGTCGTGATCGTCACGTTTCAGGACGGCACCGACATCTACTTCGCCCGGCAACTCATCAACGAGCGGCTCGGCACGGTGGGCGTGCCGGCCGGCGTGGAGCGGCCGGAGATGGGGCCCGTCTCGACAGGCCTGGGTGAGGTGTTTCACTACCTGCTCGTGCCCCGGGGCATGAGCCTCACCGACGCCAAGACGCTCCAGGAGTGGACGCTCAAGCCGGCCCTCCGCAGCGTGCCGGGCACCGCGGAGGTCAACGCCTGGGGCGGCCTCAACAAGCAGTTCCAGATCCGGGTCGATCCCACGCTGCTCCGCAAGTACGACCTCTCGTTCGACCAGGTCGTCGAGGCCATTCCCCGCAACAATTTCAACGTCGGTGGCGGCTCGATCGACCGCTCCGGTGACGCAGTCCTCGTCTATGGCGTCGGCCGCACCGTCGATATCGAGCAGATCGGGCGGATCGTCATCGCCTCGAGCAACGGCGTGCCGATCCGCATCCGCGACGTGGGGGAAGTCGTCATCGGCCACGAGATCCGCAAGGGGGCCGTGACGTACGGCGGTGAAGGTGAGGTGGTGCTTGGCCTGGGCTTCATGCTCATGGGCGAAAACAGCTATGCGGTCACGACACGGCTTCGCGACCGGTTCGAGAAGCTGATCGAAACGCTTCCGGAAGGGGTCGAGGCGAAGGTCGTTTACGACCGCACGAAACTCATCGACCGCGTGATCGCGACGGTGCGGCAGAACCTGCTCGAAGGCGCGTTTCTCGTCGTCGTGATCCTGTACGTGATGCTCGGCAACCTCCGGGCCGGGCTCGTGGCCGCCACGGCGATCCCGCTCTCGATGATGTGCGGCTTCATCGGCATGTGGCAGGCGGGCATCGCCGCCAGCCTGCTCTCGCTCGGCGCCATCGACTTCGGCATCGTGGTCGACTCGTCGGTGGTAGTGATCGAGAGCATCCTCGAGAAGATCGGGCATCATCCGGGGGCGACGGGCGCCGCGCGGCTCAAGCTTGTGCGGGAGGCCACCAACGCCGTGAAGAAGCCGGCCTGCTTCGGCCAGCTGATCATCATGATCGTCTACATCCCGATCCTCACGCTCGAAGGGGTCGAAGGGAAGATGTTCCGGCCGATGGCGCTGACGGTCGTGTTCATCCTCATCGGCTCGCTCGTGCTCTCGCTCACAGTCGTGCCGGTGCTCTCGAGCTTCTTCCTCCCGAAGCGAATGGATTCCCACGACGTGGTGCTCGTGCGGTTTCTGCGGTGGCTCTACCGGCCGGTGCTGCGGGCGTGTCTCGCGGCCCGGGGCACACTGGCCCTGATCGCCTGCGTGATCCTCGGGATCACGCTTTTGCGGGCAGGATCGCTCGGCACGGAGTTCGTGCCCAAGCTGTCGGAGGGCGACATCGTGCTCGGCATCATCCGCGCGCCCGGCACGAGCATCGAAGAGTCGTGCCGGATGAACATGCGGATCGAGAAGGCGCTGCTCGATGAGTTTCCCGCCGAAATCGCCCACGTCTGGAGCCGCACGGGCACGCCCGAAGTGGCCACCGACGCCGGTGCGATCGAAGCCACCGACATGTTCATCGCGCTCAAGCCCCGCGAGGAGTGGAAGCGGGCCCGCACGCAGGCGGCGCTCGTGGAGGTGATGAACACCGTCGTCGAGGGCATCCCCGGCCAGATCATCTGGTTCACCCAGCCAATCGAGCAGCGGATCAACGAGATGGTGTCGGGCGTACGGGCCGACATCGCCGTGAAGGTGTTCGGCGATGAGCTCGATGCGCTCGTACAGAAGGCCAACGAGGTGGCGACGGTGTTGCGGGGCGTGCCCGGCGGGGCCGACGTGGCAGTCGAGCAGGTGTCGGGCCAGCCGATCCTCAAGATCGCCGTCAAGCAGGACGAGATCGCCCGCTACGGCATCTCCGCCCAGGAAGTACTCGATATCGTCGAGAGCGTCGGCGGCAAGGCCGTGGGCCAGATCGTCGAGGGGCAGCTGCGGTTTCCGATCGTGGTGCGGCTCCCCGAGTCGCTCCGGGCGGGACCTGAGTCGCTGGCCTCGATCCCGATTCGGGGCCCCGCAGGCGAGAGCGTACCGCTCGAGCGAATCGCCACGATCGAGACGGTGCTGGGCCCCAAGTTCGTGACCCGCGAATGGAGCGAGCGGCGGACGGTGGTGCAGTGCAACGTCCGGGGCCGCGACGTGGGTGGATTCGTGGCCGACGCGCAGGCCCAGATCGCCAAGCAGGTCGAGCTGCCACAGGGGAAGTTTCGCCTCGAATGGGGCGGGCAGTTCGAGAACATGCAGCGGGCCCAGAAGCGGCTCATGATCGTGGTGCCGCTGGCGTTGCTGCTCATCATCGCCCTGCTCTACCTCACCTACCGCAACGTGGCCGACACGCTCCTGCTCTTCATCAGCGTGCCGTTCGCCTGCGTTGGCGGCATCTGGGCCCTCGCCTTCCGGGGGATGCCGCTCTCGATCTCGGCGGCTGTTGGTTTCATCACGCTCTCCGGCGTGTCGGTGCTCGCCGGCATGGTGGTGGCCAGCGCCCTGCGAGAGCGACTGGCCCGCGGCACGGCCCGCGACGTGGCGATCGAAGAGACGGCCTGTTCCTCGCTCCGCACGATCATCATGACGGCGCTCGTGGCGAGCCTGGGATTCATCCCGATGGCCCTCTCCGAGGGCACCGGCGCCGAGGTCCAGCGGCCGCTGGCCACGGTCGTGATCGGGGGCGTGATCACGAGCACGCTGTTCACGCTCTTCATCCTGCCGGCCCTCTACCGGCTGATCCTCCGCGTGCCGCCGGCGCTCGTCCTCCCCAGCGATCGGCCGGGCGAGTAATCTGGTGTGACGTTCGCCGTCACGACCTCCAGCGCCACACGTCTCGACATGCCCGATTCTGCCCAGACGTCCCGCCTCGAGCGGGCTCACCTGTGGACGGAGCTCGTGAGCAAGCTGCTCGGGGCGGTCGCCATCGTGGTCGCGGCCTGGTGGACCTACACCAACTTCACCGTTGAGCGGACGCACGACCCGACGATGGAGGTCACCGTCTCCCCGGCCGTGAGCCAGCTGCCGCAGGGGAAGGCGTTGCTCAACGTCGATGTGCTGC
>JAPOJV010000210.1 GCA_029978085.1 bacterium
ACCCGCTACGGCCGCATCAAGACCGCAATCATGAACCGCATCGACATGCCCGACCGGCTCATCGATCTGTTTATCCGGCTTGTCCATCAAAACGCCGGTACGCTCTCCCGCAGCAAGCGGGCGGCCCATTTCGCGATGCTCACTGATGACGAAGTGGTCGATCTCGAACGGATCGTCGCTGCCGAGGAGTCATTACTGCCATGACGCATGTTTCGTCCACCAGCCAGCTCGTTGACATCATCACCGCGGCCGAGCCGGCGGAGCGGAATCGTTCCGTCGATGCTGTGTGTCGCGCGGCCGGCGTGGATGACCTGCTCGCCGAGGCGGCCGCGCTCGAGGCGTTTCGTCACGAGAGCACGAACCTCTACGAGCGGGTGCGGGCGTTGTTTTTTTTGTACGCCATCCACCGGTTTCACATGCCCCAGCGGCTGGCAGGCACGGCGGCCCTGATCCCGCACGACGGCTACGAACACCTGCTCGCCCGCCGGTTCGAAGAGGCTATCGAAACCTTCCTCGACGCCCAACGGACCACCGGCCCCTCCGACGCGATCTCGAGCGCGCTGGCCACCGCCTACCGCGACCTCGGCCTGCAGACGCTCGCCAACCAGGTGCGGAAGAGCGTGCGGAGCCTGCGCGGCAACCAGTGGATGTTTCGCGTGGGCCATCCGGCCGACCAGGCCCTCCGCATCCGCCCCGAACTGCTCGCTACGGCCGACGGCGGCGCCTACCCCGTGCTCCGCGAATCGACGCCCGTGCGGATGGACCTCTCGCACTCCGGCTGGAGCGACATCTTCTTTCTGGGAATGGACTTCCCCGAAGGGGCTCGTGTGCTCAACGTGTCGATCGACCTCGGCGTGCACGGCCGCGACGCCCGGCCGAAGCCCCCCGTGGAGGCCTACCTCCGCGTGATCGACCGCCCCGTGCTCCGGCTCACGAGCGTGGACCTCGGCACGACCGCCGAGATCACCGACTTGGCCGAAGTGTTCGACTTCGCCCGCGACTACCTCGGCCTGCTCAAGGCCGCCGTGATCGCGGCGGGCATCGTGCCCCCCGGCATCGAGGGCTCGGGCGAGAGCCTGGCCACGCTGCTCGAACGCACCGTCGGCCCCGGCCTCGGCCTCGAACTGGTGAGCAGCGTCAACAACATTCCGAAGGGCTCGCGGCTGGCCGTCTCGACGAACCTGCTCGCGGCGCTCATCGCCGTCTGCATGCGGGCCACGGGGCAGGCCCAGTCGCTCACCGGTCAGCTCACCGAACCCGAGCGACGGCTCGTGGCGGCCCGCGCGATCCTGGGCGAATGGCTCGGCGGCTCCGGCGGCGGCTGGCAGGACTCCGGCGGCGTGTGGCCCGCGGCCAAGCTCATCCGCGGCGTGGCCGCCACCGCTGACGACCCGGAACACGGCACGAGCCGCGGCCGACTCCTCCCGCGACACGATCCCGTGAAACTCGGTGCCAGCCTCGCCGACTCGCTCGTGCTCGTGCACGGCGGCATGGCGCAGAACGTGGGCCCGATCCTGGAGATGGTGACCGAAAAATACCTGCTCCGCTCGGAGTCGGAGTGGGCGGCGCGGGCCGAGGCGGGGGACGTGCTCGACGAGATCATCGCGGCCATCGAGGCGGGGGACGTGCCGCGGATCGCCGCCGCCACCACCCGCAACTTCTTCGGCCCCATCCAGACGATCATTCCCTGGGCCACGAACCTCTATACCGAGACGATCATCGACCGCGTGCGGGCCCGCTTCGGCTCCGACTTCCAGGGCTTCTGGATGCTCGGGGGGATGTCCGGCGGCGGCATGGGGTTTATTTTTGCGCCGCACCGGCGGGCCGAGGCCCAGCTCGCACTCGGCGAGATCATGCGCGACGCGAAGCGGGAACTCGAAGACGCGCTCCCCTTCGCGATGGAGCCGGTGGTCTATGACTTCGCGGTGAACGACCGCGGCACGTGGAGCGACCTGCTCACCGGCCCCGCCGCCCTCATGCCGCCCGGCTACTACGCCCTGACCGTGCCGAGGCTGCTCAAGGCTCGGACGCTCTCCCCCGCCCAGCGGGCCGACCTCGACGCCTTCGGCGCCGCCTGCCGCACGCAGCCCGAACTCGCCGGCATGGTGCACACGCTCTTCGACCGACTGTTTCCCCGCGCGGCCGCCGGCTCCGGCTCCGCCCGCGACCTGGCCGCGCTGCTCGCCGACCTTGGCTTCGACGACGTCGAACACGAGCAGATTCGTGATGACCTGCAGTCGGGCCGGATCGGCCTCGCCCAGAATCGGCTCCCCGCGGCCACCGAGCTCGACGACGTGGACGACGCCGACGTCGTGAACACAGCTGGAGCGGCCGACGGCGACGACGCGGCCCGCTTTCGTGACGCAGGTCTCGCCGCGCTCGCCCGCGGCGAGGCGGCCGTCGTCACGCTCGCGGCCGGCGTGGGCAGCCGCTGGACGCAGGGGGCCGGCGTCGTCAAAGCCCTCAATCCGTTCTGCAAGCTCGGCGGGAAGCATCGCTCGTTTCTGGAAGTGCACCTCGCCAAGACCCGCGCGACCGCGCGGCAGGCGGGCACGCCGATCCCGCACGTCGTGACCACGAGCCACCTCACGCACGACCAGATCGCCCGCTGGCTCGAGCGGAGCAACCAGGGCGGGCATGTCGTGCTCTCACCGGGCCGAGCGATCGGCCTGCGGATGATCCCGATGACCCGCGACCTGCGGTTTGCCTGGGAAGAGCTTTCGCATCAGCTGCTCGACGAGCAGAAGCAGAAGGTCCGCGACAGCCTGCATGCGGCACTCATCGGCTGGGCCGAGCAGGTGGGCGAGGGCTCCGACTACACCGACAACCTGCCGCAGCAGTGCCTGCACCCGGTGGGCCACTGGTATGAGATCCCGAACATGCTGCGGTGCGATGCGGCCGGCCGCCCCGGCGTGCTCGCGCGGCTGCTCGCCGAACGGCCGCAGCTCAAGTGGCTCTTCCTCCACAACATCGACACGGTGGGGGCCGACCTCGATCCCGCGCTGCTCGGACGCCACATCGCCGGCGGCTCGTGCCTTTCGTATGAGGTGATCCCGCGGCGGATCGAGGATCGCGGCGGCGGGCTCGCCCGGGTGAACGGCCGCGTGCGACTCGTGGAGGGGCTGGCGATGCCCCGCGAGGAAGATGAGTTCAAGCTGCGGTTCTACAACACGCTCTCGACGTGGATCGACATCGACCAGCTGCTCGCCGGCTTCGAGCTCGTGCGGGCCGATCTCACGAACGGGCCGAAGGTCGCCGCGGCGATCCGTGCCTGCGCCGCGAAGATGCCGACTTACGTGACGCTCAAGGACGTGAAGAAACGCTGGGGCCACGGCCAGGAGGACGTGTTTCCGGTGGCGCAGTTCGAGAAGCTGTGGGGCGACATGACCGCGCTCGGCGAGGTGGAGAGCCGGTTCTTCGTGGTGCCGCGGCTCCGCGGCCAGCAGCTCAAGGACGTGGCCCAGCTCGACGGCTGGCTCCGCGACGGCTCCGCCGCACATGTCGAGCAGCTCTGCGCCTGGGAGTGAGCCCGGTCACGGTAGCCCGGTCATGGTAGCCCGGTCACGGTAGCCCGGTCACGGTAGCCCGGTCACGGTAGCCCGGTCACGCCG
>JAPOJV010000186.1 GCA_029978085.1 bacterium
ACGGCGATGCTCTTGTAGGCCGGTGTTCGCGAAAGCGGATCGGCCGCCTTCGGCACGAGCACGTTGCTCTCGGGGTAATACATCGCCACGCAGCCCGGCCGGATCTGATCGAAGGCCGACACGATCTGGCCGCGCATCTCCCCCGCACTGCTCGTGATCCGGCACTTCCCGCCCGCGGTGAGTCCGAACCTCGCGATGTCGTCGGGATGCATCATCACGATGTCCCGCCGCGTCTGATTGCGATAGAGGTCTTCCTCCTCGTAGACGACGGTGTTGAACTGCCCCTCGCTGCGGATCGTCATCAGCTGCACGCCCTCCGGCGGCTCCGGCAGATCGTGCACGAAGAGATGGGCGAGGCCGTCGGGCGTGGGGAACGACGGCGAGTCGATCGCGCGACCGGGAATCGAAAACTCTTTCTTCGTCTTGTCGATCTCCGCGATCTGCTCCATGCCCGGCACGATGGCGGCGATGGCCGTGCGGATCGTGCTCGTATGGGCCATGTCCCGCCAGTTCACGGGCCCGCTCTCGCCGAGCACACGGCGGGCGATGTCGGCGATGATCTCGACTTCGGCCCGCGGGCCGACATGCCGCGGCGGGCCACCGTCGGAGAGCCGGATGTAGCTGAACATGCTCTCCTGCGTGGAGGGCTCCGGCTCCTCGTCGCGGGCAAGCACCGGGAGGATGATCGTCGCTTCGCTGCCGGTGCCCCAGGCGTGGCCGGTGTTCAGCGACGTGTTCATGTAGACGACCGTGTCGATCTTCTCCATGGCCCGCTTCGCATAGGTCGCGTCGGGGCTCGCGCCATAGAGATTGCCGCCGAGGCAGAAGGCGAACCGCATCTTCCCTTCGTCTGCCGCATCGAGGCATTCGAGCGTGTCGTAGCCCTTCGTCGTCGGCAGTTTCACGTCGTAATGGCTTTCGAGCCGGTCGAAGATCGCCTTCTTGAGCGTGGGCGTGACGCCGACGGTGCCCATGCCCTGGATATTGGAGTGGCCGCGGATCGGCTGCAGCCCCGCGCCCGGCCGGCCCACCATCCGCCGCATGAGCGCCAGCTGCGCGATCGCCTGCACCGTCGCTGCACCGTGGAGATGGTGCGTCACGCCCATCGTCCAGGCAAAGACGGCCCGCTTGCTCTCGGCGTACTGGGCCGCCATGTCGTCGATCTCGCGTTTCGACACGCCCGACTTCCGCACGACGTCGTCCCATGAGAGGGCGTCGAGCTGCGCCGCAAGTTCAGTCCAGCCGACGCAGTGTCGGCCCAGAAACTCCTCGTCGACGATCAGCTCGCCGGCGGCGTTCCGCGGCGTGGCCGCGTGCAGCTCCCGCAGCCGCTTCATGATCCCGTAGATCATCGCCAGGTCGCCCCCCACATAGGGCTGCACGTAGGTGCTCGCGATCTCGGCACCGAAGAGCAGCGCCCAGGCGTCGCTCGGCACGGAGAAGTTCACCATCCCCGTCTCGACGATCGGATTGACCACGATCACCTTGCCGCCGCTGCGGCGAACCATCATCAGCGTCCGCATCATGCGGGGATGGTTGCTGGCCGGATTGCCGCCGATCAGGAACACGCAGTCGGCATGCTCCATGTCGTCGAGCTTCACGGTGCCGGCGCCCGTGCCGATCACGCTGGCGAGCCCCACGCCGCTGGCCTGGTGGCAGTAGTACGAACAGTTATTGACGTGATTCGTGCCATAGAGCCGGGCGAAGAGCTGGAGCAAAAAGCCCGCCTCGTTGCTCGAGCGGCCGCTGAAATAGAAGAACGATTCCTCGGGCCGCGTCGCCTTGATCTTCGCGGCGATCCGCTCCATCGCCTCGCCCCATTCGATCGGACGGTAGTGCTGGGAGCCCTTTTCCAGGATCATCGGCTGCACGAGTCGGCCCGAATGCTCCATCTGATAGGGAGTGAAGGCCCGCAACTGCGGCACGGAATAGGTCTCGAAAAACGTCGGCTTCACGGCCCCCTGCATGTCGGCGACCATCGCCTGGAACGACTTCTTGCAGACCTCGGGGAAGTGGCCCGCCTCGTTCACCATGCCGCCGGCCTGCCCCCCCATGCCGACCGCACAGGTCTTGCAGGCGTTCTTGGACCGCATGGCCTTCCAGAATGCCCACAGGCCGCCCGCCTGGCGAGACTTCTTGAGCGTGTACATGACCGCGCGGAACCCGCCGCCGGTCGTCACCTTGCCGAAAAATCGTCCCATCGCGTTGCTCCCGTCGCGTGACGCCCGGTGTGATCGCTCGCCTGAACCGCGGCCGCGAGCCGAACATTTGCCTCCGAAATCGTACCTGCGATAGGCTGTGGTGCTCAAGTTGATCCCGCCGGCGCCTTCAGCGCCGACATTCCCTCCCTGACGGTCCTTCCAGGAGTTCAAACGATGCGTGCAGCATGTGTGATGGCGGTGGCCTTGGCGTTCGGCGTGGCGGTCGTCGCGTCGGCCGAGGTGACGAGCGGCCCCGCAGTGGGCGACATGGTGGGTGCGTTCACGGTCACGAAGGTGACGGGCAACCCCGACGACGGCGTGGCCGACGGCCGCACCCTCTGCTATCGCTGCAAGATGGGCCAGCGGCCGGTGGTGATGATCTTCGCCCGCTCGGCCGACGAGAAGCTGGCCAAGCTCTGCAAGGAGCTCGACGAGGAGTTCGAGGAGCATGCCGACGACAAGCTCACGGGCTTCGTCAACATGATCGGCAGCGACGCCGAGAGCCTGAAGAAGGCTTCCGCCGACTTCGTGGCGAAGCACGGCATCAAGCGGCTGGCCTTCGTGGTGCCGGAAGACACGCAGCACGGGCCGCCCGACTTCAAGATCGCCCCTGACGCCGACCTCACGGTGGTCTGCTACAAGGAGGGCACCGTGAAGGCCAATCATGCCTTCGCGAAGGGCGGCCTCTCCGACGAGAAGATCGACGCCGTCGTCGAGGCCTCCTGCTCGCTCGTCGACTGAGCTGGCCCGATAGAGAGTGATTCAGTGTGGCGGCCCGGAGGGTATGCTCCGGGCCGCCTTTTTCATGGTCGCAGCCAGGACACGGCGTGCATGTTCGATCTTCTCCGCCGCATTCCCGACCGTCTCTGGCGGCTGGTGATCACACCCTATCGACCCGACCCCGCCGTGCGGGCGTTCATGGAGCGGGCGCAGACGCAGCAAGACGACCACGCCACCGCGACCGTCGCCGTGCTCACGCCGGCGGAAAGCCGCACGGTGTTCGGCGTCGACGTGGCCCGGCGGGGCATCCAGCCGGTGTTTCTCCGGATCGCCAACCGGTCGGCCGAGAGCCTCCGCGTGCAGATGGTCAACATCGACCCGAAATACTTCACGCCGCTGGAGGCGGCGGGCGTGAATCACTTCTCGATCGCGCGGCGGCTGTCGGCATTCGGCGTGATGGGCTGGCTGTTCGTGCCTTTGCTCGCGCTCGTGCCGCTGAAGCTCGTGACGGCCTGGCTCGCGAACGGCCGCATGGATGATTTCTTTCGCGGCCAGGGGTTTCGGCTCGGGCCGATTCCGCCCGGCGGCACCGCCGAGGGCTTCGTATTCACCACACTCGACCTGGGCACGAAGGTGGTGCGGGTGCGACTCACGCGCGTGGGCGGCATCGCCCAGTCGCTCGCCGGCGCGGCGCCACTGCCAGCGGACCCGCAGCGGGACCACGCCCACACGCAGGTGGTGAGCGACTTCACGTTCACGATTCCCGTGCCGGGCATCGCGGTCGATTATCACGGCCGCGACTTCTCACGGCTCCGCGCGTCGGCAACGGTCGAGCCCTGCACGATCGACCAGCTCGTGACGAAGCTCGAATCGCTCCCCGCCGCCACGACCAACGCGACGGGCACGCGGTCCGGCGATCCCGTCAATCTCGTGGTGATCGGCGACTTTGCGGCGCTGCTGGCCGCCTTCGCCGCCCGCTGGGACGAGAGCGAGACGATCTCGCTGGCCACCTGCTGGAAGACGGTGCGGGCATTCCTGCTCGGCTCGAGCTACCGCTACTCGCCGGTGAGCCCGCTCCATCTCTTCGGCCGCAACCAAGACATCGCCCTCCAGCGGACGCGGCAGTCGATCAACGAGCGGCTGCACCTCCGGCTCTGGCTCACGCCGCTCGCATTCACCGGCAAGCCCGTGTGGGTCGGTCAGGTGAGCCGCGACATCGGCGTGCGGTTCACCACACATGCCTGGAACCTCACGACCCACCGGATCGACCCCGACGTGGACGAGTCGCGCGACTACGTGATCGAGGATCTGATGCTCAGCGGCCGCGCGGCGGCGGCCGGCTACGTCGCGGGCGTCGGCAGCTCCACCCGCGACCAGCCACACCGCAACCTGACCGGTGATCCCTACTTCACCGACGGCAAACGGGCCGTGATCCTGCTCTCTGCCAGCCGCACTGAGTGAGTCCTCTGGAAGGCGTTCACATGAACCTCACACCCGAACTGACACCCGTCCTGCGGTCGCTGCTCATCGGCCGGAATACCGCGTCGCTGGCGACGCTGCACGACGGCCGGCCGTTCGCCTCGATGATTCCATTTGCGGTGACGATGGCCGGCGGCCGGCCGCGACTGGTCACGCATGTCAGCGGCCTGTCGGCCCACACACGCGACATGCGGGCGAGTCCGGATGTCTGCCTGCTCGTGACGGCAGGCGAATCGGCCGGCACGATGCCGCAGGCCGTGCCGCGGGTGTCGATCGCAGCCGTGGCGGAGTTCATCCCGGACGATCACCCGGACCATGCCGCTGTGAAGGCCGCCTATCTCGGCAAGTTCCCCGAGGCCACCGACCTGTTTCAGCTGGGCGACTTTTCGCTCGTGGCGTTCCAGCCCACATCGGCCCGGCTCGTGGCAGGCTTCGCCCGCGCGGTGACGCTCTCGCCCGATGCTCTGGCGGCTGCCGCGGGATCGTCGCAGACCTGAACCGCCCCGGTGCGAAGACACCGTCTGACGGGCCGAAAACACGGCACCTGCTGACGCGCGGAACGGCGGCAGCTATATTTTTGGCATCAGGGCAGCGTAGCTCAGTTGGTTAGAGCACCGGCTTCATAAGCCGGGTGTCGCCGGTTCAAGTCCGGCCGCTGCTA
>JAPOJV010000135.1 GCA_029978085.1 bacterium
GTCTTGGGGATGTCGAAAAACAGGTACTCCTCGGCAGGGAGTTCAGCCAGCGCCGTCGCAAAGGCCTTGTGCACCTGCTTGAGCAGCTGGCGGCTGGCCCGCTCGGCCTCCGCCTGCTCGCGGCCGGATACGCAGGCCGCGATGTCGGCCGCGATCGCCGGGGCGACGGCGACGAGCGCATCGAGCGCCGCATCGGGCACGATGCCGGAGCGGGTGCCGGGGGCGAGGGCGAGGGCCTCGAAGTCGACGAGCCCCTCCAGCCGGCGATCGGTCCAAGGCGGCTGCTGAAATGCGAGCAGTTCGGTGATGTCGGCGAGCACCCGCGTGCCATCCTTGCAGACGGCGATGCCTCCTGGGCCGGTCGCGTCGTCGCCACGCAGGTAGATTTCGACGCCCACCTCGCCGAGTGGCGTCGGATAGCGGCGGGGAATCTCCAGCCGCTCGCCGTCGAACTCGCGGGGGACGACGCGGACCTCCCGCCGGGCCACGGCATCGACCACGTCGATCGTCACGCCCGTGTTGCGAATGCGATCACGGAGTTCGGCCGAGAGGTAGCGGGCGATCTTCTCCCCGGTGACGAGATTCTTCGTCGTCTCCAAGAGCGGTCCCACCGACACGCGGGTGCCGCGCACCGCGAGCCGGCCACGCACCGGGCGGATCGCGTACTGCCGCTCACCGCGGACGAGATGCAATTCCCGAAGCGGCCCGGCGCCGCTGCCCGATGCCATCCGCAGCTCCTCCCCCAGGCTCCAGAAGCTGAGGAGTCCGATGCCGAACTCGCCATGCACCCCCTGCCGCTGCGCGGTGCCGAGGTGCCGCTTCATCGAATCGCAGAGATGCGTGGCGATCCGCTCGAAATCGGGCGTGCCCGACTCATCGGTGGCCACGCCGCGGCCGTCGTCGGCAACCTCCAGGAAGAGCTTGCCTTGGGCACGACGACGGATGATCCGCACGCTCGCCGCCCCGGCGTCGATCGCATTCTCGGCCAGTTCACAGATCGCCTTGAGCGGGTGCGTCTGCGAGTGGGCGATGATCGTGATCGCATTCCACTGGTCGCCGATCCGAAGCGTGCCCGTCGTGGCCGTGGACTTCGTCTGGGTCTTCTTGGTCTTGCTGGTCTTCATCTGGCAGGTCTTCAGGGGCGTGGCCGTGCGAGCGACCGATAGAGCGTGTCATGGGCGGCCGCCATGCGGTCCGCCGTATGCCGCTGCTCGACGAGTGTACGTCCGTGACGACCGAGGCGAATGGCGAGGTCTTCGTCGTCGAGAATGGCCCCGATCACCCTGGCGAGATCCGCAGGGTCACCGGCCGCGTGCATGAGTCCCGCCCGCTCGCCGTCGAGGAGTTCGGGGAACGTGCCGTGCCGCGGGGCCACGATCGGCAGCCCCGCCGCCATCGCCTCGATGACCGGCAGCCCCTTTGCCTCGGGATGCACCGTCGGCATCGCGAACAGATCGACCGAGTCGAACACCGTGAGCTTGCCGGGCCGATCGACCTGGCCGAGCCAGCGAAACCGATCCGCCACGCCGAGGTCGCGGGCGAGGGTCAGACACGAGGCGACGTAGTCTCGCTCGGCATCGACCGTGGCGCCGGCCGCCACAACTTCTACATCGCGTGGAGCCAGCAGGGGCAATGCCCGGACGAGTTGATCGAGGCCCTTCTCCCGACAGGCACGGGCCAGCGTGCCCACAACGAGTCGTCCACCGCGCGAGCGACGCCGGGCCATGAGGTCGGGCGCCTCGGTCGGAAACCCCGCGAGGTCGACGCCGTGCGGAATCACTCCGACGCGGTGGGTCGGCACTTCGAGACGCTCCGCCATGAAGCCGGCGAAGAACCGATTGAGGGCCACGAACGCGTCGATGTCGGCGGCACGATCACGAAGCAGTCCCCAGATCGCACTGCAGTGCGGCTCGGGAATCGTGTCGATGAAGATGTCTTCGCCCGAGAGGCTGCACACGATCCGCGCACCGGTGGCTTCCCGAATTCGCCGCGCGAGCCCGATCAGCAGTGCATTCGAGAGATGCACGACGTCGGGCCGCACATTGGCCGCCAGCCAGCCGGCGAGCTTCTCCACCTCCTTCCGCTGCCGCCCCGCATCGCCTCGCAGCGTCGAAACCGTGAGCGGCCCAAGGTCGGCCGGCCGCGTGGAACCGGTACGTGAGGAGAGCCAGCGGAGCAGCGGCGGCGCATCGAACAGCCGATCGATGAATCGCGGCGTGTGGCGGAAGAGCGGCACGTGTTCCTGCAGCCACACGTTCACCCCCCCCATCACGATCCGCTCCTGGGCGACGTTCTCCTCGTCGGTCGTGGTGGGCACGTAGGCCGGCACGAGGATCGCATCGCAGCCGCGGGCCACGAGCGCTCGCACGAGCGTGTTGTCATGGAGGCACGAGCCGCAGATGCGCCCCCCCGCGCCGGCCGTGATGTGAACGATTCGCATGGGTTCTTCGCGTGGTGCAAACGCCTGTGGGGTGGGGCCGGTTCGGGGTTGCCCACGCCCCGAGAGCCGGACGCTCGCTACGGGCATCCTCCCCTTCGCTCGCTCGGATGCCGCCTTCGCTTCGGCATCCTGCCTGCGCTCGGCGGCATACGCCGGCTCTCGGGGCGTGGGCAACCCCGAACCTCCTTAGGTGGTTGTAGGTGGTTGTGCTCGTGTGAGTCCTAGGCGCCGCGGCCCTCGAGGTGGACGAGGACGAGGGCGAGGTCGGCGGGGGTGATGCCGCTCACGCGGCCGGCCTGGGCGAGCGTGCGGGGGCGGATGCGGGCGAGCTGCTCGCGGGCCTCGGCACGCAGGTGTCGCACCGCCGCGAAGTCGAAGCCGTCGGGGATGAGCCGTTCGCCGAGCCTCCGCTGTCGCTCGATCCGTTCGCGCTCGAGCGCGAGGTAGCCTGCGTAGCGAATGTCGTTCTCGATCTGCGTGGCCGCATCCCGCGACACCGTCGCCAGTTCGGGCATTGCTGCGAGACAGTCACTCCAGCCGAACTCCGGCCGCTTGAGCAGGTCGGTGAGTGCGGTGCCGTTGATCCGCCGGGTGGCGAGCAGGCCGAGCGTCGCCTCGATCTCCGCCTGTTTCGCGGCGAGCCGGACGGCCCGGTGCGGCTCCGCCAGGCCAAGCCGGTCGGCGAGGGGCGTGAGGCGGCGGTCGGCGTTGTCGTGCCGCAGCGCAAGTCGGTGCTCGGCACGGCTCGTGAACATCCGATAGGGCTCGTCCACGCCCCGCGTGACGAGGTCGTCGATGAGCACGCCGATGTAGGAGTCCTCGCGACCGAGCATGAGCGGCTCCCGGCCGGCTACCGCGAGCGCGGCATTCGCACCGGCCACGATGCCCTGCGCGGCTGCCTCCTCGTAGCCTGTCGTGCCGTTGATCTGGCCGGCCAGAAAGAGGCCGCGCACGCCCTTGCACTCCAGCGAGGCGGCGAGCTGATCCGGAGGGCAATAGTCGTATTCGACGGCATAGCCATACCGCATGATCACCGCCCGCGCGAGTCCGGGCACCATCCGGACCAGTGCATCCTGCACGTCGCGCGGCAGGCTTGTGGAGATGCCGTTGACGTAGATCTCGTGGGTGTGGCGACCTTCAGGCTCCAGAAACAGCTGGTGGCTTTCCTTTTCCGCGAATCGCACCACCTTGTCTTCGATACTCGGACAGTAGCGCGGCCCGCGGGAGCCGATCTGACCGGTGAACATCGGCGCCCGATGGAGATTGGCCCGGATGAGATCGTGGATCTCTGGCGTCGTCCGCGTGATCCAGCAGACCATCTGCTCTTGCTCGATCCGCTCCGTGAGAAACGAGAAGGGCTGCGGTTCAGCGTCGCCCGGCTGCACGTCGAGCTGCGAGAAATCGATCGACCGCGCGGCGAGCCGGCAGGGCGTGCCCGTCTTGAATCGGGCGAGCCGCAGTCCGACCGACTCGAGCGTCCGGCTCACGCCCGACGTGGTGCCTTCCCCTGCCCGGCCGCCGCTGGTGCGGGCCTCGCCGGTGTGCATCACCGCCTGCAGGAACGTGCCCGTCGTAAGCACGACGGCCGCCGCGTGATACTCGGCATCGCCCCGCACCCGCACGCCGACGACCCGCGGACTGGCCGATCCCGCCGCCGGCTCGACGATGAGATCCTCGACCGTCTCCTGCCGCAGGTCGAGGTTCGGCGTCTCCTCGACGATCCGCTTGACCTCCATCTGATAGAGCTTCTTGTCGGCCTGGGCCCGCGGCCCGTGCATCGCCGGCCCCTTCGAGCGGTTGAGCACGCGAAACTGGATGCCCGTCGCATCGATGGCACGGGCCATCACGCCACCGAGGGCATCGACCTCGCGGACGAGCTGCGCCTTGCCCACGCCGCCGATGGCGGGGTTGCAGCTCATCTGGCCGACCGTGTCGCAGTTGGTCGTGAGGAGCGCGGTGCGGGCCCCGAGGCGGGCCGCGGCGCAGGCCGCTTCCACGCCGGCATGGCCGGCCCCGATCACGATCACGTCATAGTCATAGACACAGGGCATCGCCGTCTCGCACCTCACTGACGATTGAACCACGGGATCCTGGGAGCGGAAAGCGGGCAGTCAGAAGCGGCAGAGCTGGCAGCTCGGGCAGTTCAGGCAGGGCCAGCAGGCCAGGCAGCTCCGGGGGCCCAGGCTGGAGCGGAGGTGGCGCTGTGGCGATGACAGCCATTCCTTACGATCCCCCACGGAGGACGCCGCATGACCATCGCCGCACCGCCACACGACCAGAGCCCTGGGCCGCTCGTCATCTGCGGCATGCACCGCTCCGGGACGTCACTCACTGCGTCGTTGTTCGGCGGCGCCGGCGTGAACCTCGGCGATCGGCTCTTCGGCGCGAACGTCGGCAACTCACTCGGGCATTTCGAGGATGTCGGCTTCCTCGAATTCCACATGCGGGCCCTGCACTCGCTGGGGTGCAACAACGAAGGATACGTCACGCGGTCGCTGCCCCCGCTGGCGGACGAGTTCACGGCAGAGGCGCGGCAGATCATCGCCGACCGCGCGGCTGCCGGCCGACTGTGGGGCTGGAAGGAGCCGCGGACCACGCTGTTCCTCGACTTCTGGGACCAACTCCTGCCCGATGCCCGGTACGTTTTCGTGTTTCGCAACCCGTGGGACGTGGCCGATTCATTGTTTCGTCGCGGTGATGCCGCCTTCGTCGTCGATCCCCGGCTCGCGATCGAGATCTGGGTCGCCTACAACCGCCGGATCGCCGACTTCATTCATCGCCATCCGTCGCGATGCGTGGCGTTCGAGATCTCCCAACTGATCGCCGATCCCGACAACGTCTTCGAGATGGTGCGATCGCGGCTCCATCTCCCGATCGGCAGCCCCCCCGACAGCTTTCGCAACGACCTCTTCGGCCGCGAGTGCAACCTGCATGGCTCCGCCATCGTGCGGGCGCTCGTGCCGGAGGCACACGATGTGTATCAGCGGCTTCGGTTCGTCGCGGGCGAGCCGGCGGCCATGACGGACGAGGCCCCCGTCGACGCCACGACTCTCGCCGGCTACGCCGTCGAGGAGTGGGCTCGGGCGAGCCGGGCCGCCGTGCGGGAGCGGAAACTGCATGCCGAAGTCACAACGATCTTGGCGCGGGAGCAGGATCTGTCGACCGCATTGACTGCCGTGACAGCGGACCGCGACCAGATATCCCAGCACCTCCTGAACGCGACCGCCGACTGCGATCGACTGGCGAGGGAGTTCGAGATCGTCGCCGCAGCGAGGCTCCGGCTGGAGACCGAGTGCCGCAGGCTCGGCTCGAGCAACGAGCAGCTTGCCGACGATTTGGCCCGAGCCCGGAAGTCGGGCCTCATGAGACGGTTCGTGCACTGGATCTCCACATCCCTCGCCGCCGGCCGACCATCCCGTCCGGGGCAGGCTGCGGCGCCCCGGGACGACGCCGGTCGCCGCGCGGCCGCCTGAGCCAGCGGCGGCCGTCCGCCGATCAACGCGGGAAATGAACTTCCGCGAAACCGGCCCCGTCCCCCACAATCCCCGCAAAAGAGACGAATCAGGACACTGGGACGGTCATGAAACTGGGACGATTGGTCGGTGACACAGTCGCACGCATTCCCGTGATCGGGAGCACGATCAGGCGACTCCAGTTCGGGCTGCGCCGCCGCCGCGGGGTCAGACAGGCAGGGAACTCGCCCCGCTGCGACTCCATTGACGCCTATCTCCCTTCGGAGGCCACCGACTGGATACCACCGAATCGGCTCGCCGTGGCCGTGGTGATTCCCGTCTATCGCGGCCTCGACGAGACCCGGCGATGCCTCCGCACCGTTCTCGACCATGCGGAAGACCTCCCGCGTGAGATCATCGTCGTCGACGACTGTTCGCCTGAGCCAGCCCTGAGCGACTATCTGCGGGAACTGGCCGCCAAGGGCTCGATCACGCTCCTCCGCAACGAAACAAACCGTGGCTTCGTCGCCTCGGTCAACCGGGGCATGGCGGCGGCGGGCGACCGCGACGTCATCCTGCTCAACAGCGACACGGAAGTGCCGCCCGGCTGGCTCACGCGGCTCGCCGGACACGCCTACGCCGCCCCGCGGATCGGCACCGTCACGCCCTTCTCGAACAACGCCACGATCTGCAGCTGGCCGTCGATTCACGGCGGGCCGCTCCCTCCCGGCCGCACCACTGCGGAGATGGACACGGCATTTCATGCTGCGAACCGCGGCCGGCAGGTCGATCTCCCCACGGCCGTCGGCTTCTGCATGTACATCCGCCGCGACTGTCTCGACGCCGTGGGCTGCTTCGACGAGGCGACGTTCGGCAGAGGCTATGGCGAGGAAAACGATTTTTGCCTCCGGGCGACTGCGGCCGGCTGGCGACACGTGCTGGCCTGCGACACGTTCGTGTACCACGCTGGCGAGACGAGTTTCGGCAAGGATTCGCCCGAGCGGGCCCGGGCGTGGGACCTGCTCACCGCCCGCTATCCGACCTACGCAGCGGCCGTCGCACGGCACGTGGAAGCCGACCCGGCGAGGGCCAGCCGCTTCGCCGCCACGGCGGCGTTGTTTCGGCTCGCGACCGAGCCCACGATTCTCATCGCGACGCATGCTTTGGGCGGCGGCACCGATCGGCACATCCGCGAACTCCGGGAGTCCGTCGGCCCCCGGGCGAATTTCCTTCGGCTCGAGCCACGGCCCGGCGGCTTCGCCCTGTCGGTGCCGGGGCTTTCCCATCATGCGGAGGTGACCTTCGCGACCGATCAACTCGACGGGCTCGTCGCCGTCTTGGAGAGCTGCAGCGTCGATCGGGTGCACGTGCACCATTGGCTGGGCTTCGAATCGGGCCTGCGGCCGCTGCTGGATCGGCTCGGCGTGCCGTTCGACGTCACGATTCACGACTACTTCTCCATCTGTCCGCAGGTGAACCTGCTGCCAACGCCGACGTCCCGGTACTGCGGCGAGCCGAACGCCGCCACCTGCAATGCCTGCATCGCGGGCCGCCCGCAACATGGCGCGACCGACATCACCGACTGGCGCACGCGGCATGCCTGGCTCCTGAACGAGGCGGAGCGGGTGATCTGCCCGAGCCGCGATGCCCGCGATCGGATCGCCCGCTACGCGCCGCATGCCCGCGCGATTGCGGTGCCGCACGCGGCAGTAACCGACTCAGCCTGGCACATCAACGCCTCGCGTCCGGGGCCGACCGAGCCGCTCCGGATCGGCGTGCTCGGAGTCATCGCCCAGCACAAGGGGCTCGATGCACTCACGGCGGCGGTCGAGGCGGCCGATCCCGGGCAGTTCGAATTTGTGGTGATCGGCTTCTGCGACCCGCGGCTGCCGCGGCATCTCCGCCACCGGGTGCATGAGACGGGCAAGTACGACGAGGCCGACCTGCCGCGTCTGATCGCCTCGGCCGGCCTGCATGCGGTCTGGTTTCCAGCCACATGGCCGGAGACCTACAGCTACACACTGTCGGCGGCGATCGACGCAGGCCTGCCGATCGTGGCTCCGTCCCTGGGCGCCTTCCCGGAGCGGCTCGTGGATCGCCCCCTCCCCTGGCTTGTCGCCCCGAGCCGCGATGGCGAGACGGTGCTCGCCACGTTCGCGGCCGTCCGTGCGGCACTGGTCGCACACCGCAGCCCCGCCGTCACCGTGCCGCGACAGGCCGTGCCCGACCAGTTCTATCCGGAACGCTATCTCGAACCGGTCGCCGGCCGCCATGCGCGGCGGACCAACCAGCCCACGTCGCTGCGCAGGCCGGGGATCACCTCCGTGCTCGTGGTGCCGGATCGCTATGACGACGGCACGATTTCTCCCTGCGGATTCATCCGGCTCGTGCAGCCGTTCGACCACCTGGCGGCGACACGTGGCGACGTGCTCGTGGAGGTCGTCGACTTCGAGTCGGCGCTCGCCCGCGATGCCGACGTGCTCGTCTGCCAGCGTCACGCCGCCCCCGACCTGGCTACGGCGGAGCGGCTGATTGAGCATTGCCGGGCCCACGGCATTCGGCTCGTGTACGACCTCGACGACGATCTCGTGTCGATCCCGCCAACCCATCCCGAGGCCGCGCGGCTCATCCCGCTCGCAGCAGTCGTGCAGCGATTCGTTGCGGCCGCGGGGAGCGCGTGGGCGGCGACGCCGGAACTGAGCCGCCGCCTGACGACCA
>JAPOJV010000020.1 GCA_029978085.1 bacterium
GTCACGCCGTGACCGGAACATGTCACAGCGTGACATGACCACACCGGAACATGTCACAGCGTGACATGACCACACCGGAACATGTCACGGCGTGACATGACCACACCGGAACATGTCACGGCGTGACATGGCCACACCGGAACATGTCACGGCGTGACATGACCACACCGGAACATGTCACAGCGTGACATGGCCACGTGCCCTCACCGCTGCACGCGGCGGGCGAGGCCGGCGGCGAGCCGATCGAGCGTGACACTGCGGTCGTCGATGCCGATGTGGGCCCGGATGATGCTCATCCCTGACGTGTCGGCCAGGGCCCGCGCGAGTGCCGCGTCGAATTCCCCCTCCGTGCGCACCTCGTAGCCTGTGCCCCCGCCGAGCACCTGCGGCAGCAGCTGATACTGCCACGGATTGATGTCGTTGAAGCTCCCCTCGTGGATCAGCCGCTCCGTGCCGTAGCCCTTGTTGTCGAGCACGATCACCACGACCGGCAGGCCGCGGCGGACGATCGTCGAAAGCTCCATGCCCGTCATCTGGAAGGCACCGTCTCCCACGAGCGCCACCACGGTGAGGTCGGGCCGGGCCATCTTCGCCCCGAGCGCCGCCGGCGTGGCGAAGCCCATCGACGTGTAGTAGGCCGGCGCGATGAACTCCGTCTGGCCGCGGATCACCAGCTCGCTCGACGCGAACAGCGCATCCCCCACGTCGGCCACCACCAGCGTGCGATCGTCGAGCGACTCGTCGAGCCGCCGCACGAGCCGCGTGGTCGTAAGCGGAGCGTCGGGCACGAGCGTGAACTCGCCTGCGGCTGCCTCCGGCCCGGGGGGCAGTGGCCGCTGGGCCGCCTGCGGCCGCGCGGCGGCCAGCCCGCGGATGAAATCGTCGAGCAGCACGTCGTGGTAGTGATGATGGCTGATCTTCAGCTCCTCGCTCGTCGCGAAGATCGTGCGGGTGGGATCGAGCTTGGCCGTGAAGATGCCGAGATCGATGTCGGTGAGCAGCGTGCCGAGCAGGATGAGGCAGTCGCTCTCCTCGACGAACTGCGTCACCTCCGCGCGGCCCATCGCCCCTTCATAGAGGCCGACGTAGAGCGGATGCACCTCGCTGATCACGCTCTTGGCGAGCATCGTCGCGGCGATCGGGAGCTTCGCCGCCTCGGCCAGCGCGAGCGTCTCGGCCTGTAGGCCGTAGCGGTGCAGCTCGACGCCCGCGAGGATCACCGGTCGTTTCGCGGCCTCGATCCGGGCCTTGGCCTCCGCGACGGCCTCGGCGAGGGCCGCGGCGTCGCTCTGTCGGGGCGGCGGCACGTAGGGACGAATCTGGTCGGGGACCACGGCCACCATGTCGCGGGGAAGTTCGATGTAGACCGGGCCCTTCTGGCGATGGCAGATGTCGAGGAGGCGGTCGATGTCGCGGAACGCCGTGGCAGGATCGACGATCTCGGCGCTGGCCAGGCAGATCTTCTCGAAGACTTCCAGCTGGGTCCGCCATTCACGCACGCGGTGGTGGAGCAGGGGATTGTCGGCCCGCTCGGCGATGCCGGGCGCCCCGGAGATGAGCACGACCGGGCTCTTCTCGGCGCTCGCGCCGGCGATCGAGTTGGCCAGCGACAGGCCGCCGACGCCATACGTGACGCAGACCGCACCCATGCCGTTCACCCGAGCATAGGCATCGGCCGCGAAGCCGGCGCAGTCTTCGCGGGTGCAGTTGACGAGGTCGAGCGGGCTCTTCTCCAGCATCGAATAGAACGAGAGTACGTAATCGCCCGGCAGGCCGAACACATGCCGGATGCCGTAGTCGGAGAGCCGTCGGATCAGATACTGGCCAATGGAGAGGCTCGTGACGCTTTCCGCCCGCTGCACCGCCGGCCGTAGCTTCGCGGGGGGCACAAGGCCGTTGTCGAGGCTCGTACCGAGGACGATCGACATGGGTCACCTCCGCGCCGAGGAATCACGACCTGCCGCCGAGCCTCCGCGCCCGCGCCGAAAGCATCGCGGCCCAGAACCCGAGAAACGCCGCCACGCAGCCGAGCACGACGAGCATCCGCCGCGGATCATGGTTGAGCCGCCAGGCCCCGATCGCGTGAAACACGCCCCAGGCCACGACGCCGGCCATGATCCACCAAATGATCCGCTCCGGTCTCGGCTGCGCTGAAGTGCTCATGCAGTCATTGTATGCAGCTGAAACGACCCTGCCTCTTCCACCACCACAGGACTCAGCGAGGGTCCGGCGAAAGATCGAGGAGCCTTGGGCCGCCGCGGCCCACCGCGACGAGACTTCTGCCGTTCGCGAGCGGCGCGGGCGAGAGACCTGCCCAAAGGCCCCCGGAACGGCCCAGGTACCAGGGGGGCGGAGAACCTGGACCGTTTCCGGGAGCGATTGGACGGCAGACGCCGAGGGCCGCTGGCTCGAGGTCGGCGGCGAGCATCCGTGCTGCCGCTGACATCGAGGGGGTGAACAGTCGAATCACCCCATGGCCTTCAGGCGGGGGGGACACTAGGGATCGCGTGATGGCCGGGTCAAGGCCGTTCACACGGACGATTTCGGCCGCATTTCACCGGCGGTGGCTTGCCGCATCGCCCACACTTCGCCCAGCTTGTTGAGAGGTCGATATGATGCGGCCTTCGATTCACCTGACGAACCACGGAGCTCGCTGCCATGACGGCCACCACCTCGATTCGCACGACCCCGCCGATCGCTGACGCCGGCGCACCCCCCACCGCCGAGGCCTGGGCCGCCGCCTTCGCCCAGGCGCTCCCCTACGACGCCTTCCTCGCGCATCACGCCACGCCCGACCAGCGGTCGCGGTGGGAGGGTGTTCGTGGCCGCGTGGCGCTCACCGCCACCCAAAAGCAGCTGCTCGGGTCGTTCAAGCGGCGGATGCCCGTGCTCGTGCTCTCGGGCGCCTGGTGTGGCGACTGCGTGAACCAATGCCCGATCTTCGCCGCCTTCGCCGCCGAGACGAAGGCGATCGACCTGCGGTTTCTCGATCGCGACGCACTGCCGGAGATCGCGGCCCACATGAGAGTGTGTGGCGGCCAGCGGGTGCCGACCGCCGCATTCTTCAGCGAGGACTTCACGCCCGTGCTCTTCTACGGCGACCGCACGCTCTCGGCGTATCGCGCCGCTGCGGCCATGGAGCTGGGCGATTCGTGCGCGTCGGGTGCCGCACCGCCGCCGGCCGATGCCCTTGCCGCGACGACGGCCGACTGGCTCGACCAGTTCGAGCGGGTGCAGCTCATCCTGCGGCTCTCGGGGCGGCTGAAACAACTGCACGGTGAGTGACGCATGACGAGTCGTGAACGCTGGACGGTGTATCCGCTGTTGTTTCTCGCGATCGGCCTGGCGGTGCGGGCCGCGATCGTGGCCGATGACGACCGCGCCGCGCGGGACGACGGGCTGGAGACCGGCCAGCTCGTCTGTCGTGAGCTGATCGTGACGGGCACCGACGGCACGGTGCTCGTGCACCTCGGCCGCGTGGTGGGGGGCGGCGGCGGCCGGATCGAGGTCAAGGATGGGACGGGCGTGGACGCGATCGCGATCGGCACGCGGCCGGATCGCCGCGACGGCGCCGTCGAATTTTTCGACGCGACGGGCGAGCCGGCCGGCAGCCTGACCGCAACCGAACCGCGACTACCGTGATTCGACGGCGGGGCCGAGCACGACTCGGAGGCCGCGAAACCCACCGGCGATGTCGTGGCGGCGGGTGCGGGCGATGCTCGTAGGCCCAATCTCGGTTTCCCACACGCCGTTGCCCCGGACGACGAACATCGCCCGCGCAGGATCGCCCTCGTGGCAGCGATCCAAAGCGGCCCCCGTCTGCCCTCCGGCGTACGGGCGCCACTCGTCGAGACACCACTCCGGCACGTTGCCCTGCATCTCGTGGAGGCCCCAGTCGTTGGCGGGCGTCGATCCAATCTCGACTAGCCGGCGGTGTTTGCCACCGGGGGCCGCGAGTTCAGCCAGTGGCACGGGCCATTCATCCTCGGTGCCGGCACGGCAGGCATATTCCCACTCGGCCTCGGTGGGCAGTCGGTAGACGTAGTCGGCAGGGCATCTGTTCGCGGCGCGTTCTCGCTCCGTCAGTCGCCCGCAAAAGTCACGGGCCTCCGACCAGCTGACGTGATTGACTGGCAGGAAGGGGGAGCCGGTGATCCGGCTGGGGTTCGTGCCGGTCACCTCCATCCACAGGCCCTGGGTGACCTCATGACACCCGATCCAGTAGCCCCGGGAAATCTGCACCTGCTCCCGGCCCTTTCCGGTCTGAACGAACTCCGCCGTGGCGGAGCCCATCGTGAACTCACCCGGCTCGATCCACTGGAGCGGCAACGGCGGACTGCCCACCGCATGCGGCTCGCCGGGCACCGGCATGCCGGGGCGAGCGACGGTGTGGGCCGTGAGTCGTTGTGCTGTGGCCATCGGGTCACAGACAAGAACCCGGGGCGGAATCGGGAGATCGGCCACTCGGGCGTCGGCGGCGGTAAGCCCACGGCACACGATTCGATGGATCGTGGCGTCGGCATCTTCGGTGGCGAGCAATGAGAGCCGACAGTCCGCCGCATCCCCGGCCGATCGCAGCACCACGACGCCATTGCGGATCAGCGCCTTCTGGTCGTCGGCCACGACCAGCGTGAGGTTCATCCGAGTATGCGGTTTGAAGTGGGTTTCGCCGATCCAGTTGACCCCGAACGGCTGGGCCCGAAACAGGCGGCAGGCAATTATCGGCTGCTCGCGATCCTGCTCCCAGAGGTGGCCCAGCGGAATGTCGACGCCCGACCCGGGCTCGCCCGTGTAGATGGTGATCCGGCCGCGCGGCTCGCGAATCTCGAGGTCGAACTCGAGGGCATAAGCCGACGTTGGCAGCCGGGGAAACGCGATCTTGCCCGTGCCGCGCACCTCGGCGAGGACGCCGGTTCTCCGCCACGAGGCAGGCATGTCGGCGGATAGCGAGGCCGGGCCGGTCAGGCCGTTGACCTCCATGCGGCCGCTGCCCAGCGATCGCGCGGTGAGGAAGGCCGTGGCCGATAGGGCTGCGCAGCAGGCGGCGAACGCCCACGCAGAGCGTCGCGACCACCGAGGCCGACCGGTGCCCACTGCACGGCGCAGATCGGCCGCAAAGTGGGCTGCGGACGCATAGCGTTCATCAGGCCGCCTCCGGAGCGCCCGGCTGCAGACGGCCGCGAGGTGGTGATGCTCGGGCGCCAAGCGTACCGTCGCTCCCTGGGAGATCTCGCGACGCAGGGCCTGCGGGTCATCGGCGTCGTAGGGCGGCCGGCCCGTCAACGCCTCGTGGAGCACGACTCCGAGGCTGTAGATGTCGCTGCGGTGGTCGCCTCCGCCCGTGAACTGTTCGGGGCTCATGTAGCGGAGCGTTCCCGCGGTGGGCGCGAGCGTCCCCGAGCGTGTTGCGGATTCCGCGATCCCGAAGTCGCTCAAGAGCGCACGACCGTGGTGGTCGATGAGGATGTTCGCCGGCTTGATGTCGCGATGAATGATGCCGTGCAGATGGGCGTATTCGAGGGCGTCGGCGATATCGAGGATCCACTGCACCGCGCGGTCGATAGGGGGCCTGGGGCCCGCGATGCGGTCGGCCAGAGTGCCTCCTTCGACGAATTCGCTGACGATGAAGCAGGCGTCTCCGTCCCGGGCGACGTCGTGGACGGGAACGAGCCCGGGGTGTTTGAGCCGGGCGACTCTCCGGGCCTCGGCGAGAAACGCGTCGGGGCTCACCACGCGGCCGTCCCGTGGGAGCTTGATCGCGACATATCGTTGCAATTCCGCATCGTAGGCCCGGTAGACGTCGGCGTAGCCGCCGCGGCCGACGGGCTCGTCGATCCGATAGCGGCCCAGCAAGACTCGGCACATGGCGGTCAGCGCCTGCGACTGGTCGGTCCCGGCGATCGGTGGATCATCCGTGTCTGCGTCGAGCCACGTGGAAGACTTGAGCACCTCGATTCGGCGGGTGAGTTCGGCGACGAGATGAGGCCGGCCGGCGGCGAGTTCGGCCGCCGGGACATCGTGCCCCTGCTCGAACAACTCCTCCCAGCGGAGCAGCAGCTCCGCCAGTTCATCAGGTGCCTCGGCGGTCACGCAATGCCTCGTGGAGCACGAGTTTCGCCTGTTGCCACCGTCGCTTGAGCGTGCGGATCGACACGCCGAGCACGTCCGCCGCCTCGTGCTGGCTGATGCCGTCGTAGAACAACAGGTCGATCACTTCGCGATGCTCGGCTGCCAGGCGGGCGACCGCCTCGTGGAACTCGGTCCACATGCCAAGATTCTCCGGCTCTGCGAAATGATGTCGGAGCGAGCCGCCATCGTCGTCGGGCGGCTGGTGGTCGGTGTGGTGGTGGCAGCCGGCGCCCTCTGGGCCGAGATGGTGCTTGACGAGGTCGAGGAGTTCCCGCCGGATCTGGAGCGCGGCGAGGTTGAAAAAGTGCCGCACCGTCGCCACGTCGACCTCGGCGAGTGCGCGATGCAGCCGCACCAGTGCATTCTGTAGCACGTCGTCGGTGGCCTCCCATCGGCGGAGCGACGGGTAGTTCCGCAGCATCTTCCGTGTGAGCCGGTGCAGGCGGTCGCAGGCATGGTCGAGCAACAGGTCGCGGGCGGTCGCATCGCCCGACCGTGCGCCGTCGATCAGGCCTTGGAGGCCGGTGTCTGAGCTGAACGTCATGCCCTACGTTGTTGCCAGCAGGGGAGAACCACGCCACACTGGGATCATACCCCCTGGAAGGCGGCTTCTGTAGAGGTCGCCCTTGGACCGGGCATGACGCGGCAGGTGGCCCCTGCGGACGCTGGTTCTCGCAGACCTCCAGTGAGCGGCCGCTCATTCGTCCGCGGGTGTGCGGTCCTTCACGCATGGAATCGAAACCGTTGTTCGCCACATTGAAACAGGCAGCCATCCGTCAGCCGCACGGCTTCGATCCGGGCCCAGATCCCGTTGAGCGAGGGCTCGGCCTGCATCTGCCAGGCTCCGCCAGCGTCACGAGTGACCGTGGCGTGACGCTGCGATACGCAGAGGTCCTCGAGTTCGATCGCATTGCCGCCCCCAGGGCGGCCGATGGTGAAGCTCAGCGTGCGAAACGGAAACCGCTCCGGAGGCCGGTCGTCTTGGGGCAGCGTCTCGACAAGCGCCGGCAAGGCGTCGGGGGCCAGCGGTCGAGCGGCGTCGAGCAGTGTGGTCTTGGGTTCGTCGCCCGGGCCTGCCGGCTGTCCACTGCCCGCGTCGAACCGATAGCGACGCGAGCCAATCAGAACGACCACGTCGTGTCGCAGGGTGATCGAACGGCACTTGGCGAGCGTGCCATTGGAGCTTCCGAGGTCGCGGAGCACCCAGCCGTGGCGGCCGCCGATGTCAACGCGGACGACCTCCGCGTGGCAGCCCGACATCGCGTTGTCGTTTGGAATACGGATGTCGCCTTTGGAGCGGCCGATCACGACCTGATCGGCCCGCACGTACACGACCTCGCCTTCGTCGAGCGAGTTGTCGTCGCAGATCGTGATCCGCGGAGCGCGAATTCGATAGGGAGATTGGTAGAGCACCTCGTCGAGACGTTCCGTGGCGGCCGGCACACCGGCTGGAACGACGGGGCTCGCGGGGGAGGCTGCCGCCGCAGGCTGGACGTTTCGCAGCACCCGGGAGACATCCGCGAAGGAATCAAGAATCGTGCCGGGGTCGTCGGAGATTCGTGGATCGTGGGGCATGGCAGCATGGCTCCTGAGAGCGGAACGAGGGACAAGCGGGCGACGTGCCGCCCGCACAGAGAGGACATCGTATGAACGTGCTCGAGTGCCCGCATTGCGGCCGACAGTTCCGCGCGGTGCCCGCCGTGATGGGCCGCACGATTCGCTGCCGAGGATGTGAGCGCACGTTTTTCGTGCCGGCGCATGGTCTGCCAACCGCGGTTCGCATGGCGGCAGAACCTGCCCCAGACGCCGCCCTCGGAGGGATTTTCGAGGGTACGGCGGTTCGTTCCTGCCCCACGTGTGGGCATACGTTTGCCATGCAGCCGAGGCTCGCGGGAAAGGCGATCCGATGCCGAAAATGCAGAAGTACGTTTCGGGTGCTCAATGAAGCAGAGCGAGAGACGGCGGTCGAAGGGGTCAGGCTGCCCGAGGCCGTGCGGCCATCAGGCGGCCTCCGGCCGGCCGAACGTGAGGATTCAGAGCCAACGGCACCACGTACCGACGCCCCGGAGGACGCCGGCGACGTCATCAACTCCGCGGAGGCCGAGCAGGCCGACCGTTCGCTGTGGCCGCCCGGCGTGTCGTCATTCCCCCGAAGGCTGAACCGCCGCTCCAGCAGTGGTTCCTCCGGCGGTTTCGGCGAACTGATCGCGGTGCTGGTGGGCGGGGTGCTCGCCTTTCCCGTCAGCCAGCTCGTCTGCTGGTGGGGCTTGGACTGGGATCCCTTCGGCGTCGCCCGAAAGTTGCGGCCCGAACTGCAGTGGCTCGCACCCGAGCACCTCGTCGCCGACGCTCCCGAAACGAAATGAACCCAAGGACGACGCCCATGCCAGCCATCCGGTTTCCCGACGATGAGGCCGATGACGACCCGATCGGCGGCCGATACCTGTTTCTTTCCGACCTCGGCCAGGGAGGAATGGGAATCACCGCACGCTTCTGGGACACCGTCGAGGGGCGGCCGGTGGTGATCAAGCGTCCGCGGAAAGAGTTCATCGAGAAACCAGGCTTTTTGGATCGCTTCGACCGCGAGGTGCGGCTGATGCGATCGCTGCATCACCCGCACATCGTGCCGATCATCGACGCCGGCTCGGGCCAAGACCTTCCCTTCATCGTGATGCCGTTTCTCCCCGGCGGTTCGCTCTCGGTGCGGCGGCTGCGCGACGATCAGGGCCGGCCGCAGCCCAATATCCCGTCGATGCTGAAGCTCTGGCTGCCGGGCATCGCCGCCGCGCTCGACTACGTGCACGCCCAGGGGGCCGTGCACCGCGACGTGAAGCCGGCCAACATCTTCTTCGACGCATTCTGGCAGGCGTCGCTGGGGGATTTCGGCGTCGCGAAAATTCTGGACGACACGGGAGCCCTCGACAGGGAGCAGACGCTGACGGGCACCAACGTCGCGGTCGGCACCGAGTTTTACATGGGGCCGGAGCTGTTCGCACCGAAGCCCGTGCTCACCGGCGCGGTCGATCAATACGCGCTCGCCGTGCTCGTCTACGAGATGCTGTGCGGTCGCCGGCCCTTCAGCGGCGACACCGCCCACATCATCGTGGAAGTGACTTCGAAAGAGGCGCCACCGCTCGATCGGCGGCAGCCGGGGCTGCCGCCCAGGCTCGTGCAGGCCGTGCATCGCGGGCTCGCCAAGCGGCCCGGGGAGCGGTTCGCCAGCTGCACGGCATTTGCCCAGGCCGTCCTGGCCGACGTGCCGCCGATGGCGGACGAGCCCGGCGTGGCGAGGCTCGCGTGCCCGCAATGCGGCCACCTGATCAAGATCGCAACCAGCGACGCGGGCAAGCGGGGCCGATGCCCGAAGTGCAGCAAGCGGCTCGTGATCGCCGCCGACCTGTGCGCGCTCTGGACCCGCGACGAAGAGGCGATCGTGGCCGGCCAGCCGGCGACGCCCTGGCCGGTGGGCGACGAGGCGACCCCTGCGCCGTCGGAGGAGAGCACGGCAGAGGAATCGGGGCCAATATTCAAGCCGCTCTCACGGCCGACGCCGCTGCCGCGGCGGAAACGGCAGTCGCGACTCCAGCGGCAATTGCGGATCATCGCGCTAGTGCTGCTCAATGTCGCGGGGGCGGCGTTCATCGGAGCCATACTCTTCGGTGATCTGGTGCGAAACTGGATGTATCCGCCTCCCCCACCGCCCGAGAGGCAGTTCGCGCTCGATCACGAGTCGCCTGTCCCTATTGAAAAGGAGAAGCTGAAGGTCTTTCCGCCGGTCGGGTGGCGGAGTGTGCCGCGGTCGAGTGATTGCCTGGTCACATTCGAACCGAAGGACGGAACGGGCGTGCCCCTGATTCGAGTGTTCAACGGCCCGCGTCCGGGCAACATGCCGAAGATCACGCCCCCACGAAAGCTCACGACACAGTCACGCGTCGTGACCGTGGGCGACCGCACGTTCCGCATCCAGGTGGCAGCGTTGGAGAATCAGGAAAAGGACGCGCAGAAACTTGCCGCGGTCGTGGCGAACGGGCTGCGGTTTTGGGGCGGCATGGAGCTTCCACGTGCGGCCAAGACAGGGTTGCAGACCGAGTATTTCAAGGACCGGAAGTTGCGGCATCGCATCGAGTTCTCGAACGTGACGCCCGAGATCTGCATGGATTGGGGGGACGGTCCGCCGGTGGCCGGCCTGCCTCCCGATCATTTTTCCGTTCGATGGACCGGCTTCATTCGGCCGCAGCGATCAGGATGGCACTGGTTCTGCGGCTACCGCGACAACGGTCTGCGGCTGGCCGTGAACGGCGAGTTGCTCGTCGACGAGTGGAACGACCGCTGGGGTGATTACCGCGGCAAGGCAATATGGCTGGAAGAGAACAAGGCGTATCCGATCCGAATCGAGCTGTACGATGCGGGGGGCGGTGCTGCGATCACGCTCCTCTGGCAGGGCGAGGTCGGCGAGCCCGAACTGGTGCCGAGCGACTGCCTGCGGCCGGGGTCGTAAAAAGATCCGGAAACTACGCCCGGCAGGACTCGAACCTGCAACCCTCGGTTCCGAAGACCGATGCTCTATCCATTGAGCTACGGGCGCGTGTGCAGGAATCGTAACGGTTGCACCGGCCGGCTGGCAGGGGCCAATGCCGGCCGGCGGCCGCCGGGGCTTTGACCTGGCCCGCGCACGGAGCATACCTTCAATAGGGGCGTCGCCGCCGGCCGTTCTTTCCGGCCGTCCACGCCCGACATCTGCTCCCGTTCGCCCCCAGCCGCCGGCCCATCCCCATGGCCTTGATCACGCTTCGCGTGCTGCACGGTGCCGACCGCGGCAAGGTCTTCGAGCGGCTCCCCACGCCGGTCACGATCGGCCGCGAGGAGGGCAACTCCATCCAGCTCAACGACGACCGGATCAGCCGCTTCCATCTCAAGATTCAGGACGACCACGACAAGATCGTGGCCACCGACCTCGAGAGCACCAACGGCACGAGGGTGAACGGCGAGGAGATCCACGTGCGGATCGTCCGCAGCGGCGACATGATCGCCCTCGGCCGCTCGCTCCTGCTCGTCGGCTCCCATAGCGACATCGACGAGCGGATCGCGGAGCTGGCACGGCGGCAGAAGGCGGCCGGCAGCGGCCACGAACTGCAGATGCGTGAGCGGATGGAGCGGATCGCCACGCACGAGTCGGACGTGATCGAGGACGTCGGCGACGTGCGGTCGCCGCTCCTGCCCGGCGGTCCGCCGCCCGTGCCCGGAAGACTGAGCCCCGCCCAGGCCGCCGAACTCAGTGAGCTCCTCGAATACGTGCAGGGCGTGCTCCGGGGCGCGAGCGAATCGGCCGTGATGCGGCCGGGCCAGGAGCGGGTGGAGCTCGACTTCGCCGACTGGCAGGGCGTGCTCGACCTCCAGGCCCGACTCGCCGAAATGCTCCGTGCGATCGGCGAGTCGCGGTAAATCGCACCACCACTCCCTCGCAGCTCTCAAGAGGAAGGCGAGGGGGTCGGTGCACGCTCGAGGAGCATTGGACCGAGTTTTCGAGGTCCCGCGACGCGACGTGCACCGCCCCCGAGCCGGTCATCACCGAGCCGGGTTTGCGGTAACCGGCATCCGGTACAATCCGGCCTCCCTCGCGAGGCCCATGGATGACCGCGCAGTCTTTCGTTCACCTGCATTGCCACAGCCACTACAGCCTGCTGGACGGCGCGAGCCCCATCGACAGGCTCGTGTCGCGGGCCGCCGAACTGGGCATGAACGCCCTGGCGATCACCGACCACGGGAACCTCCACGGCGCGCTCGAGTTTTATCAGACCGCGAAGGCCGCGGGCATCAACCCGATCATCGGCTACGAGGCCTACATCGCCCCGGGCACCCGGTTCCAAAAGGACGCCGGCAGCCAGAAGGATTCGAGCTACCACCTCACGCTGCTGGCCAAGGATCGCACCGGCTTCGCCAATCTCCTGCAGCTGGCCACGAAGGCCTACCTCGAAGGCTTCTACTTCAAGCCGCGGATCGACCGTGAGCTGCTCGAGCAGTATGGCGAGGGGATCATCTGCCTCTCCGGCTGCCTCTCGAGCGAGTTCAGCCGGTCGCTGATCGGCTCGTCGCGGGAGCAGCAGGCGTCGCTCGCCCAGGGCAAGGAGGTGGCGGGCTGGTTTCAGCGGACGTTCGGCGACCGCTACTTCATCGAGATCCAGGACAACGGCCTCGACGTGCAGCGGCAGGTGACGGAGGCCGCCCTCGAGATCTCGAAGGAGCTCGGCATCCCGCCCGTCGCCACCTGCGACTGCCACTACATCAACCGCGAGGACGCCGAGGCCCAGGACATCCTCTTGTGCGTCAACACCGGACGGTTCCGCAACGACGCCAGCCGGATGAAGATGGACTCGAGCGAGTTCTATCTGAAGAGCCCCGCCGAAATGCATGCGGCGTTCGTCGGGCTCGACCGCGGGTTCGTGGGCGAGACGGTGAACCGCAGCCAGCAGATCGCCGACTCCGTGGCGATCGAGCTCGACCTCGGCAAGCGACACTTTCCCGGCTTCGAGGTGCCCGGCGGCCTCACGGCCAGCCAGGAGCTGCGGCGGCTCTGCCTCGAAGGGCTCCGCGAACGGTATGCCCAGGTGCCGAAGCGCTGGGTCGATGACGCGATCGGCGGCGAACTGCACCAGACCGTGATGGATCGGCTCGACCGCGAGCTCGGCGTGATCGACACGCTCGGCTTCGCCAGCTACTTCCTCATCGTCTGGGACTTCGTGCGGCACGCCCGCGAGAAGGGCATCCCCGCGGCGGCCAGAGGCTCGGGCGTGGGTGCGCTCGTGGCCTACTCGCTCTACCTCTCGCACGTCTGCCCGCTGGAGTACGACCTGCTCTTCGAGCGGTTCCTCGACGTGAACCGCCGCGAGGCGCCCGATATCGACATCGACTTCTGCAAGGAGCGGCGCGGCGAGGTCATCGAGTACGTCAAGAAGAAGTACGGCGAGGCCAACGTCGCCCAGATCGGCACGTTCGGCACGCTGGCGGCCCGGGCCGCGATCCGCGACGTTGGCCGGGCGCTGGGCATGCCGCTGCCGCGGGTGGACCAGATCGTGGCCCTCGTGCCCGATCAGCTCGGCATCTCGCTCGACGAGGCGGTGGCCCCCGGCTCGCAGCTGGCCGAGGCCTGCGAGGCCGACGCGGAGGTGCGGGAGCTCGTGAGCCTCGCCCAGCGGATCGAGGGGCTCGCCCGCAACGTGGGCACCCACGCCGCCGCCGTCGTGATCGCCGACCGGCCGCTCGTGGAATACGTGCCGCTCCAGCGGGTGACGGGCAAGGAGGAAGTGATCACGCAGTGGGCCATGGGCGACGTCGAACGCGCCGGCCTCATGAAGATGGACTTCCTCGGCCTCCGCTATCTCACGGTCGTCGCGAAGACGCTCGACATCATCGAGGCCACGCGGGGCCAAAGGCCCGATCCGTTCGCGTTTCCACTCGACGATGCCGAGACGTTCGCCACGCTCTGCCGCGGCGAGACGAAGGGCATCTTTCAGCTCGAAAGCGGCGGCATCCGCGATCTGCTCCAGCGGATGAAGCCCGACCACTTCCTCGACATCGTGGCCGTCAACGCCCTCTACCGGCCGGGGCCGCTCGAAGGGGGCATGGTCGATGAATACGTCAACGTGAAGCACGGCCGTAAGCGGGCGGAGTTTCTCCATCCCGTGATGAAGGACGTGCTCGGCGAGACGCACGGCGTGATGGTCTACCAGGAGCAGGTGATGCGGATCCTGGAGCGGCTCGGCGGCATCGAGCTGTCCAGCGCGTATACCTGCATCAAGGCCATCAGCAAGAAGAAGCTGGAGATCATCGCCGCCTTCCGCGAGCAGTTCGTGGCCGGAGCCCAGGCCAAGGGGCTCTCGAAGCAGCAGGCGGAGGAGGTCTTCGCGCTCATCGAGAAGTTCGCCGGCTACGGCTTCAACAAGAGCCACTCCACGGCCTACGCCCTGCTCGCCTGGCAGACGGCCTACCTGAAGACGCACTACGCCAAGGAGTTCATGGCCGCGCTCCTCTCCGGCGACATCACGGGACGCAACTTCAAGAAGAAGGACTCGCTCGTCGAGCACATCGAGGACTGCCGCCGAATGGGCATCGACGTGGCGCCCGCCGACGTGAACGCGTCGATGGCGGACTTCTCGGTGAGCGACGGCAAGATCCGCTTCGGCCTGGCCGCGATCAAGGGCTGCGGCGTGCAGGCATCCGAGGCGATCGCCGCGGAGCGGGCCAAGGCCGGGCCGTATCGCGACCTGCATGACTTCTGCGGCCGGCTCGATCCGTCGGTCGTCAACAAGACGGCGATCGAGAACCTCGCGAAGGCCGGCGCCCTCGACGCGCTCGGCAGCCATCGCGGGGCCCTGCTCGCCGGCGTGGAGCGGGCGATGGCGGCGGGCGCGGCGCAGCTCGCCGACAAGAAGAGCGGCCAGAAGAACCTGTTCGCGGCCTTCGACGAGCCGGCGCCAGCCGCTGCGGCCACGCCCGCGGCGACCGCGGTGGCCGACGTGCCGCCGCTCTCCGATCTCGAGATGCGGTCGTTCGAGAAGGAGGTGCTCGGCTACTACGTGCACAGCCATCCGCTCGCCGAGCACAAGGAACTGCTCGACACCGTCTGCACGCACACGACGTCGGGCCTGGGGGCGGTGAAGGCCAAGGGGGACGTGCTGATCGGCGGCCTCGTGGCGGCGCTCAAGCTCTCCAACACGAAGCAGCCGCGGCCCGGTTCGACGCACACCCGCTACGCGATGTTCGACCTCGAGGACATGGACGGGCTCGTGCGGTCGATCTGCTGGCCGGAGGACTACGCCCGGCTCGGCGACCACATCGTGGCCGATGCCGTGATCCTCGTGGCGGGATCGATCGACCGCCGCGCCGGCAGCGAGGAGACGAACCTCGTCGTCAACGAAATCGTGCCCGTGGCCGAGGTCTGGCGGCTGCCGGCCCGGAGCGTGACGCTGAAGGTGAGCGAGGCCGACCATGGCCCCGATCTTCTCGACCGGCTGGCCGAGGTCGTGCGACGGCATCCGGGCAAGGTGCCGCTGCGGCTCGTGCTCGACCTGGCGGACGGTACGCGGGTGCTCATGGAGGCCGACCGACATGCCGTGGCCTGGAACGCAGACCTGCACCGCGAGATCGTGGGGCTGTTGGGGCCGGGGTGCGTGCGGGCGGCCCTGTCGGCCGGCGGGGGCCGGCGTCAGGCCGACGAAGGGGGGCGGGGTCGCCGGGAGTTTGCCGGACGGGCCGGGGCCGGGGCGCGGTAGGCTGCATATCCGTCACAGCCGTACCGGTCGGTCGCGGCCACGGCTGAATCGGTAGGTGTGGCCGGCAATCCCCCGCAAGCGTTCGCCGCAGCGACGCCGAATCAACAAGAGAATGCGCGTTCTCTCTGGAACTCTGCCATGGCTTGCCCGCTGATCTCGCGCCACCGCCTCGCTTCCGCCCGGCTCATCACCGCGGTGTTGATCGTATTGGCCGCCTGCACCGGTCGCCCGCTCCACGCCCAGGGCGTGGGTGGCGTGGGGGGTGGCATGGGCGGCGGCATGCAGCAGGGCGGTGGGATGGGCGGCGGCATGGGCCCAGGCGGCGTGGGTGGTGGCATGGGCCCGGGCGGCATGGGCGGCTTCGGCGGCTTCGGGCAAGCGTCAGGTGTGCTCGTCGATGCCAACGGCGTGCTGCGGATGCACAGCGTGGCCGATGCCGCGCTCTCGCTGGAACGGCGGAAGGCGGCCGTGGCCGCGTTTGACGGCGACCTGAAGAAGAGCTCGAAACTCCGCAAGGTGGCCCTCTCGCGGCTCGAGGCCGAGGTGCGGAAGGCGATCGAGGATGGCCGCGGCGTGCCGGATGCGCTCGAGAAGCTCGCGGGCCTCACGCGGGTGCAGTATGTGTTCGTCTACCCCGCCGAGGATGGCACGCCAGGCGAGATCGTGATCGCCGGCCCGGCCGAGCCCTGGATCGTCGATGCCACCGGCCGCGTCCGCGGCGTCGAAACCGGCTGGCCGACCGTGCTGCTCGAAGATCTGGCCGCCGCGATCCGCGGCTTCGCGCCGGGCCAGCCGCAGGATCGCCAGATCGGCTGCTCGATCGATCCCAAGCCCGAGGGCCTCGCCGCCATGCAGGCCTACCTCAAGAAGGTCGGCCGCGTGAATCCGAAGGGGGGCGCCGACGCCATCATTGGCGGCATGAAGGACGCGCTCGGCACGCAGACGGTGAGCGTGTTCGGCGTGTCTCCCGCCACGCACTTCGCCCAGGTGCTCGTGGAGGCCGACTATCGGATGAAGCTGATCGGCATCGGCCTCGAGCCAGCCCCCGTGAAGATGAAGACGTGGGTCGAGCTCACCAGCGGCGGCGCCGGCCAGAACGCCCTGCAGCGGTGGTACTTCGTGCCCGACTACCAGTGCGTGAAGCTGGCCGAAGATGACCTCGCGATCCAGCTCGTGGGCCAGGGCGTGAAGCTCTGCGGGGCCGACGAGGTGGTGATGCCCGACGGCCGCCGGCTCGACGCCAACCGGGCCGACGGCGCCAGCCGCTCGTTCACGCAAACCTTCACGAAGAAGTATCCCGAGATCGCGGCCCGCAACCCCGTATATGCCCAGCTCCGCACGCTCATCGACCTCGCCGTCGTGGCCGCCTACATGCAGGAGCACGACGCCTACGGCAAGGCCCAGTGGAGCGCCGACACGCTCCGTGACGAGCAGTCCTACCGGATCGAGCGGATCGCGACGCCCCGCGAGGTGGAAACGGCGATCAATGCCGTGTGGCGGGGCAGCAAGCTGATCACGCCGATCGGCGGCGGAGTGACGTTGCAGCCGCGGATGGCCCTCGATGCGGCGAACCTGCTGCTCGACGACACGGGCGAAGTGGCTGCCACGCGTGCCGCCGCGAAGGATCTGCCAGCCGGCCGCTGGTGGTGGGACTGAGCGGCGACCTCCTGTGGTGGGAGTTCGGGGTTGCCCACACCCCGAGAGCCGGACGCTCGCTGCGGACATCCTGTCCTGCGCTTGCTCGATGGCGGCTACGCTCTCGGCATCCTGCCTTCGCTTGCCGCCATACGCCGGCTCTCGGGGTGTGGGCAACCCCTCACGGCGTATTGTGGGCGATCACTCGCGACCGTTCCTCGAGGGGCGGCTCTTACACCTTCACGCGCTCGAGGTACTCGCCCGTGCGGGTGTCGACCTTGATCATGTCGCCCTGCTCGATGAACGCGGGCACGATCACGTCGGCGCCCGTTTCGAGCTTCACCGGCTTGGTGAGGTTCGTGGCCGTGTTGCCCCGCATGGCCGGTTCGGCGTATTCGACCTTGAGCACCATGTGGTTTGGCGGCTCCATCGAGATCGGGTTGCCGTTGTAGAGCAGCATCGAGCAGACGGTGCCTTCCTTGATCCACTTCCAGGCGTCGTCGACCTGCTCCTTCGAGAGCTCGTACTGCTCGTAGTTGGCGTTGTCCATGAACACGAACGCCTCGCCCTGCTTGTAGAGATACTGGGCCTCGATCGTGGAGATATCGGCCGCGTCGAGCGAGTCGCCGCTCTTGTAGGTGCGGTCGAGCACCGTATTGCGGAGCAGGTTGCGAAGCTTGCACTTGTAGAGCGCCTGCCCCTTGCCCGGCTTCACGAAGTTGCACTCGATCATGATGTAGGGGTCGCCGTCGATCTGAACCTTGAGACCCTTCTTGAATTCGCTCGTGTTGTAGGCAGGCACGGGGGCACCCCTGGGGACGGTTGTTTCTCTTTCGCGACCCGCCGCCGTATCCTTGACGTTCCGCGGGCGAAGGCCGACAAGAGTGGCCCAGCCCCCGCGGCCTGTCAACCGCTTCCCATGCACGCCACGCCCCACGCCGTGTCGCCCCCCGCGCCCGCGGCCGCGCCGCGGGCCACCGATCGAGGTGCAGACACGGCCCCCTGGCAGCGTGAACTCGCCCGCGCCATTCGCGATCCCGCCGACCTCTGCCGCGCCCTGGGACTCGATCCGGCCCTCGCGACCGCCGCTCCGGCCGGATTCCCGCTGCTCGTGCCCCGGCCGTTCGTGGCCCGGATGGAGCACGGCAACCCGCACGATCCGCTGCTGCGACAGGTGCTGCCGGTCGGGGCCGAAGCGGTCGAACAGTCCGGCTTCACCGCCGACCCGCTCCACGAGGCGGCGGCTCTCGCGGCACCGGGACTCGTGCAAAAGTACGCCGGCCGCGCACTCGTGCTCGTGTCGGGAGCCTGTGCCGTCCACTGCCGCTACTGCTTTCGCCGTGAGTTTCCCTACGCGGAACATGGCGCCACGCTGGCGGGCACGGAGGCGGCGGTGGAGGCGATCGCCGCGGACGAGACGCTCACCGAGGCGATCCTCTCCGGCGGCGATCCCCTCATGGCAGACGACGCCCGGCTTGCCGCGCTCGTGCGGCGGCTCGACGCGATCCCGCACTTGCGGCGACTGAGGATCCACACGCGGCTCCCGATCGTGCTGCCCGAGCGGGTGACCGACGCCCTCGTGGCAACGCTCGCGGCGAGCCGGCTCACGATCGTGGTGGTCGTCCACGCAAACCATCCGGCCGAACTCGACGACGCCGTGGCGGTGGCGCTCCGGCGACTCGCTGCGGCGCCGGCCCTGCTGCTCAACCAGGCCGTGCTCTTGGCCGGCGTGAACGACTCGGCGGCGGCGCTCCGCGGTCTCTCGGAGCGGCTCGTCGACATCGGCGTGCTGCCGTATTACCTCCACCTGCTCGACCGCGTCCGGGGGGCCGGGCACTTCGAGGTGCCGGAGGCCCGCGGCCTCGAACTGCATCGCCAGCTCCGCGACACGCTGCCCGGCTATGCCGTGCCCCGGCTCGCCCGCGAACTCCCCGGCGAGCCGGCGAAGGTGTGGATTGCATGACCACCAGAGGGGTGATGCTGCTAGAATCCGTTCGCTCGCTTCCTTGGAGATTGCTCGCATGAAGATTCTCGTCGCCGTCGATGGTTCGCCGAAGTCGCTCGATGCCGTGCGGCTCGTGGCCCGACTCGTCGATCCCGCTGCCGATTCGGTGGCGGTCTATTTCTCGAGGCTCGAACTCGAGCGGCAGCTCCCGGGCAAGTCGCATGCGGTGATCGACGGCGCGATCGCGGCCGTGCGGGAGGAGGCCTGGAAGCTGTTGCCCTCCGGCTTCGCCCGCGAGCCTGATCTGATCACCGATTCCCAGACCGCGGCCGTCGGCATCCTCGACGCCGCCACGCGGTCGCAGGCCGACCTGCTCGTGGTGGGGGCCCGCGGCCACGGTGCGATCGAGAGTTTTCTGCTCGGCAGCGTGTCACGGGCGGTCGTGCATGGCGCCCACCTGCCCGTACTCGTGGCCCGTGCAGCGCCTCCGGCGGGCCGTGGGCTGAGGGTGCTCGTGGGCCATCATCCTGCGAGTGCCACGAACGTGGCGGCGGTCGTGCAGAAGCTCCACTGGCCCGCCGACACCGCGGGCCGCGTGATCGGCGTGACGGAGTCGATGCTCGCCGGCCCCGTGCCGGCCTGGGTAAAGGAGCGGGTGCGGGATCCCGATACGGCCGCGATCGCCGCGGCCTGGCAGCACGAGCACGACGACGAAGTGGCGGCCCTCGGCGGCACGCTCAAGACGTTTCAGGGCACGCTGCCCGCACCCTTCCGTGGGCACGACCCGATCGTGGCCCAGGGCAATCCGGGCGAGAAGATCCTCGAGCGAGTGAAGGCCGATGGCACCGATCTCGTGATCGTGGGCCGCACACCGACCGACGCCCTCTCACGCTGGCTGCTCGGCAGCACGTCGGAGGCCGTGCTCACCCACGCCGCCGCCAGCGTCCTGCTCGTGCCGGTCGAGAAGAAGTAGGACGGGCTTTTCACCGTAGTCCGCACACTCCGCCCGTAGTCCGCACACTCCGTGTGCGGTTTGGGGTGTGAAGGCCGGATCGCGGGCTATTCGTGTGGCGGTTCGCGGGCCTGCGGGGGAATAGTGCGGGCCTGCGGTGTTTTCACCGTGGGCCACATGCGGAGCATGTGGACTACGGGGGGCGACTACGACGCGCGGCACCGGGCCACGAACGCCGCGTAGTCCTTCGGCGTGTCGATGCCGCGAGCCGCGTGGCTGATCGCCGCGGCCGCGATCGGGACGCCCGCCTCGATGGCCCGCAGCTGCTCGAGGCTCTCGTGCACGGCCAGCCGCGATTCGGGCAACGAGTTCCACGCTTCGAGCGTGCTCCTCCGATAGGCGTAGAGACCGACGTGTTGCCAGTAGAGCGGCGGCTCGGCCGCCAGCAGCGACTCCGACCAGTCACGGGCCGCAGGCACCGCCGCCCGACTGAAGTAGATCGCCCGCCAGGCTCCCGCCACGATCGGCCCGACCACGTCGTCCTCGGCCGGCTCGCGCCGCCAGGGCGTGAGCACGGCCTTCACGGCGGCAGGATCCTGGAGATCGTCGGCTCGGCGGAGCGGCGTGACGAGCGTGGCAATGCCCGCCTCGGGGCAGCGGTCGAGCAGATCGATGGCGGCGTCGATCGCGTCGGCGGTGATCTCCGGCTCGTCCCCCTGCACGTTGACGATGATCGACGCCTCGGCGAGATGCGGCAGCGCCTCGACGATGCGGGCTGTGCCGCTCGGCGCATCCGGCGAGGTCATGATCGCCTCGCCGCCGAACCCGCGGACGGCCGTGGCGATCTCGTCACTGTCGGTGGCGACGACCACGCGGGAGGCCCGCCGCGAGCGGCCGGCGGCCCGCCAGGTGTGTTCGATCAGCGGCTTGCCCGTCTCGGCGAGCAGCATCTTGCGCGGCAGCCGCGTGCTCGACAGCCGCGCGGGGATCACGATCAGGGCAGGGGTGGCCATGGCGTGGAAGTGTACGCAAATCGCGGAACTGGAGGCCTGTCACGCCGTGACAGGCTGGCTTTCCGGTCACGGCGTGACCGGGCTACTGCGTGGCGGGCCTACGCGAGCTGGGCGTGGGCTTCGAGGAGGAGTTCCTCCGTCTCGTCCCAGCCGATGCAGCCGTCGGTGATCGACACGCCGTAGGCGAGCTTCGAGCGATCGCTCGTGGCCGGCTGCGCACCGGGATTGATGTTGCTCTCCAGCATCAGCCCCACGATCGACCGGTCGCCCTGGATCCGCTGGGCGAGCACGTCCAGCCACACGATTGATTGCCGGCGATGATCCTTGCCGGAGTTGGCATGGCTGCAGTCGACGATCACGCGGGGGGGCAGGCCGGCGGCCTCCAGCCGCTGGCGGGCCTCCTGCATGATCTCGGGCGAATAGTTGGAGCCGCTGCGACCGCCGCGGAGCATGAGCACGCCCCAGGGGTTGCCCGTGGTCGAGACGACCGCCGTGCCGCCATCGTTGTCGATGCCCAGGAAACAGTGGGGCGTACGTGACGCCTGCATCGCATCGACGGCCGCCTGGAGCGAGCCGTCGGTGGAGTTCTTGAAGCCCACCGGCATCGAGAGACCGCTGGCCATCTGGCGGTGGGTGGGGCTTTCGGTCGTGCGGGCCCCGATCGCCCCGAGCACGATCGTGTCGGCGATGTATTGCGGCGTGATCGGCTCCAGGAACTCCGTCGCCGTCGCGAGGCCCATGCGGGCGGTCTCGATGAGCAGGCCGCGGGCGAGCCGCAGCCCCGTGGCCACGTCGAACGTGTCGTCGAGATGCGGGTCGTTGATGAGCCCCTTCCAGCCCACCGTCGTCCGCGGCTTCTCGAAATAGACCCGCATGATCACGAGCAGCCGGTCGGCTACCCGGTCGGCGAGCTGCTTGAGCCGGCCGGCGTAGTCGCGGGCCGCGTCGAGATCGTGGATCGAGCAGGGGCCCACCACCGCCATCACCCGTCCATCGACGCCGGCGAGCACCTGCTCGACCGCATGGCGGCCCGCCACGATCGTGGCCCGTGCCTCGTCGTCGAGCGGCAGGAGGGCGCAGAGCCGCGACGGCGGCACGAGCGGCTCGAGGCTGCGGATCCGCAGGTTCGACGTGGCTTCGGTGGCGGCAGGCGGGTGGGCGGCGAGCGGATTCATGCTTCTAACTCTACACCACGAAAATACCCGCCCAAGTGCCGCGCGAATTGACCGTGCCGGCGGCCACTGGTTCAATCCGGTTCGAGAACGGCCGCGGTGGCGGCCGCAGGATTCTGGCATCGGCGGACGGGAAGGAACTCGCACCGTGACCAAGCATGTATTCGTGACCGGCGGCGTCGTGAGCTCGCTGGGCAAGGGGCTCACCAGCGCGTCGATCGGCATGCTCCTCGAGGCCCGCGGTCTGCGGGTGCGGATGCAGAAGCTCGACCCCTACATCAACGTCGATCCGGGCACCATGAGCCCGTACCAGCACGGCGAGGTGTACGTGCTCGACGACGGCAGCGAGACCGACCTCGACCTCGGCCACTACGAGCGGTTCACCTCCACGAAGCTCACCCGCGAGAGCAACTACACGACCGGCCAGATCTACCTCTCCGTGATCAACAAGGAGCGCCGGGGTGAGTTCCTGGGGAAGACCGTGCAGGTGATCCCCCACATCACCAACGAGATCAAGGACATGGTCAAGGGGCTCGCCGGCCCCGACACCGACGTGGTCATCACCGAGATCGGCGGCACGGTGGGCGACATCGAGAGCCTCCCCTTTCTGGAGGCGATCCGGCAGATTCCGCTCGAGGTGGGCCGTGAGAACTGCATGTTCATCCACCTCACCCTCGTGCCCTACTTGAAGGCTGCGGGTGAGCTGAAGACGAAGCCCTCGCAGCACTCCGTCGGCATCCTGCGGCAGATCGGCATCCAGCCCGACGTGCTCGTCTGCCGCACGGAGCGGGCCCTCGACGTTTCGGACCGCGAGAAGATCGCCCTCTTCTGCAACGTGCCGCTCGACTGCGTGATCGAGGAGCGCGACAAGGACTTCTCGATCTACGAGGTGCCGCTGTCACTCCAGTCGAACAAGATCGACGAACTCGTGCTGCGGAAGTTCGGCATCCAGGCCCCGGCCGCCGACCTCGAGGAGTGGCACGAGATCCTCCACCGCCTGCGGAATCCCGAGCACGAGGTCTCGATCGCGCTCGTGGGCAAGTACGCCGAGCACCGCGACGCCTACAAGAGCATCTACGAGGCCCTCGACCACGGCGGCATCGCCTGCCGGACGCAGGTGCGGGTGCAGCCGATCAAGAGCGAAGACATCGAACGCGACGGCGCCGAGCGGCTCCTGGCCGGCTTCGACGGCCTGATCGTGCCGGGCGGCTTCGGTGAGCGGGGCATCGAGGGCAAGGTCGAGGCGATCCGCTTCGCCCGCGAACGAAAGCTCCCCTTCCTCGGCATCTGTCTCGGCATGCAGTGCGCCGTGATCGACGTCGCCCGCAGCTGCGCCGGCCTCGAGGCCGCCCACTCGACCGAGTTCGCCCGCAATACGCCCCACCCCGTGATCTGCCTGATGGACGAGCAGCACGCCGTGGTGGACAAGGGGGGCACGATGCGGCTCGGCGCCCAGCCGGCCGTGCTCGCGGAGGGCACCCGCGCCGCCGCCGCCTACGGCACGACGCGGATCACCGAACGACATCGCCACCGCTACGAGTTCAACGGCAAGTATCGGGACCAGCTCGAGCAGGCCGGCCTCGTGATCGCGGGCACGAGCCCCGACGGCGGCCTCGTGGAGATCGTCGAACTGGCCGACCACCCCTGGTTCGTGGCGGTGCAGTTCCATCCCGAGTTCAAGAGCAAGCCCACGGCGGCCCACCCGCTCTTCTCCGGCCTCGTCGCCGCCGCCGTCGAACGCCACGCCGGCAGCGCCTGGGTCGCGGAAACGTGACGCGGGCCGCACGACCCTGAGGCTGATCATGTCTTCTGGTGGGCGCCGCCTCGGGGTTGCCCACGCCCCATCGCCGGACGCTCGCTCCGGCATCCATGCCTTCGCTCGCTCGATGCTGACTGCGCTCCGGCATCCTGCCTGCGCTGGTCAGCAACGCCGGCTCTCGGGGCATGGGCAACCCCGAGGCTCCCTCTACTCATTCTCACGGGGAGGTGGCGGAATCGGCGGAAGCTCGACGAGCGTTGGAGATCGCGACCTTCTGGGGAATGAACCGCCGTAGGTCGTGAAAGGAGCGAGCTCCTCCGCGAGGAGACTTCTGCCGTTCCGCCGCCGGCTTCGGCTAAACTAAGGCGATCCCACTCAGCGAGATAACGCATGACTTCAGACGACCTCACACCCGAACAGCAAGGCCCGCCGGCGACGTTCGACTTCCTGATTCACACGCTGTTCACCCAGGCGCTCATGGCCCTGGGGCGGATTCCCAATCCGATTACGAACAAGACGCACAAGAATCTGGCCACCGCACGGCACTTCGTCGATACGCTCAAGATGCTCGAGCAGAAGACGGCCGGAAACCTCACCGAGGAGGAGCGGCGGGTGCTCGAAGAGATGCAGCACCAGCTGCGGATGCAGATCCTGGCCGAGAAGGAATAGCGTCGATGCCGTATCTGGCTGTCATCGCGTTCGTGCTCGGCATCGGTGCCGGCGCCGGAGACGTGCGGCTCGAGCGGCATGACGACCGGGTGGACGTGACGATCGACGGGAAGCCGTTCACGTCGTATCGGTTCACCGGCCACTGCAAGCCGATCCTGTTTCCGATCCTGAGCCCGGCCGGCACGGGGCTGACCCGGCAGTGGCCGATGGTGAAGGGAGTGGCCGGGGAACCGCACGATCATCCTCATCACGAGTCGCTCTGGTTCATGCACGGCAAGGTGAACGGGCTCGATTTTTGGCTGTCGCATCCGGAGGCCGGAAAGCCCGATCACCGCACCGGCCCGAGAGTGGAGCAGACGAAGCTCGCGATGAGCGAGCCGGGGCAGCCGGCGGTGATCGAGACGGAGAACCGGTGGGTGAAGGCCGATGGCACGGTCGTATGCACCGACACGCGGCGACTCGAGTTCGCCGGCGACGAGCAGGCGCGGTCGATTGACGTCGTGATCACGATCCGGGCCGACCACGGCCCCGTCACGTTCGGGGACACAAAGGAAGGCACGATGGGGCTGCGGGTGCATCCGGCCCTGCAGTTGAAGAATGTGCATGGTTCGACAGGCGCAGCGGGGCGGATCACCGATTCGGAGGGCCGCACTGATGCCGATGTGTGGGGCAAGGCGGCGCGGTGGGTCGATTACTCGGGGCCGGTCGAGGGGCAGGTGCAGGGGGTGGCGATTCTCGATCATCCGGCCAACCTGAGGCATCCCGCCCGCTGGCACGCCCGCGACTACGGGCTCGTGGCGGCGAACCCCTTCGGCCTGCATGATTTCACCGGCGCTCCCTCGGGAGCCGGCGACCATACGATTCCGGCGGGCGAGTCGCTGACGCTGCGATACCGCTTCGTGTTTCACCTCGGCGACGCGGCGGCCGCGGCGATCGAGGACCGCTGGAAGGCCTGGGCCGTCTCCGTGAAGAGCTCTGAATGACCGCCATTGTGCTCGACGGCCGCGCCCTGGCCGCCACCATCGAAGACTCCCTCCGCGCGGAGGTCGAGACGTTCGCCGACATGTTCAAGCGACGGCCCCGGCTCGTGGTCGTGCTCGTGGGCGACATGGCCGCCAGCGCCTCCTACGTGAAGAGCAAGGCCGCCGCGGCGGCCCGCGTCGGCATCGATGCCGACGTGGTGCGGGTTCCGGCGACGACCGACACTGGATCGCTCGTGGCCCTCGTGCAGTCGCTCGCCCGCGACGAGCAGGGGCCGGCCGACGGGATCCTCGTGCAGCTGCCACTCCCCGAGCATGTCGACACGCTCGCCGTGCTCGACGCCGTGCCCCCTGATCGCGACGTCGACGGCTTCCATCCGGAGAACGCCGGGCTGCTCTCGCAGGGGCGGCCGCGGTTTGTGCCCTGCACGGCGGCGGGCGTGCAGCGGATGCTGATCGACGCCGGCATCGAGACGGCGGGCCGGCATGCGGTGATCATCGGCCGCAGCGACATCGTGGGGAAGCCGTTGGCGCTCCTGCTCGCGGCGAAGGGCACGGGGGGCGACGCCACCGTCACGCTCTGTCACAGCCGCTCTGCCGATCTGCCGACGATCACACGGTCGGCTGACATCCTCGTGGCCGCCGTGGGGCGGCCGGGCCTCGTGACGGCCGACATGGTGCGACCGGGCGCAGCGGTGATCGACGTGGGCATCAACCGGGTCGACGGCCGGCTCGTGGGCGACGTCGACTTCGAGTCGGTGCGGAAGGTGGCCGGCTGGATCTCGCCCGTGCCCGGCGGCGTCGGGCCGCTGACCGTGGCGATGCTCATCTCCAACACACTCCTGGCCGCCGAACTCCGCCACGCGCCGTAGTCTGCACGCTCCGCTCGCGCCGTAGTCCACATGCTCCGCATGTGGCCCACGGTCTGAACACCGCAGGCCCGTCTATTCCTCCGCGGGTCGACCTCCTGTGGCGTGGGTTCGGGGCTGCCCACGCCCCGTCGCCGGACGCTCGCTACGAACATCCTGTTCTTCACTCGCTCGATGCCGCCTTCGCTTCGGCATCCTGCCTGCGCTCGGCGGCAAACGCCGGCTCCTGGGGCATGGGCAGCCCCTCACGGCGTCTTGCCAGCACGAGAAACGGCCCTGATTTCCGCCTTGCCCGGCTGGGGCGGCCTCGGTACCCTCCCCGCCCTCACGGGCTGCAAGGTCGGGCTGGAATGCCCACTTTGCCTGTCCGTGTGCAGACCCCGTGGGCGGTCCTGAGCGGACCGTCGGTGGGCTGACGGCATCGGCCAGACCGATTCACACCGGCAACCGATTCGCACGGACGAGCGAGACACCAGACCCCATGCACTATTTCCTGCGGGCCCTGCGCGAGGCCGCCAAGAGCTGGCCCCTCCTTGCCGCGGCCCTGCTCTGCTCCGCCGGCGTCGCCGCCCTCTGGGGCGCGAACATCGCCGCGCTCTTTCCGATCATCGAGGTCACGCTGCGGGGCGAGTCGCTCCAGTCGTGGAACGAGCGGCGGATCGTCGATGCTCGCGGCCGGGTGGAGGCCGCCACGGCCGATCGCGAGGCGGTGCAGATGAAACTCGCCGCCGACGGGCTCGACGCGTCCGCGGAGGCGAAGCTGCGCAACAAGCTCGACACGCTGGAAATCAATCGTCGTGGCGACGAGGCGATCGTCTATTCCGCCGAGCGGCTGAAACCCTGGCTCGATCGCTTCCTGCCTCGTGATCCCTTTCAGACGGTGCTGCTCGTCGTCGGCTTCGTGGTCGTCAGCACATTTCTCAAACACGTTCTTCTGCTCGGCAGCACCTTGCTCGTCAGCTGGGTGGCGATGAACATCAGCCGCAACATCCGGCTGAAAGTCTTCGACAAGGCGCTCGAGCTCGACCGGGCCCAGTTCATGAAGCACGGCTCGGCGGGGTTCATGGCCCAGGTGACGAGCACCTCCGAGATGCTCGCCAGCGGCATCACGAGCGTCTACGGCGGCGCGGTCACGGAGCCCCTCAAGATCCTCGCCTGCCTCGGCTGCGCGATGCTGGTCTCGTGGCGGCTCACGCTCGCCTGCCTGCTGCTCGCCCCGGTCGTGGGCTTCCTGATGGTCTGGCTCAACCGCCGGATCCGCGGCATCTCCAAGAACATCCTCTCGCGGTCGAAGGGATTCCACCACGTGCTGCTCGAGGCGCTCAACAACGTGCTCACCGTGCAGGCCTACACGATGGAGGACTTCGAGCGGCAGCGGTTCCGCACCTGCACCGCCGACATGCTCCGCACCGGCATGTGGCACACCTTCTACCACGCGCTGGCCAACCCGATCACCGAGATTCTCGGCATCGGCATGGTCGCCACCTCGATCGCCGTGGGCGCCTGGCTCGTGATCAATCAGGAGACCCGAATCTTCGGGATCACGATCACAGACCAGCCGATGACCGTGCCCGGCATCATGATCTTCTTCGGCTTCCTGATCGGGGCGAGCGACCCGGTTCGCAAGCTCTCGGGCGTGATCACGGGCCTCAACGTGGGCACGGTGGGCGCCCAGGCGCTCTACCCGCTGCTCGACACGCCCTCGAAGCTGGCCGAGCCGGCCCATCCGCGGCAGGTGGCCTCGCCCCACCGTGAGATCCGCTTGGAGAACGTGGCCTTCAGCTATGACGGCATCGACACGGTGCTCAAGGACGTGAACGTGGGGATCCGCTTCGGCGAGCGGGTGGCGATCGTGGGCCCCAACGGCGGTGGCAAGAGCACGCTCGTCAACGTGATCTGCCGGTTCTACGACCCGACCGCCGGCCGCGTGCTCCTCGACGGCGTGCCCCTGACCGATATGACGTTGCATGATCTGCGGCGGCGAATCGCGATGGTCACGCAGCAGACGGAGCTCTTCAACGAGTCGATCCACTACAACATCAAGTACGGCCGGTGGGATGCCACCGACGCGGAGATCGAAGAGGCCGCCCGCAAGGCCCATGCCCACGACTTCATCGCCGATTTCCCGGACGGCTACCGCACGATGGTCGGCCCCAACGGCTTCCGGCTCTCGGGCGGCCAGCGGCAGCGGATCGCGCTGGCCCGCGCATTCCTGCGTAATGCCGAGATCCTCGTGCTCGATGAGGCCACCAGCCAGATCGACGTGGAGAGCGAGAGGCTCATCCACGAGGCCCTCGCGAAGTACGTCGAGAACCGGACCGTGATCATGATCACCCACCGGGCCAGCACCCTCGCACTGGCCGATGCGATCATCGAGGTGGAGCACGGCCATGTGACCAAACGGCCGGCCGCCCAGCACCGGGCCGCCTGAGCGGCTCGTGCTAGACTCGTCCCCATGGCAGCCATGATCACCTGCACGTGCGGATACCGGGGCGCCGGCATCGCCGACGGCTCCACGCTCGTCTGCCCGATCTGCCGCACGCCCGCGGCCGCCAGTTCACCGCCGGCCCCCGCCGCCCCGATGCCCCCCGTGGCGTCACCGCCGGCGCCGATGGTCCCCTCGCCGTCTGCCCCACCGAGCGGGCTGCGGATGCCACCGCCTCCGGGGGCACGGCCCGCACCGGCGGCCGCGCCCGGACCGGGCGCGGGCGGCCCGCTCGGGCCTGTGCCGGCCAATCGCGAAAGCGGTGGCATCGTCAGGATCCCGTGCCCCAACGGCCACGTGCTCAAGACGAAGCGGAGCCGGCTCGGTCAGCAGGTGGTCTGTCCCACGTGCAACGAGTTCTTCGTGCTCGAGGAGACCGACAGCCTCGAATACAAGCAGGAGGCGGCACGGCGCCGGGCTCGCGAAGATGAGGAGCGGGCCCAGAAGTGGCTCTGGCGGGCGATCTACGCCGCGATCTTCATCGTGCTCTCGTTCATCGTGATGGCGGTGATCGGCTCGAACCCGCAGTGGTTCCGGTAGAACACATCCGACTTTGATGTGTCGCCGGCTCGGGGGCGGTACAAGTCGCCGCTGCGCGGTCTTTCAGATCGTCGCGGGACCTCGAAGACTCGGTCCAACGCTCCTCGAGCTTGCACCGACCCCCTCGCCTACCTCAACTCGCTGAGGCAATGCTCACTTCAGCCTCGCGTTCCAGCGGGCGGCGTCGCGGGGTTCGTAGGTGGCGAGTTCGAAGCTGTCGCGGACGATCGTGCGGACGGCCCGGAGGTCGACCTCGTGGCCGTCGCGGGCCGTGAGCTGCACGAGCAGGTTGCCGATCGCGGTCGCCTCGACCGGGCCGGCGACGACCGGTCGGTCGCAGGCATCGGCGATCATCTGACAGAGCAGGCGATTTTTGACGCCGCCCCCGACCACGTGGATCCGACCGACGCGGCGTCCCAGCAGCTCGTCGAGCTCGGTGAGCGTCCGCCGCACGGCGGCGGCCATGCTTTCGAGCGCCGTGCGGACGATCGCCGCCGTCGATTCCGGCACCGGCTCGCCCGAGGCCTTGGCTAGGGCCCGAATCGCCTCGGGCATGTCGGCGGGAGCCACGAGCGACGGATGATTCGGGTCGACGACCGTCACGAGCGGCGGAGCCTCCGCGGCCAGCGCCGTCAGCTGTTCCCAGGTCCAGCCCTTGCCGGCCCGCTGCCAGGCCGCGCGGCACTGCTGCACGAGCCACAGGCCGCAGACATTCTTGAGCAGCCGTGTCGTGCCGCCGACACCCCCTTCGTTGGTGAAGTTGCGGGCCAGACACGCCGGCGTGACATGCGGCCGGTCGAGCTCGGCTCCGACCAGCGCCCACGTGCCGAGGCTCACGTAGCACCAGTCGGGGCGGGCGCTCGGCGGATCGACGGCCGGCACGGCGGCCACCGCACTGGCCGTGTCATGCGTGCCGGGCACGATCACCTTCGCGGCCGTGAGTCCTGTTTCGGCGGCCAGCTCAGGCCGCAGCCCACCGAGGCTCGTGCCCGGCTCGACGATTGGACCGAACACGCGACGCGGCAGGCCGAAGCGTTCGAGCATGTCGAAGGCCCAGTCGTTGGCCTGTGGATCGAAGCACTGCGAGGTCGTGGCGTTCGTCCGCTCGTTCGACCGCGTGCCGCTGAGCAGCCAGTGGAACAGATCGGGAATCATCAGCAGCCGGTCCGCCGCCGCCAGCACGGTCGACCGACTCTCCTGCATGGCGAGCAGCTGATAGAGCGAGTTGATCTCCATGAACTGCAGGCCCGTGGCCGCGAAGATCTCGGCGCGGGGCACCGTCCGCTCGGCCTTGGCCAGCATGCCGCGGGTCCGCGGGTCACGGTAGCAGCCCGGATTGCCGAGCAGCTCGTCGTCGGCGCCGAGGAAGGCGAAGTCGACGCCCCAGGTGTCGACGCCCACGCTCGACACGCTCGTGCCGTAGCGGCTGCCGGCGAGCCGCAGTCCCTCGACCACTTCCTGCCACAGTCGGGGCAGATCCCAGATCAGCCGGCCGCCGAGCGACACGGGGCCGTTCTCGAACCGATGAATCTCCTCGAGTTCGAGCAGCCGGCCGTCGAACGAGCCGGCCACCACGCGGCCTCCCGAAGCGCCGAGATCCACTGCCAAGGCTATCGATCGTGTCATTGCACCTGCCTCCAAGCGACGATTCCACATGCCGGGATGCCGGATCACACCATACCGCCTCGCGAAGCGGAAGGCCCTTGAAGGCATCCCAGTGAGGTGGTTCGCCGGCTCGGGGGCGGTACAAGTCGCCGCTGCGCGGTCTTTCAGATCGTCGCGGGACCTCGAAGACTCGGTCCAATGCTCCTCGAGCTTGCACCGACCCCCTCGCCTCCCCGCTCTGGTGCGCGTGGGTTCATGCTACACGCTGTTTGGCGGGGCGCTACGGGCGGGTACTGGCGGGTTTCGGGCAGGCGGGTGAAACTTTGCGGTTTCGGGCGGTCGGAGTGTGTCGGCCGGTTGCCGGGGGTCGATGCAAGAGACCGCACGGCATATCCTGGAATGACTGTCAGCACCGCGAACGGGATTTTCATGGCCGGCGAGCCCGAGACGATTCCAGGCGAGCCCGCCGTGCCGTCCGCAGCCGTTCGCGAGGAGCTTGCCCGGGCGAGCCGCTCGCTCGAGTCGGCCGAGCCGGTCGAGATCGTCCGCTGGGCGGCCGAACGCTACGGCGACCAGCTCACGATGGCCACCGCCTTCGGGCCCGAAGGCTGCCTGATCATCCACTGGCTGGCCGCAGTCGCGCCGCGTACGTACGTCTTCAACCTCGACACGGGCTACCAGTTTCCCGAGACGCTCGCCCTGCGCGAGCGAATCCTGAAACGGTATGGGATCGACGTGGTGCTCGAGCGACCCGAGACGACCGTGGCCGACTACGAGCGGCTGCATGGTGGCCCGCTCTATCGCACCGACCCCGACCGCTGCTGCGGCGACCGCAAGCTCGCGGTCGTGAAGCGGGTGCTGGCCCGATTCGGCGCCTGGATGAGCGGCATCCGCCGTGACCAGAGCCCCGACCGCGCCGCCGCACCGATCGTGGGCTGGGATCACAAGTACGGCGTGGTGAAGATCTCACCGCTGGCCAACTGGACGAAGGCCAAGGTGTGGGACGCGATCATGCGGGAGGACGTGCCCTACAACCCGCTGCACGATCAGGGCTATGTGAGCATCGGCTGCCAGCCCTGCACGCGGGCGATCGGCGCTGGCGAGGACGAGCGGGCCGGCCGCTGGAGCGGCAGCGCGAAGACTGAGTGCGGCCTGCACTCGCGCGGGTAGCGGGCGACCGTAGTCCGCACACTCCGTGTGCGGCCCACGGTCTGAATACCGCAGACTCGAGCTATTCCGCAGCGGGTCGACCTCCGGTGGCGGGAGTTCGGGGCTGCCCACGCCCCGTCGCCGGACGCTCGCTACGGACATCCTGTCCTCCGCTCGCTCGATGGCGGCTGCGCTCTCGGCATCCTGCCTTCGCTTGCCGCCATACGCCGGCTCTCGGGGCGTGGGCAGCCCCTCACGGCGTTTTGGTGGGCATCCACACACCTCACGCGTGGCCCAGGAGCCAGGCGAGCAGGCCTTTCTGCACGTGCATGCGGTTGGCGGCTTCCTCCACCACCACGCTCTGCGGGCCGTCGATCACGCCGTCGGTGACCTCCTCGCCACGCCGGGCCGGCAGACAGTGCATGAACAGCGCCTCGGGGCAGTGCCGCATGAGCTGCTCGTTCACCTGATACGCAGCGAGATCGGCCAGCCGCTTCGCCCGCTCCTGCTCCTGTCCCATGCTCGTCCAGACGTCGGTGTAGACGACCGCAGCGTCCTTGACTGCCGTCACCGGATCGGTCGTCTCGATGATCTCGGCCTCGGGCACGATCGTTGCCAGATGCTTCCGGAAGCCGTCGTCGAACTGATAGGCCGGCGGCGCCGCGAGCACGAACCGCATGCCGAGCAGGCCGCAGACGACCGCCAGCGAGCGGGCCATGTTGTTGCCGTCGCCGACGAAGGCGAGTGTGAGACCGGCGACGCGGCCGACGTGCTGCCTGAGTGTGTAGATGTCGGCCAGGGCCTGGCACGGGTGGCAGTAGTCGGAGAGGCCGTTGATCACCGGCACGCTCGACACCTCAGCCAGTTGCACGATCGTGTCGTGGGCCTTCGAGCGGCAGACGATCACGTCGACGTATTCGCTGAGCACGCGGCCGAAGTCGGCGATGCTCTCCCGCGAAGAGGCGAAGCCCGTGTCGGCCCCGAGGAACAGGCTCGACCCGCCGAGGTGGGCCATCGCGGCCTGAAAGCTCACCCGCGTGCGGAGACTCTGCTTCTCGAAGATCAGGCCGAGCACGCGGCCCGGCAGCAGGGCATCGCGCTGGCCGGCGGTGAACTTCGCCTCCAGGTCGCGGGAGACGGCGAACACCGCCTCGATCTCGGCGGCGGACAGATCTTCGGGAACGATGACGTGTCGCATGGCTCAGCCCTCGGTGCGGGAGGCGACCTCGACGATCGCCTCGGCGAGCCGGTCGCAGCCCTCGTGGACTTCCGCCTCGGTGAGGGTCATCGCCGGGAGCAGCCGGATCACGCGGCCCTGCGTGCAGTTGACGAGTAGGTTTTTGTCGAGGCAGGCCTGCACCACCGCGGCGCCGTCGATCGACAGCTCGATGCCGATCATCATGCCGAGCACGCGGACGTCGCGAACTGCGTCGCATCGCTCCTTCAACTCGAGCATCCGTGCGCGGAAGACGGCGGCCGTGTGCTCCACGTGATCGAGCAGTTTTTCCTGCTCGATCATCTCGATGGCGGCGATGCCCGCCGCTGCGGCGATCGGATTGCCGCCGAACGTGGAGGCGTGCATGCCGGGTCGGAGATACTTGGCCAGTTCGACGGTGGTGAGCATCGCGCCGCCGGCGATGCCGGCGCACAGGCTTTTGGCCAGCGTGATCACGTCGGGCGCGACGCCGAAGTGCTGGTAGCCGAACCACTTGCCGGTGCGGCCGCAGCCACACTGCACCTCGTCGAACACGAGCAGGAGATCCCGCTCGTCGCAGATCCGCCGCAGCCCCTGCAGGAAGCCATCTGGCGCGGGCACCACGCCCCCTTCACCGAGGATCGGCTCCACGAGGATGCCGCCGGTCTGGTCGTCGATCAGCTTCTCGACGGCGTCGAGATCGCCATGTGGGGCGTACTGGAAGCCCGCGAGCATTGGCCCCAGGCCCTCGTGATACTTGGGCTGGGCGGTGGCCGTCACGCTCCCCATCGTGCGGCCATGGAAGCCGCCTTTGAACGTCACGATTTTGTACTTGCGGCCGTCTGTTCGCAGCCGCACGAGCTTGATCGCCGCCTCGTTGGCCTCGGTGCCCGAGTTGCAGAAGAAAGCCTGGCCACCGAACGACCGCTCGGAGAGCAGCCGGGCCCACTCTCCCTGTGGCTCGGTGTACCAGGTGTTGGGCACGTGGATCAGCTTCGCCACCTGCTCCTGCACGGCCCGCACCACGGGCTCGGGGCAGTGGCCGAGCAGGTTGCAGCCCCAGCCGGGGAAGAGGTCGAGGTATTCGGTGCCTTCGGCGTCCCAGACTTTGGAGCCCGTACCGCGGACGAGGCAGACCGGAAACCGCTTGTAGTTGGGCACGACGTAGCGGTCGAAGACGTCGATCACCGCTTGCGTCTTGGGACCGATGGCGGTCGTGGTCGAGTCGATCGTGGCCATAGGGTCCTCCGGAGCGGGGATTTAGCGGGCTGAGGCCGTGGCGGCGGCGCCGGCCGACGAGGCCTGCGCCGAATCGCGGGTGACTTCCGTGCCCACGCCGCTGGTGGTGTA
>JAPOJV010000120.1 GCA_029978085.1 bacterium
CTCACCGCGAGCCTGCCTCCTCGCCACTGCCGCCCTGGCAGTCGTGGCCTTCGTCGGCTGCGCGGAGTCGGCGATCCGCAGCCAAAGCCCGGAGATCGAGGCACTCGCCAAGCTCGAGGCGGGCACGCGGATGGTCGGCGACTACGCCGCTCCGTGGGGATTGAGTGCCAAGCGGATCGAACATGCGGCTCTGGTGACCGGCCTGGCCAATACGGGCAGTGACCCGCCGCCCGGCCCGCAGCGCCAGACCCTGCTGGGCGACATGCAGTCGCGCGGTGTGATCGAGCCCAATCGGCTGCTCGGCTCCCCGTCGACGGCCCTCGTCTGGGTGCACGGCTACCTGCCTCCGGGCGTGCGGAAGGGCGACCGGTTCGACATCTATCTCGAGGTGCCCCCCGACAACGAGACGACGAGCCTCGAGGGCGGCTGGCTCATGGAGACGCGGCTCGCCGAGATGGCCGTGCTCGGCAACGCGATCCGAGATGGCCATGAGCTCGGTCTGGGGACGGGGCCGGTGCTCGTCGATCCGGTGTCCGACGGCACCCGCGACTCGAAGTCGAAGCTGCGGGCCCGCGTGCCGGGTGGCGGCATCTCGCTCACCGACCGCGAACTGGGCCTCGTGCTCTCGGCAGAGCACCGATCGTTCGCGATGTCGAAGCGGCTGGGTGACTGGATCAACCGGCGGTTCCACGCCGTGATCAAGGGCTCGAAGCGGGGTGTGGCCACGCCGCGCACCGACCGCTACATCGCCCTGGAAGTGCCCCCCGTCTACCGCCACAACCTGCCCCGCTACCTGCGGGTGGTGCAGAGCGTGGCCGTGATCGAGCCGCCGGAGGGGCGGCATGCGCGGCTCCAGCTGCTCGAGCGGCAACTGGGCGACCCGGTGACGGCGCCCTCGGCAGCCCTCCGCCTGGAAGCGATCGGCAAGGACGCCATTCCCACGCTCCGCACAGCCCTCGACTCGAAAGACCCCGAGATTCGCTTTGCGGCGGCGGAGGCGCTCGCCTACCTCGGCGAGTCGGTCGCCGCGCCGCATCTCGCCGAGGCCGCCCGATCGCTCCGCAGCGCCCGCCCCGCTGCCCTGGCCGCGCTCGGCGTGCTCGACGACGCCAATGGCATCGATGCGCTCCAATCGCTGCTCGCCAGTGCGAGTGCCGAAACCCGCTACGGCGCCTTCCGGGCGCTCTGGAAGATGGACCGCAACCTTCCGCTGGTGCGTGGTGAGCGGCTCGGCGACGCCTGTTCGATGCACGTGCTCGACGTGAAGGGGCCGCCGCTCGTCCACGTCACCCGCAGCTATCGGCCCGAGATCGTCTTCTTCGGCACCGATCATCCGGTGGCCGATGGCCTGCGAGCCGAGGCCGGCAGCACGATCGTCGTGGTGGTCGAAGGTCGCACGGCCCGAGTGAGCCGGTTCGCGGCCGGCACGGAGGATCAGTCGGTGGAGGTCGATGCGACCGCCGATGCCATCGTGCGAGCCGTGATCGAGACCGGCGGCACCTATCCCGATGCCGTGCAGTTCCTGCAGCAGGCCAGCGGCCGTCACGCCCTGTCGAGCCGCCTGGCATTCGACGCCGTGCCCACCGACTTCGATGGCCGCCAGAGCATCCACGAGGAGGCGTCCCGACAAGCGCGCGACATCCCCGCGGACGCCGACGATTCGACCGCGTCCGCCCGCGGGAAACCGCTCGCGGACGAGGACTCATGACCAGGCTCAAGGCCCTGGAACTCTTCGGCTTCAAGAGTTTCGCCGACCGCACGCGGTTCGAGTTCCCCGAAGGCATCACCGTCGTCGTCGGCCCGAACGGCTCGGGCAAGTCGAACGTCGTCGATGCCATCAAGTGGGTGCTCGGCGAGCAGTCGGTCCGCAGTCTCCGCGGCAAGGAGATGACCGACGTCATCTTCGCGGGATCCCAGTCCCGCAAGCCGCTCAATTACGCCGAAGTGTCCCTGATCTTCGACAACGCGGCCGGCGCGCTGCCGGTCGTCGCCCCCGAGGTGCAGATCACCCGCCGCGTGCAGCGGAGCGGCGAGAGTGAATACCTGATCAACGGCGAGACATCGCGGCTCCGCGACATCCGCGAGCTCTTCTCCGGCACGGGCGCCGCCACGGAGGCCTACAGCGTGATCGAGCAGGGCCGCGTCGACGCCCTGCTCGTGGCCTCGGGCCGCGACCGCCGCGCCGTGTTCGAGGAGGCGGCCGGGATCACGAAGTTCCGGGCCCGCCGCGCCGAGGCCCTCCGCCGCCTCGAGCGGGCCGAGCTCAATCGCCAGCGGCTCGCCGACATCGTGGGCGAGGTGTCGAGCCGGCTGGAGACGGTGAAGCCCCAGGCCGCCCGGGCCCGCCGCTGGCGACAGATGACCGATCGGCTCAAGGCGTTGCGGCTCGCCGCGGCGACGCAGGATCTCGCGGCCGTCGATGCCGCGGTGGCAGCCGTCGACGAGGCGCTGGCCGCCGTGCGCGGTGATCTGGCCGCCGCGGAGGCCGCCGGCACCATCGCAGCCGCCGACGCGACGGAACTCGCCGCGGCGTTCGAGGCCGTCGCACCGCGTGTGGCCGCGGCCCGCATCACCGTCGCGGGCGACGCGCAGCGGGCCGCGACGGCCGACGCCACGCTCGGCCTGCTCCGCGGCCGCCGCGGCGAGATCGAGCGGGAACTCGTCGAGGCCGACAGGCTGCTCGCGGTCGCCCGCCGCGACGAGCAGGAGGCGGCCGCGGCGGCACGAGCCGCCGACGAGGCCATCCTCGCGATCGAGGCCAGTCTCGACGACCTGGCCGCACGGCTGGCAGGCTGCGAGCGATCTGCGGCCGGGTCGCACCACGACGCCGACGCCAGCCGGCAGCGGCTGAGCGACGCGACACGCGCCGTCGACCGGTGGCGTCAGGACAAACTCCGGCTGGAGGCGGCTCTCGGTGTGGCCGAGGCCCGCGCCGCCGACGCGCGAGCCGCAGCGGATGCCGCCCGTGATGCCGTCGCCGCCGCGCGGCTCCAGCATGCACGGCTCTCCGAATCGCTCGCGGCCTGCGAGGGCAATCTGGAGTCACTCGCCAGCCGCTCGGCACTGGCCAGTCGCCACGTCGAGGAACTGGAGGCCGCGGCGCGGGAGCAGGCCGACGCGATTCACGCCGCCTGGCAGCAACTGGCTGGCTGGCAGGCGAAGCTCGAAGCCTGCCGCGAGCGCTGCGACGTGCTGCGGGAGCTCGTCGACCGCCAGGAGGGGCTGTCCGATGCGGCGCGGCGTCTCCTCGCCACGCAGGCCGAGGCGGTGCCGGGCCTCGCGGGCTCGCTCGCCGACCTCGTCGTCGCGAGCGTCGCCTGGGCGCCGCTGGTCGACGCGGCGCTCGGCGCACTCGGCCATACGCTCGCCCACAGCCTCGTGATCGACACCCTCGACGACGTCGTCCACTGGCATGCCGAGTGGGCGACGACCGATGCGGGCCGCGACGTGCTCGCCGCCGGCGGCCGGATCGGTTTCCTGGCCACCGGCGCGCTGCGGGAGCCGGCCCACTTCGAGCCCGTTCCCCAGCCGGGAATCGTCGGCCGGCTCGATCGGCTCCTGGCCTCCGACGCGGCCAGCACCGGCGCGACGATCGACGAGCGATCTGCGGCCGTGCTCGAGCGGCTCTTGGGCCGCGTGTGGGTCGTCGAGCGGATCGATCATGCGCTCCCGTTGCTCGCCGCGGCGCCGCCGGCGACGCTCTTCGTCTCACAGTCCGGCCACTGCCTGTCCACGGATGGCTGCCTCGAGATCGGCACCGCCAGCGCGGGATCGGGCCTCGTGGCCCGCCGCAGCGAACTGCGGGCGGCCGAGCAGCGGCGGGACGAGCTGGTCCGCACGGTCGCCGAGCGGCAGGCGACGATCGCCGGCCTGCAGGCGGCGGCGGACGACCTGCGCACCGAGCTGCGGCAGGCCCAGGCCCGCCGCCACGAGGCCGCCGAAGCGACCGCCGCCTCACGGACCCAGTTCGACCGCGTCACCCGCGACCGCGACGCCGCTGCGACCCTGATCGCCACAGCCGAACGGGAGCTTCGCGCCGCCGATGAACGGGCGATCGCCGCCGCCACCGAACTCGAGGCCACCCGGGCTGCAGCCGCTGCGGCCGAGCCGACACTTGCCGCTGCGGTCGCCGAGGTGCATGCCGCCCAGGAGGCGGTCGACTCACTGGAACGCAGCCGTGGCGAACTGCTCGACGCGATCCAGCAGCTCCGCGTCGAGCGGGCGACTGCTACGGAGAAGCTCGCCCGCAGTCGCGACGCCGCCGCGACGACCGCCGCTGCACAGGCGGCCCGCGCCGCCGATGTGGCCGCCGCCTGTGACCGCCGCCGCACCGTTGCAGCCCGGCTCGAAGCCTACGAGCTCGACCTGCTCGCTGCAGGCGCCGCCCAGGCCGAGGCCGTGGCGGCGTTCGAACGATCGGCTGCACGGCTGGCGGAGACCGAGGGGGAAGCCGAGGCGGTCGACGCCCGCCGCCGGGCCTCCGGCCGCGCCGTCGAGGAGGCCCGCCTCGCGCAGACGCGACTCGCCGAGGCCGTCCACGCCCACGAGCTGGAGGCCGGCGAGGCCCGCCACCGTCGTGCCCGCATCGTGGAGCGGATTCGTGACGAATACGACATCGATCTCGAGTCCGGGCTGCCGGCAGCGCCGGAAGGCGAGCCGGTCGAGATTCCGGCCGACCGGGGGGAGCACGACCGCGAGATCGAGGAGCTGCGGCGAAAGCTCGCGTCGATGACGACCGTGAACCTCGAGGCGCTCCAGGAGGCCGAGGAGCTGACGACCCGCCTGGCCACGCTCGAGGCCCAGCTCGCCGACGTTGCGGGCGCGAAGGAATCGATCGAGCAGCTCATCACGCGGATCGACGACGAGAGCCGGCGGCTGCTGGGCGACACGATCGAGACGGTCCGCGGCCACTTCCGCGACCTCTTCGAGCGGCTCTTCGGCGGCGGCCAGGCCGACATCGTGCTGGAGGAGGGCGTCGACCTCCTGGAGACGTCGGTCGAGATCGTGGCCCGCCCGCCCGGCAAGGAGCCCCGCAACATCTCGCTGCTTTCAGGTGGCGAGAAGACGATGACCTGCGTGGCCCTGCTCCTGGCCATCTTCCACTCGCGGCCGAGCCCCTTCTGCGTGCTCGACGAGGTCGACGCCGCGCTCGACGAGGCCAACGTCGACCGCTACGTCGGCGTGCTCCGCGACTTTCTCTCGACCACGCAGTTCATCGTGGTCACCCACTCCAAGAAGACGATGGCCGCGGCCACGACGCTCTACGGCGTGACGATGGAGGAGTCGGGCGTCTCGAAGCGGGTCTCCGTGCGGTTCGAGTCCACCGCCGCCGCCACCCGCCCCGCCACGAAGGCGGCCTGAAGCCGGTCTTTTCCGGGCATTCGGCAGCGTCGCGTCGCGTGGACGATGTGGTGCCACCCCTCCCTTCCGAAAGAACGGCTCAAGTCGCACGACAGGTTTTTTCGATCTACCCTCCTGGACGGTGATGCCGCGAACGTGTCCGGGCCATCCTGGACGAAGCGGGGCATCGAGCAGGGGGGGAATCCTGCGAGCCGCTGCCTTTGCCCGAGGGCACCCATGCGTGGGTGTCGGCGGGTGGAGGCCGCTCTCTCACGCCCCCGCCGCGCTCAGCCGGCCATCGTGGGGCACGACGACGCGGTCGTCCCTGTGATCGTGATCGATCCGCGTCGGGGGGGCTTCGTTCCACCGTGTTCGGTGCGGACTGGCCAAAACGTTTCCGGACACAAAAGATCCACAGGGAGTCTTGTGATGAAGGTTTTCACGACAGGCCAGGTCGCCAAAATCTGTAAAGTCGCACCGCGGACCGTGAGCAAGTGGTTCGACTCGGGCCGACTCAAGGGCTACCGGATCCCCGGCAGCCAAGACCGCCGCATCCCGCGGGAGTACCTGATCAAGTTCCTCAAGGAACACGGCATGCCCCTGGGCGACCTCGAAGACGAGGCGATGGCCAAGGTGCTGCTCGTCGGCCAGGACCAGGTGCTGATCGAGAACCTCAAGAAGCAGCTGCCGATCGAGCGGTCGTTCAAGATCCAGGTGGCCGCCAGCGGCTTCGAGGCGGGCATCCAGGCCGAGAGCTTCCATCCCGACTGCATCGTGGTGGACTACTCGATCGGCCGGATCGACGCCCAGCAGATCTGCCAGAACCTCCGCCGCAACGCGGAATATGCCGACACGATCGTGATCGCCTTGCTGCCGGACGACGGCTCGCAGATCACGGTGGACCGGGCTCACGTGAACGAGAGCTTCAAGAAGCCCTTCGACGCGGCCCTGCTCGCCGAGCGGCTCCGCACCCTGATCGGTGCGAAGAAAGAGCTCGTGTAGTCAGTCGCTGACCCCGACCGGAAACCAGCCACGGGCCGGCCCGCCTCGCGCGTGCCGGCCCGTGATGCGTTGATGCGTTACGATGATCTCCATGAACACGACCCCGCACGGCATCCGGATGATCGACGTGGGCGGCAAGCCGGTCACGCTCCGCACGGCGCGGGCCTCGGCGCGGCTGACGGCCCAGCCCGAGACGATCCGCCGCATCCGCGCCGGCGAACTCGAAAAAGGTGACGCCGTCGCGACGGCCCGGGTGGCCGCGATCATGGCCGCCAAGCGGACGAGCGACATCGTGCCGCTGTGCCATCCGCTGCCGCTCGACAACGTCGAGGTCGCGATCGGCTTTGCGGCCGACGCCGTGCTCGTGGAGGTCGTCGTGCGGGCCACCGCGCGGACGGGCGTGGAGATGGAGGCGCTCGTCGCCGCCAGTGCCGCGGCGCTCACGATCTACGACATGTGCAAGTCGATCGACCAGGGCATGACGGTCGAGACAGTGCGATTGGAGGAGAAGACCGGTGGCACCCGCGGCGACTACCGCCGAAAATAGGGACGGGAGCGGATTTCCGTCCCTCCGCGCTGACCATACCACTCCTGGGAAGGGAAATTCGCTCCCGTCCCTATTTTCTTTCCGCGAGGATCGGCTCGAGCTCATCGACGAAATCGCGAACGTCCTTGAACTCGCGATAGACGCTCGCGAACCGCACGAAGGCCACCTGGTCGAGCGTTCGCAGAAGCTCCATCAGCCGCTCACCGATCACGCGACTGGGCACGTCGGCGTCGTAGGTGCCGTAGAGCTCCCCTTCGAGGGCCGTCACGACGCCCTCGATGTCGTCCTCGGTGACCGGCCGCTTCCAGCAGGCCTTGGCGAGCCCCCGCTTGATCTTGTCACGGTCGAACGGCTCCCGGATGCCCCCCTTCTTCGACACCATGAGCAGGTGTCGCTCCACCCGCTCGTAGGTCGTGAACCGGCGACGACACGCGAGGCATTCCCGCCGCCGCCGAATCGTGGCGCCATCGTCCCCGGCACGGGAGTCGGTCACACGGTCGTTGTCGGCACGGCAAAAGGGGCAACGCATGGCGAGCAGCCTACGAGGCCGCGGTCGAAACCGACAAGTCGGCGCGCCGGAGGAATGGGACGCTTCTCTGCCACCGAGCGCAATTCTTTGAACAACGAAGGGGAAGGCGAAGGGGGTCGGCGGAAGCTCGAGGAGCATTTGGACCGAGTCTTCGAGGTCCCGCGACGAGACTTCTGCCGCCCCCGAGCCGGCACCACATCGAAACGCGTCGAACCATGCATCGAACTACGCGTCGCTCTCGTCGTCATCCGATTCGTCGGGCGCCGCCTGGAGTTCGGCCTCCTTCGTCGCCCGGGCCAGCTTCCAGTCGCGACGCTGGCGGGAGCTGGGAATCTTCATCGCCTTGCGATACTTCGTCACCGTCCGCCGGGCGAGCGTGATGCCCTGCTTGGCCAACTCGTCCACGAGGTCGTCGTCGCTGTAGGGCTTGTCCTTCGGCTCGGCATCGACGATCTCCTGCAGCTTGAGCCGCACGGCATCCCAGGCCACCTCCTCGCCATCGGCGCTCACCGTGCCCCCCACGAAGAACCGCCGCAGCGGGTAGAGGCCGCGGGGAGTCTGGAGCCATTTGTCATCGACCGCCCGGCTCACGGTCGTCACGTGCATGCCGATCCGGTCGGCGATCTGCTGCATCTTCAGGGGCTCGATCGCCTCGGGGCCCTCGGTGAGAAACCGCGTCTGATGGTCGACGATCGCCTGGGCGGTCTTGAGCAACGTGCTTCGGCGCTGCTCGATGGCCTCGATGAGCCACTGGGCGGCGTTGACCTTGCGCTTGATGTACTCGCGGGTGGCCGGCTCCGTGTCGGGCGAGAGCAGCATGTGCCGGTAGAGGGGACTGATCCGCAGGCTCGGCAGGTCAACGTCCTCCAGTCGCACCTTCCACGAGCCGTCGGGGGTCTGGTCGACGAACACGTCGGGCTTCACCGGAGGCACGATCGGCGCCGTGAAGATGGCCCCGGGCTTCGGCTGCAGGCCATGCAACTCCTCCCGCAGTCGCTCGATCTCTTCGAGCGAGAATCCGGTCCGCCGTTCGATGAGCGGCAGCCGATTGGCCGCGAGATCCTCGAGGTGATCGCTCACGAGTCGCCGCAGCCGGCCGACGTGGGGCGACGAGGCGGGGATTTGCAGCAGGAGACACTCCCGCAGGTCGCGGGCGCCGACGCCGGTCGGATCCATGCTCTGCACGATCCGCAGCGCCGACTCCAGGTGGGTGAGCTGTGCCGGCTGGCCTTCCGGAGCGTCGGTGTCGACCAGTTCCTCGAGGGGCAGCTGCAGATACCCGTTGGCGTCGAGGTTGTAGATGATCTTGTCGGCGGCCTGCCGCACGGCCGGGCTCAGATCGTAGTTCGAGAGCTGCTCATGCAGGTGGTCGGAGAGCGTCTCAGGCCGCTCCACCATGTTGGCCATCACGTCGAGGTAGCGGTCGCCCGCCTGCTCGATCTGCGAGGCCGACGGCCGGCTCCGGTCGTCGTCGCTGTCGGGATACTCCGCCGACCAGTCGTACGACCGCTCGAAGTCGGCCTGGTTCGCATGCTCCTGATCGACGATCAGCGGCCGCTCGTCCACGGGCCGCTCCGCCACCACGGGCTCCGCCTCCGACCCGACCGGGGCGGCCTCGCCTGGCCCGGCCTCCTGCCCGGCCTCGTCCACCTCGAGCGTCTCGTTGTTCTGGATCTCCTGCTCGATCCGTTCCTCGAGCGCCATCACCGGCAGTTGCAGGATCTCCATCGACTGGATCATGCGCGGCGCAAGCACCTGCTTTTGCGCCATCCGCATTTCCTGGCCGAACGACATCCGCATCGTGATGACCTTTGCTTTCGAAGGGGCTGGGTCCTGCCAGCCGCAACCTTCTTAAGGATACCGCTTTTCGGCTCAGACCGCCGGTGCCGGTTATGGCAGCCGTTGGCGGGTGGCGATGGCGTCGGCCAGCATGTCGCGGTTGGCCTGTTCGAGTGATGCGCCCACCGTCAGGCCGCGGGCGAGGCGAGTGAGTTCGACGGGCAGGCCGGCGAGCCTTTGGGCGACGACGAGGGCCGTGGCGTCCCCCTCCACGTTGGGCGTCGTGCCCATGATCACCTCCCGCACGTCGCCCCACTCCACGCGCTTCCGCAGCGCGGCGAGCGTGAGCGACTCGGGCCCGCTGCCCTCGAG
>JAPOJV010000162.1 GCA_029978085.1 bacterium
CGAGAGTCTGTATGCGTCGGCCAAGGTGCCGAGCGGCCCCTGGACCGTCGTGATGCAGATGCGGCGGGCCGACCTCGTCGGCCGGATTCAGTGGCCGCTGCTCATGTCAGCCGCGCTCGCCGCGGCCGGCATGGCCGGCATGCTCGGGCTGATGCTCTGGCTCACGGGCAATCTCACCAAGCGGATCGGCCGGGCCGTGGCGGCGTCGCGCCGCGTGGCCCAGGGCGACCTGACGGGCACGATCGATATCCGCGGCGGTGACGAGACGGGCCAGTTGTTGCGCGACGTGGGCGCGATGACGACGAGCCTCCGCGGGATCGTGTCGCAGGTGAAGCAGGCGAGCCTCGACCTCAATGCGACCGCCCGGCAGCTGGCCGCCGCCGGCAAGCAGCAGGAGTCGGCGATCGCGTCGCTCGGGGCGAGCACGAGCGAGGCAGCCGTGGCCAGCCGGCAGATCTCGGTGACGGGCCGGGAACTGCTGGGCACGATGCACGAGGTGGCAGGCGTGGCAGCCGAGACGGCCCACGTGGCCGACGCGGGCCGGGAGAACCTGGCGGAGGTGGGGGAGTCGATGGCCCATCTCGAGCAATCGACGGCCGACTTCTCCGAGCGGCTCACCGCCATCCGCCAGCGGGCGGAAGACATCAACATGGTGATCACCACGATCACGAAGGTGGCCGACCAGACGAACCTGCTCTCGATCAACGCGGCGATCGAGGCGGAGAAGGCGGGCGAATACGGCCAGGGCTTCATCGTGGTGGCCCGCGAGATCCGGCGGCTGGCCGATCAGACGGCCGTGGCCACGCTCGACATCGAGCGGCTGGTGGAGCAGATGCAGCAGGCGGTGAACGCGGGGGTGGACCAGATGGACCGGTTCGCCGCCGAGGTGAAGACGGGCGTCGAGCGGGTGGCCGGGATCAGCAGCCAGTTCGCCGAGGTGATCGACAAGGTGCACGGTCTCTCCGACCGCTTCGACCATGTGAAGGAGGGCATGCAGGCCCAGGCCGCCGGGGCCCAGCAGATCACCGAGGCCCTGGCCACACTCACCGACGGCTCCCGCGCCGCCGCCGACGCCCTCCGCGAGTTCAAAGACGCCTCGCAGCACATGGTCTCAGCGGTGGACGGCCTCACCGCCACCGTCAGCCGCTTCCGCGTCGACGAGTAAAGCGCGGCAGACTGCGCAAACCCCTCCGGTGCGGGGCGATATACCGAAAATGCTCATGGATCGGGTCGCGGTGAGTCGATCACTTCTGACGATCATGCCGGTTTTTCGGCGCGGGGACTGCCCTGCCCGGATGGCCGGCCACCGTCAGGGACGCGACCGGGATGAGCAACAACGCCGTCAACCGCCCCAGCGGCCGTGCTGCCTCGAGGTTCAAGTCCGTGGTGCGCCGCGCCGCGGACTATCGCCGCCGCGCTCGCCGTGCCCTGACACTCGCGCTCGTCACTGCGGGAGCAGCAGCGGCTCCGTCACTCGCCTTGGCGCAAATGGGCCAGACGGCGATGACTCCGACGGGCGGGATCGTGAATCGCGCCGTCACCGGATTCCAGAACATCAACGCCAACGGACCCGGCTGGCTGTATTACGGCATCAACGCCGCTGACCGCGGCCTTGGATACCGTGGCAGCTACATGACGCTGGGCGGGTTCGTCCCGGTGGCCGAGGACGACCTCGGCGGCTTCTGGGCGGCTGACCTCCGCGGCCACCTCTCCGAATACGGCGGCTTCTTCTCCAACGTGGGTGCCGTCCGCAAGCAGTTCATCGGCGGCACGCTGCTCGGCGTCGGTGTGTACTGGGACTATGACGGCGACCAGAACCAGTATTCCGACACTGTCATTCCGGTGGGCCTCGGCAACACTTACACGTTCGCCGGGGGCCACTCCTACAACCAGGTGGGCATCTCCGGAGAGTGGCTCACCGACTGGGGCAATCTCCGTAGCAACGGCTACATTCCGCTCGGCTCGACCGCCCAGCTTGTCGGCCCGTTTCTCGGCAACTCGCTGCTCTGCGTCAACGGCGTCAACGCCGCCCTTGGCGGCGCCGACCTCGAGGTCGGCGCCTATATTCCGGGGCTCTCCGACTGGGCCGGCATGATCAGCGTGGGTGGCTACGCGCTTGGCAACGCCCGCTACTCGTTCCCGGATGGTACGGCTGCCGTACCCTGGTTCGGTGGTGTGTACACCCGCCTCGACATGACGTTCCTCAACAACTGGGACTTCTCGCTCCAGGCCAACAACGACAGCTACTTCGACTGGACCGGCTTCGCCCGGCTCACCTACCGCATGGGGGTGAGCCGGCGGCGAAACGTGCCCGACCAGATGGAGCAGCCGATGATGCGCAACGAGCACATCGTGCGGGCCCACCAGGCGCCCGAGGTGGCAACTAACCCCGCAAATGGCTTGCCATGGCAGGTGTTTCACGTTGACAACACCGCGGAACCGGGAGGCATCGGGTCGGCAGAATCGCCTTTCGCCACGATCGAGGAGGCCGTCACCCGGCCCACGAACGAGGCGTACGACATCGTCTATGTCCACGCGGGCAACAGCACACCCGACGCGCCCTACATCACGCCTCCAGGCGGATTCACGTTTGGTGCGATGAATCAGTACCTGATCGGCGAGGGGAGCAGAATCACTATCCCGACCGAGTCGTGCGGCAATCGGGCATTCTTCGCAGTCTCGCCGTCGAGTACATATCCGGTGATCTCCAACCCGATTGGCGCCGCCATCTCGATTGACCAGGCGGGAGCGCAGGTCAACCATCTGAGCATCGTCGGCTCCGCGATCGGCATCTCGGACGGAGCCGGCATAGCCGATCCGCACACGGCAACGATTGGAGACGTCACGATCGCGGGAAATGGCGGAGCAGGACAGAGGGGAATTTTCATCGCCAACTCTACGGGAATGTTCACGCTCGACAACGTGCGACTCTCGAATCTCTCCAACGACGGACTGGTGCTCGCCGCGACTGACGGCCGCGTCTCGCTCACCAGCTCGTCATTTACATCGATCGCGAAAACAGCCATCCGCGTGTCGGGTTCGGGCGCGAGTCTGACCGGATCGAACACGACCATCACGGACACGAAAGGCACGGGCGTCGATGCCGCGGGCGTAAACTCGAAGATCGAACTGACCAGCGGAACGGTTGCCAACACCGCCGGCGACGCGGTGGTGGCTTCAGGTGCCGGCTCGAGCGTAACGCTGCAGTCGTTTGCAATCCGCGACACGAACGAATCCGCTCTCGTAGCGACCGGTTCATCAGCCGCCATTTCTGCTACTGGAGTCGTGATCACCAAGACGGGCAATCCCGCGATTTCCGTCGCCGGCCATTCATCCACGATCAGGATCAGCGACTCCCGCGTAAGTGACATCGCCGGCACGGGCGCGGTCGTGTCGGGCACGAGTTCCCGCTTCGAAATGCTCGATGGCTCGCGGATTTCCGACGCGACCGGTGATGGCATCGCCCTCACGGGCACCGCCACCAACAACTCCGCCCTCGTCGCGGGTCGCTCAACCATCACAAACGTCCGCGGCAACGGTATCAGTTCCGAAAGCGGATCCATCCAGGTGGTCGATTCCACGATCTCCCAGGTAGGGAAGGCGGGCATCTCGGCAACAAACGTGAACGGCCCTGAGCGAGCAGTGTGGCTGCAGGGCAGCCAGATCGCAAATGCCGAAGATGGCGGCGTAATCGTGCTGAACAGCAATCTCCGGATCGAGCGGAGGGATCCGAACGATCCTTCGAGCACTGCCACGAGCATCAGGAACACAGGGCTGTATGGCGTCTCCATCTCCGCCGACACCCGACTCCTGCCCATCGGTTCTTCGTACAACGCGCTCGTCGACTCGGCGGTGATCTCTGGCGTTAGTATCGGCATAGGGGTACTGGCCAGCGCTGACCTGAACAACCCACTGCCCGACATCATCCCGCCACCCACACCTCCCGATCTTTCGATCCCGATCATCGACTTCACCGCTACCGACAACCGGATTTCTGCATCGACCAACGGGATCACCTTGAGCGCCGTCTTTGATGGAAGCCTCGGCGCTCCCGGCCGGTCGCTCTCTCAGATCAACGCGCTGATCACGCAGAACACCATGACCACGTCGAGTGACGAAGACATTCTGCTGACGACGGCTGGCGATCCCACGACGTTCGTGGACACGTTGTCCGGCGTCACATTCACCGCACCGGCCCCCATGCTTCCGCTCCAGATCGGAGCCGGTAGCCAGCTGCAACTGGAAAACCTCAACGGCGGAGCCAGCGTCACGATCTCACCAGCCATCTCCCGGCCAAACTTCAATGCTGCACTCGTGCCGGACCTGCCGCCCGATGCGCCAACGCTGCCCTGACCATCGCCCACGGGACGCTGGCTCGGGCGGCACGTTCACACCACACCCTCAAACAACATGACACGGTCGATCATGAGAACCTTGCACGGCGTGGTGATGTTGACACTGACGGTCGTCGCTCTGGCTGCGATGCCGCCTGCAGCCTACGCCCAGATGGGCCAGACGGCGATGGCACCGTCCGGCGGCCTCGTCAATCAGGCCCTCGGTCAGATCGGCGTGCTCGATGGCACGAACCCGGGCTGGCTCTACTACGGCATCAATGCCGCTGATCGCGGGCTCGGCTACAACGGCAGCTACATGACCCTCGGCGGGTTCATCCCCATGGCCGAGGACGACCTCGGCGGCTTCTGGGCGGCCGATCTCCGCGGCCACCTCTCCGAATATGGCGGCTTCTTCTCCAACGTCGGCGCCGTCCGCAAGCAGTTTCTCGGCGGCACGCTTCTCGGCATCGGCGTGTACTGGGACTACGACGGCGATCAGAACCAATACCCGACCTCCGGCGCTCCCGGCACGAACACATACGGCCAGTTCGGCCACTCGTACAACCAGGTGGGCGTGAGCGCGGAGTGGCTGACCAACTATGGCAACCTGCGGTCAAACGGCTACATCCCCGTCGGCACCACGGCCTACACGGTCGGCGCACCGGGGTACGGCTTCGTCGGCAATAATCTCCTCTGCCAATACGGCCTCGACACCGCGCTCACGGGAGCCGATCTCGAGGTGGGCGCTTACATTCCGGGCCTCTCCGACTGGGCGGGCATGATCAGCGTCGGCGGCTACGCCCTGGGCAACGCCCGCTATGACTGGCAGAACGGCACACAGGCCGGCAAGGACGTCGTGCCCTGGTTCGGCGGCGTCTACACCCGTCTCGACATGACGTTCCTCAACAACTGGGACTTCTCGCTCCAGGCCAACAACGACAGCTACTTCGACTGGACCGGCTTTGCCCGACTCACCTACCGCATGGGGGGCAGCCGGCGACGGAACGTGCCCGACCAGATGGAGCAGCCGATGATGCGGAACGAGCACATCGTGCGTGCCCATCAGACACCGATCGTGGCGATCAACCCGGAGAATGGCCAGGCGTGGAACGTGATCCATGTCGATAATTCCGCTCCCGCCAGGGGTAGTGGGTCGGTAACCTCCCCCGTACGTCAACTCGATTCCGCAGACCCAGAGCAGCCAGGCGCCATGCAGCTCGCCGTCAATCCCTATGACATCATCTACGTCCATACGGGCAACAGCGCGACCTCGCCCTACGACGCCGCCTGGCAGTTCCAGGCCGACAACCAAATCCTCGTCGGCGAGGGATCTACGCTCGCGTTGAACACAGCGAGTTGCGGCTACAAGCAATTCTTCACGACCGTGACTGGCGCGCCCTATCCCGTGCTTACCAGCAATGGCGATGCCATCACCCTTCGCAATGGCGCGGTCGTGGATCATCTACTGATCAACGCGACAGGCAGCAGCCTGACCGCGATCACCGCGGACAGTTCGCTGACTGGCCAAGCTTTCGTCAACGATGTCGTCGTCACCGCGGGAGCGACGCAGGTGGGCGTGGCGCTGACGAACGTGTCAGGCACGGCGAACCTGACGAACATGCTCGTCCAGAACTCGGGCCGGGGTCTGATCGTCGATGGCGGAAGCCCGACGGTAAATTTCCAGGGCACCATTTCCGGAACCGGAGCCAGCGGGGAGGCGGTTCTTGTGCAAGGCATGAACGACGGCTTCGTCAACGTGAATCGCACCGTGGACCCTCTGGACACTCCACTCGTCCGCAACACGGTGTTCAGCCAGCCGCTGCAGATCGTCGACGTGGGCTCCAATGCCTTGTCCGCGATCCTCGTGAGCAGCAACACGGATTCGCAGGTCGGCATCGGACAGGCCACCATCCAAGCCCCGACGGACCAGGGCGTCGAGATCGAGGCGAACAGTGGAACCTCGATCGTGTTCGACAACCTCGTAGTCGTCGACTCTGTGGCCCAGAGCTTTTTCAGCAACGGGAATGACACCGGGACCAACATCACCATTCAAGGCACAAGCGGACTGTCATCGCAGTCCGACACGCTGGCGGCGTTCCAGACGCAGGCGGATGATGCCTCGCTCAACGTAACGCTTGCCTCGCTCGTGTCAGAGGTGCCCAACGCAGCCGGCATCGCCATCCGGCTGGAGGGAGCTCCGCTGAGTGGTGACCTCCGGATTACGGAGACCTTTACGGTGCGCGGCGCTCCCGGAACCGAGGCGGCGAACGTGTTCAACTCCGCCGGCGTAAACGTGACCGTGCCGTGAGAGACGGCGACTCGCGGCCTCTTCCCCCCCGGTGGTTCCCGCCGCCGC
>JAPOJV010000222.1 GCA_029978085.1 bacterium
CGGCGTGACCGGGCTACTGAACCGTCCAACCGTGTAACATGGGCCTTCCTCCCCGGAGCCCGCGCATGCACCGCTGCACCCACCCCCGCACCTCCTGGCTCGCCGCCCTCCCGGTAGCCGTCGCCAGCTTGGCCCTCGCCGCCCCCGCTGCGGACCCGGCCGCCACTGCGAAGCTCGACCCCAAGCAAGCCGCAGCCGAATTCGACGCCGTCAGCAACGAGATGAAAAAGCTCGTGGGCGAACTGGCCGTGCTGCAGGCCAAGTATCACCAGCCCGGCGCCGACAAGCCCGCCCTCGAGACCCGCTTCGAGGAGACCCGCCAAAAAGCCCAAGCCGGCGCGGAGCGACTCGAAGAGGCCGCCTTCCAGCTCGCGGCCGCCGACCCGAAGCACGCCGGTGCCCGCGAGATCTGCGGCGCCGTAATCGCCACCTCGCTCCAGAGCGACGACCCGCAGCGGGCCCTCGCCGCCGCCACGCGGCTCGAGCAAGTCGGAGCCGCCGACGACTCGACGCTGCTCATGGCCGCCTCTGCCGCGCTCGTGGCCTCTGAACTGGACGCCGCCAAATCGTTTCTTGCCAAGGCGACGGCGGCGGGCGCCCCGCAGGCCCGCACCGCCGAACTCGCCGAGGCAATCGACCGCGAAGGTCCGAAGATCGAGGCCGAACAGGCCAAGCGGAAAGCCGACGCCGCAGCCGACGACCTGCCGCGAGTGAAGATCTCGACGACGGCAGGCGACCTCGTCGTCGAGCTGTTCGAGAACGACGCCCCCAACACCGTGGCCAACTTCATCAGCCTCGTGGACAAGGGCTTCTATAATGGAACGCCGTTCCACCGCGTGATCGGCGGGTTCATGGCCCAAGGGGGCGACCCCACCGGCAGCGGCCGCGGCGGCCCGGGCTACGCGATCCCGTGCGAGGTGAACGAGCCCGGGGCCCGGAAGCATTTTCTGGGGACGCTCTCGATGGCCCACGCCGGCCCCGACACGGGCGGCTCACAGTTTTTCCTGACGTTTCGCCCCACCGACCACCTTGACGGCAAGCACACCGTGTTTGGCCGCGTGATCGAGGGCTTCGACGTGCTGCCGCGGCTGATCCGCACGCAGGACCCGGAGGGCCGGCCTGTTCCCGGTGTAAACCCGGATAAAATCACGAAGGCCGAGGTACTCCGGAAACGGAACCATCCTTACGAGCCCAAGAAGCTGCCCGACCCCCGCAAGTGAATCGGAGACATTCGCCCATGTCACCACACGTCGGATCACTTCACGCCACGCTCGCCTGCGGAACGGCAGCCGTCCTGCTGCTCGCCGCCACCGCCCTCGCCACCCCCCCTGGACCCACGCCCATGGACCCCGCCGATCCCGCGATCAATCCCGCCATCGCCGGCCGCATTGCCGACGACGACCTGCCAAAGACCGACGAGGAGTGGCGGAGGCGGCTCAGCCCGCTGCAGTTCGAGGTGGCCCGAAAGAAGGGCACGGAGCGGGCCTTCACCGGCAAGTACACCGACACGGAAACGGCCGGCACCTACCGCTGCATCTGCTGCGGCGAGCCGCTCTTCAGTTCGGGCGAGAAGTTTCATTCGGGCTGCGGCTGGCCGAGCTTCAACGCGCCGATCGACGGCGTGAAGGGCAAGACGGTCGCCGAACACGAAGACCGCTCGCACTTCATGATCCGCACGGAGGTGACCTGCCGCCGCTGCGGCGCCCACCTCGGCCACGTGTTCAACGACGGCCCGCCCCCGACGGGCCTGCGGTACTGCATCAACTCCGCGTCGATCACGTTCGACCCGAAGAAGCCTGCCGAGCCAGCGAAGCCGTAGGCCCGTTGCGAAGCCCGGCCGCTGCGGAATAGCCGGTCGCTCGGCGTTCATGCCTCCAACCGCACACGGAGTGTGCGGACTACGGCGCCGTAGTCCACATGCTCCGCATGTGGCCCACGGTCAAAACACCACACACCCGAGCTACTTCCCTCCGGCTACGCCCGGCCGACAAAACTTTTTCGGAATTTTGCCCCTGGGTACCTCATTTCTCGTTTTCTTACTCAGAGGCCGCGCGTCCACTGAAAGCGAGTCATGCACTACCACTTCTTCACGCCCGAGATTCCTACTACCGTCTCCCACGGCAGACTGCCCCACTGGGAGCAGCCGCACGCCTGCTACTTCATCACGTTCCGCACGGCGGACTCACTCCCACGGCAGACCTGCCTCGAATTGTCGGCCCGGCGGGCCACATGGCTGCGAGAGCACGGAATTGCGTCCAGCGACACCCGCGACGCCGACTCGCTCGCCCGGCTGAGCCCGCAGGACCGCACTGAGTTCACTCGCGAGTGCGCCCGAGCGTGGCACGACTCGCTTGATGCCTGCCACGGGGCATGTGTGCTGCGAGAACCATCGCTGCGGCAGCATGTCGTCGATGCGCTGCGCTACGGTGACGGCATGCAGTACGATCTCGATGCGTTCGTCGTGATGCCCAACCACGTGCATGTGCTGGCCGGATTTGCGGCTGCAGGCACGATGCGGCAGCAGTGCAGTTCGTGGAAGCGATATGCGGCGACGCGAATTCATCGCGCCCTCGGTCTGCGCGGCCGCTTCTGGCAGGCTGAATACTACGACCGCGTGCTGCGAAACCTGCGCGGCCTGGAAGCCTGGCGGCTGTACATCGCCGACAACCCACGCAAGGCCGGGCTGAGTGACGATGAGTACACGGTGTACCTGCGGCCGGAGCCGATCGTGGGGGGCGAGCAGGCCCGCACGCCTCCTGCGGAATAGCTGGTCGTTCGGCATTCATGCCTCCAACCGCACACGGAGTGTGCGGACTACGGCGCCGTAGTCCACATGCTCCGCATGTGGCCCACGGCCAAAACACCACAGACCCGAGCTACTTCCATCCGGCTACGCCAACCTCCTGCGGATTAGCTGGTCGTTCGGCATTCATGCCTCCAACCGCACA
>JAPOJV010000017.1 GCA_029978085.1 bacterium
AGATGGAGATCCGGGAATTGCTGACGAAGTACGGCTTCCCCGGCGACGAGGTGCCGATCGTCCGCGGGGCCGGCAAGCCGGCCTACGACAGCCCGGCGGATCCGGCCAAGAACAAGTGCATCGCCGAGCTGCTCGACGCGGTCGACGCCTACATCCCCGAGCCGGTTCGCGAGCTCGACAAGCCGTTCCTGATGGCCATCGAGGACGTGTTCTCGATCGAAGGCCGTGGCACGGTGGCCACGGGTCGTATCGAGCGTGGCATGGTGAAGGTGGGCGACGAAGTCGAGATCATCGGCCTCAAGGACAAGGCCGAGAAGACGACGGTCACCGGCGTCGAGATGTTCAAGAAGGTGCTCGACAGCGGACAGGCCGGCGACAACGTCGGCTGCCTGCTCCGCGGCGTGGCCCGCGACGGCATCGAGCGGGGTCAGGTGCTCGCCAAGCCGGGGTCGATCAAGCCCCACAAGAAGTTCGAGTGCGAGGTCTACGTGCTGTCGAAGGAGGAGGGTGGCCGTCACACGCCGTTCTTCGCCGGCTACCGCCCGCAGTTCTACTTCCGCACGACCGACGTGACCGGCTCGACCAAGCTGCTCGGCGGCGTCGAGATGTGCTCGCCGGGCGACAACGTGAAGATGGAGGTCGAGCTGATGGTGCCGATCGCCATGGACGACGGTGTTCGCTTCGCCATTCGCGAAGGCGGCAAGACCGTCGGCTCGGGTGTCGTGACCAAGATCCTCGACTGAATATGTCCGGGGTTCCAGCCCCGGAGGAATGGAGAAATGAGTCCGGGGGCCCGGCCTCGGACGGTAGGTAAAAACAAGCCGGGCTTCGAGGTCGCCTCGAAGCCCGGCGAACACAGGGGCGTAGCTCAACTGGCAGAGCGCTGGTCTCCAAAACCAGAGGTTGCGAGTTCGATCCCCGCCGCCCCTGCACGCAGTTGCCGCGGCGCGTCACGAGGCGCGCCGTGGCCCCGCGGGCGGGCAGTCCGGCGACGGAGCGCATGATGGCAAGCACACAAGAGAATCACGTCCGCGGCGGCAGTGTCTGGGGAGAGCTCCTCAGCGCCTCGGTCTACAAGCCCACGCAGGGGCGGCTGGCGCGTCAGCTGACGTTCGCCGCCCTGGCCTTGATCATCGGGATCGGTGTATGGCGACTCGCCCAACTGCTGCCGCTCTGGTTCGCGGGCACCGCTGCGCTCCCGGCCGGCGATCTCCCGGCCGATGCGGCGTCGGGCCTCTCGGCGTTCGGCGACATCGGGGTGGTGCGGTTTTTGGTGCCGGGCCTGTTGCTCGCGGCGGGGCTCTGGTTCTGCTACCGGCTGGTCAATGTCCCGCGGTTTGCCGACTTCCTGATCTCGGTCGAGGCGGAAATGGCGAAGGTGTCGTGGCCGAGCGGGGGCGAGGTGGCCCGCAGCTCTGCCGTGATTATCTTTTTGATCTTCGCGTTGGCGGCGATTCTGGCTGGGTACGATCTCTTTTGGTGGTTCATCCTGCGGTACGTGCTCCAGATCACCTGACGACCGGAATAGCGATATGACTGCAACATTCGACGATTCGATGGGCGGTGAGCAGGCGGCTGCCGAAGCTACCGACCTGCCGCGGTCGCACTCGGCTGACGGAGCCCCCGCCGATGCTGTGCCGCCGGTGGTGAACGACGCCGAGGACGACGACGACGGCACTCCCGCCGAGCTCGAGGATCCGTTCGCCGGTGACGAAAACGCCACGCCTGTCGAGGTCGCTGCCGAAGCTGCGGCCGCGGCTGCGGTGGGTGACAAGCAGTGGTACATCCTCAAGGTGCAGAGCAACCGGGAGGATTCGATCCGCGAGACCCTCCTCCGCCGGATTTCGCTCCAGGGCCTCGACCGGTTCTTCGGCGACGTCGTCGTGCCGAAGGAGCAGGTGACGGAGTTCAAAGGGGGCAAAAAACGCGTCGTTTCTCGCAAGCTCTATCCGGGATACATCCTGGTGAACATGATCTTGAACGACGAGACCTGGTACCTCGTGCGGGAGACCGGCGGCATCGGTGACTTCACCGGCTCCGCCGGCCGGCCGAGCCCCATGCTCCCGCAGGACGTGGCCAAGCTGCTCAACAAGGCCGAGGAGAAGACCGCCGAGACTCCGCGGCTCAAGATCAACTTCAAGAAGGGTGACCGCGTGAAGATCAACGAGGGCACCTTCGAGAACTTCGAGGGCGAAGTCGAGCAGATCGACGAGGCCAACGGCCGCGTGACGGTGATGCTCAGCATCTTCGGCCGCTCGACCCCGGTGGATATCGAATACTGGCAGATCGAATCGGTCTGAAACCGACACCCAGCGACGCACAGACAAGAGGATTGCTGCAATGGCGAAACAGATGGTTGGACAGGCGAAATTCCAGGTGCCCGGTGGTCAGGCCACTCCGGCGCCGCCGGTGGGCACCTCGCTCGGCCGGTTTGGCATCAACCTCGGCCAGTTCGTCCAGCAGTTCAACGATCGCACCCGTGAGGCGGCCGGCATGCCGATCCCGGTGGTGGTCACCGTCTACAACGATCGCTCGTTCGACTTCATCACGAAGAGCCCGCCGGCCGCGGCCCTTTTGAAAAAGGCTGCCGGTCTGGCCAAGGGGTCGGGCGTGCCGAACCGCGACAAGGTCGGCAAGGTCACCAAGGCGCAGGTCGATGAGATCGTGCGGCTCAAGGGGGCCGACCTCAACGCCCGTGACGGCGAGCATGCCCGCCGCATGGTCGAAGGCACTGCCCGCAGCATGGGCATCACCGTGGAGGGCTGAGCCCTCCGATCTCCGTTCACGTTCCATTCATTCCGCGAAAGACCCTGACTCATGACCGTCGCCAGCACCAAGCGCATGCGGGCCATGCTCGCCGTGAAGCCGCAGACCGAGGCCCCGCTGTCTCTTGCCGAGGCCATTGAGGCCCTGAAGAAGTTTCCGCCGACCAAGTTCGACCAGACGGTCGAGATCCACATGCGTCTGGGTATCGACCCGAAGCAGGCGGATCAGATCATCCGCGGCTCGATCGTGCTGCCTCACGGCATCGGCAAGTCCAAGCGGGTGGTCGTGTTCGCCAAGGGCAACCTGGCCGACGACGCGAAGGCGGCTGGTGCCGAAGAGGTCGGTGCCGACGATCTCGCCAAGAAAATCAAGGAGGGCTGGACCGACTTCGACGTCTGTATCGCCGCGCCCGACATGATGGGCCTCGTGGGCCCGCTCGGCAAAGTGCTCGGCCCCCGTGGCCTGATGCCCAGCCCGCGTGCCGGAACGGTCACGGCCGACATCAAGAAGACGGTGAGCGAGTACAAGGCCGGCAAGGTCGAGTTTCGCAACGACCCCACGGGCATCGTGCACGCCGTAGTCGGCAAGTTCAGCTTCGATTCGGGGAAGCTCGCCGACAACGTCCGGGCATTCATCGATCACATCCTGTCCCTGCAGCCGTCGAGCGTGCGTGGCCAGTACGTGAAGAGCATCTCGATTTGCGGCACGATGACCCCCGGCATCATGGTCGCCGCCTGACACCTCCACGAATCTCACGCTGAAAGTTCCCACTCATGAGCAAGCTCATCAAAAACATGCTGGTCGACGACCTCAAGGGCCGCCTGCAGGGCGTCGGTGAGGTGATCGTCGTGAGCCTTGGCAGGCTCGATGCCCAAAAGACCACGCAGCTCCGCCAGGCATTGCGGAAGAAGCGGATCAGTCTGCAGCTCGTCAAGAACAGCCTGGCCCGCCGCGCCATGCTCGGCACGCCACTCGAGCCCGCGCTCGAGGAGGCCGAAGGCATGCTGGCGATCGCCTGGGGCGGCGACGATGTCGTCGATCTTGCGAAGGAGCTCGACCGCCTCTCGGGCGTGAAGGACTTTGATGGCTTCGAGTGTCGCGGCGGCGCCCTTGACGGCGCCCGTCTCGATGCCGGCGACGTCAAAAAGGTCGCCAAGTGGCCCACGCGGGTCGAGCAGCTGTCGATCCTCTCCGGACAGATTTCGTCGCTGGCGGGCACACTCGCCGGGCAGATTGTTTCTGCCGGTGGCACCCTGGCTGGCCAGATTTCGCAGCGGGCCGACGACCTGGAAAAGGCCGGCGGCGAGGCGGATTCGGCCGCCTGAGTGGCTGGCGCCCGGAATTTTCCGGGGCGGGCTTCACTCCGACGAATCACATGGTATGAAGGAAGGCTCGCCGCAGGGCGGGCCGATACGGTCCCCAGGCACTCCGCAACCACAAACCACACCACTTTACCGCTGTCGCCGTCATCCGGCGACAGCATTTTTTCGAAGGGAAAGGACCTCGAGCGATGGCAACGGCTGAAGCAACCCGTGAATTCTCCAACGAGACCAAGGAACTCGGCGACAAGATCGTCGGTCTGACGCTCAAGGCTGCGAAGGAGCTGTCCGACTACCTCGACGAAGTCCACGGCATCAAGCCCGCCGCTGGCGGCGCCGTGATGATGGCTGCTCCCGCAGCCGGCGGCGGTGCCGCTGGTGGCGGTGGCGAAGCTGCCGCCGAGAAGACCGAGTTCGACGTGATCCTCGAGAACTTCGGCGACAACAAGATCGGCGTCATCAAGGTGGTCCGCGCTGCGACCGGCCTTGGCCTGAAGGAGGCCAAGGACATGGTCGAGGCCTGCCCTGCCAAGGTGAAGGAAGGCATCTCGAAGGCCGACGCCGAGAAGCTCAAGAAGGAGCTCGAGGAAGCCAAGGCGAAGGTGTCGATCAAGTAGCCCGCCTCGCTGCCGCGTCCGTTCAATCCCCCGCCTTCCCGCCCGTTTGGGCGGGAGGCTGGCGGGTTTGTCTGGAAACGGTATAGTATTTGCGGTTCGCTTGCCTGCCCTGTCTCTCTGTTCCCGGTTTCCCAGCCCTCCCTGTTCTTCCCAGGTCGTGCCGCCTGCGGTCGAACGTGCTTGTCGTTTGTTCGGGTTCGTTTCCTGTCGTGTCGACTGAACGGTCGTCAGTCGTCGGCGCGAAGAGCGAGCCACGCCGCCAGTCTCGCGCCAGCAGTCGCCCCTGCCATCGCAACGCTTTAGGAGCCTTTTCTACATGGCAACCCGCGCCGTCCGCCGCCTTCAGCCCACCGAGGTTCGTCATTTCGGCAGTCGCCGCGCCAGTCATCACATCCCCGACCTGACTGAGATCCAGACCAGGTTCTACGACGCGTTTCTGCAGTACGACGTGCCGCCGCAGAAGCGGAAGGATCACGGCATCGAGGGCGTGCTGCGGGAGATCTTTCCGATCGAGAGCTACGACCGCACGGTCAAGCTCGAGTACCTGCGCTATGAGCTTGGCAAGCCGCGCTACGATCCAGATGAGTGCCGTCAGTTGCGGCTGACCTACGGGCGGCCGCTCCGCGTGTGGCTGCGGCTCACCCGTGAGCAGCCGATCGAGGAAGAGGTCTATCTCGGCGACATCCCGATCATGCTCGGCGGTGGTGAGTTCATCATCAACGGTGCCGAGCGGGTGGTCGTGAGCCAGCTCCACCGTTCGCCGGGCATCGACTTTGTCGCCGACACGGAGTCGGCCGACCGCAAGACGCACAACTGCCGCATCATTCCGGAGCGCGGCAGCTGGATCGAACTGAACGTCTCGAAGAAGGACACGCTCCAGGTTCGCATCGACCAGAGCGGCAAGTTCTCGGCGCTGACGCTCCTTCGCGCCATGGATCCGAAGTACGCCCGGGATTCCGAGATCCTCAAGCTCTTCTACAAGACGACGATCGAGAAGGTTGTCGGTGCGCGGAGCGTGCCGAAGCTCGAGGGCAAGATCGCGGTCGACGACATTGTCTACCCGAAGGGCAGCGAGCGGGTCGGCGAGATCATCGTCGATGCCGGCTGCAAGATCACGCACGATCAGGCCGAGCTGATTTCGACGTCGGGCCTCAAGGCCGTCGAGGTGATGCAGGAGCAGAAGCTGCCCCTCATCATGAACAGCCTTCGTGAGGACGCCGAAGAGTCGCGGCGGCGGACCGGCGTCTCGCCGAGCCACGAAGACGCGCTCGTGCGGATCTACCAGCGGCTCCGGCCGGGCAATCCCCCCGCGCTCGACAAGGCCCGGGCGCTGTTCGACGAGAAGTTCAACGACGCCAACCGTTACCGGCTCGGCCGCGTGGGCCGCTTCCGCATCAACCGGAAGCTCGGCCTCAACGTGCCCGAGACGGAGATGACACTCCGGGCCGAAGACCTGATCGCCGCGATCAGGTACATGCTGCAGCTCAGTGACGGTGAGGGCGAGGTCGAGGTCGACGACATCGACCACCTCGGCAACCGGCGGCTGCGGACGATCGACGAGCTGGCGAGCGACGAGCTGCGGAAGGGCTTCCTCAAGCTCCGGCGCACGGTGCAGGAGCGGATGAGTCTCAAGGACGTGGCGGAGATGTCGCCGCGGACGCTGATCAACCCCAAGAGCATCTCGGCGGCCATCGAATATTTCTTCGGCCGCGGCGAGCTCTCGCAGGTGGTCGACCAGACGAATCCGCTCTCCATGCTCACGCACGAGCGGCGGCTGTCGGCCCTTGGTCCCGGCGGCCTCAATCGCAAGCGGGCCGGCTTCGAGGTCCGCGACGTGCACATCTCGCACTACGGCCGGATCTGTCCGATCGAAACGCCGGAAGGCACGAACATCGGTCTGATCTCCAGCATGGCGATCTATTCGGGCGTCGACTCCTACGGCTTCCTGGTGACGCCGTATCGGAAGGTGTCGAAGAGCAAGCTCACCGACGACGTCGTCTGGCTGCGGGCCGACGAAGAACACGAGGCGCATCTGGCTCCGGCCGACGCGACGGTCGTGGACGGCAAGCTCGTGGGCGAGACCATCATCGCCCGCTACCGCGGCGACTTCGTGCTCGTGCCCGCCGAGAACATCGAATACATCGACGTGGCTCCCAGTCAGATGGTGGGCGTGTCGGCCGGCCTCATTCCCTTCCTCGAGCACGACGACGCCAATCGCGCGCTCATGGGTTCCAACATGCAGCGGCAGGCCGTGCCGCTGCTCGTGACGGAGCCGCCGATCGTGGGAACGGGCATGGAGCGGGACGTCGCTGCCAACTCGGGCCTCATCGTCCGGGCGGCCCGCAAGGGCGTGGTGACCTACGTCGATGCCGAAACGATCGAGGTCGGCCCGGCCTCGGGTTCCGGCCCGGTCGAGACCTACAAACTGCGGAAGTACGTCGGTCTCAATGAGCGGACCTGCCAGAACCAAAAGCCGATCGTGCAGATCGGCCAGAAGGTGGAAAAGGGCGAGGTGCTCGCCGACGGCGCCGCGACCTACAAGGGTGAGCTGGCCCTGGGCCGCAACGTGCTCGTGGGCTTCATGGCCTGGGACGGATTCAACTTCGAGGACGCGATCATCATCAGCGAGGAGCTGGTGGAAGACGACGTCTACACCTCGATTCACATCGAGGAGTACGACATCGAGATCCGCGACACCAAGCTCGGTCGTGAGGAGTTCACCCGCGATATCCCCAACGTGGGCGAGCGGGCCCTGCACAACCTCGACGAGAGTGGCATCGTCCGCATCGGCACGTACGTGCGGCCGGGCGACATCCTCGTCGGCAAGGTTTCGCCCAAGAGCAAGACGGAGCTGACGCCTGAAGAGAAGCTGCTGCACGCGATCTTCGGTCGGGCCGGCGAGGACGTGAAGAACGACTCGCTGGAAGTGCCGTCGGGCGTGGAGGGCATCGTCACCGCCACCGAGAAGTTCTCGCGACAGATGAGCCTCTCGGAGGAGGAGCGGCGGGAGTTCCAAAAGCAGCTCAAGGAGGCCGAGAGCGAGGGCAACCTGCGGATTGCCGAGGCCTTCGGGGCCCTTGTGTCCGAGGTCGAGAAGGTGATCCAGAAGCCGCTCACGGCTGCCGATGGCAGCCCGCTGGTGCGGAACCAGGATCACAAGGTCGTGGCTGAGCGGGCCGCCCAGTTCAAGCCCGACGAGCTAGATCTCCGTTCGCCGCAGCGCAAGGCCGACGTCGAAAAGCTGGTCAAGACCATGTGGCCCGCGGTCGAGGATGCGATCGATGCCCGCGACCGTCGCCTCAACAGCATGAAGCGGGGCGACGAGCTGCGGCCCGGCGTGCTCCAGATGGTGAAGGTCTACGTCGCCGCCAAGCGGGTCATCTCCGTGGGCGACAAGATGGCCGGTCGCCACGGCAACAAGGGCGTGATCGCCAAGATCCTGCCCAAGGAAGACATGCCGTTCCTCGCCGACGGCACGCCGGTGCAGATCCTGCTCAATCCGCTGGGCGTTCCGAGCCGCATGAACGTCGGTCAGATTCTGGAAACGCATCTTGGCTGGGCCGGCAAGCTGCTCGGCTTCCAGGCAATCACGCCCGTGTTCGACGGGGCGAGCGAGGAAGACATCAACAAGCTGCTGGCCGACGCCGGACTGCCGAAGCACGGCAAGGCACAGCTCCACGACGGCCGCACGGGCGAGCCGCTCGAGCAGGAGACGACGGTGGGCTACATCTACATGCTGAAGCTCCACCACCTCGTCGACGACAAGGTGCATGCCCGCTCGACCGGACCCTACTCGCTCATCACGCAGCAGCCGCTCGGCGGCAAGGCTCGGTTCGGCGGCCAGCGGTTCGGCGAAATGGAAGTGTGGGCGCTCGAGGCCTACGGTGCCGCCTACATCCTCCAGGAGCTCCTCACCGTGAAGAGCGACGACGTGGAGGGGCGGACGAAGATCTACGAGAGCATGGTGAAGGGGGAGAACACGCTCGAGGCCGGCACGCCCGCCAGCTTCGACGTGCTCACCAACGAAATCCGTGGTCTGGCTCTGAATATGCAACTGGAAAAGAGGAGGATCTGACCCGTGAGCATCGGTGAAGCTACCTACGATCGCGTCAACGACTACTCGGCCGTCAAGATCAGCCTGGCCCGTCCGCACGACATTCGCAGCTGGTCGTTCGGCGAGGTGAAGAAGCCTGAGACGATCAACTACCGCACCTACCGTCCCGAAAAGGACGGTCTGATGTGCGAGAAGATCTTCGGACCCGAGAAGGACTGGGAGTGCTCCTGCGGCAAGTACCGCGGGATGAAGTACAAGGGGATGATCTGCGATCGCTGCGGCGTGAAGGTCACCCACAGTCGCGTGCGGCGGAAGCGGATGGGCCACATCGAACTGGCCGCGCCCGTCGTGCACATCTGGTTCTTCAAGGCGATGCCGAGCCGGCTCGGCGCGCTGCTCGACATGAAGACGTCGAGCCTCGAGAAGGTGATCTACTTCCAGGACTACGTCGTTCTCGACCCGAAGGACACGCCCCTCAAGAAGCAGCAGCTGCTCACCGAGGAGGAGTTCCGCGAGGCCCGGGCCACCTACGGCGACGGCAGCTTCGACGCCGAGATGGGCGCGGAAGCGGTCCGCAAGCTCCTTCTGTCGCTCGACCTCGTGCGGCTCTCCAAGGAGCTCCGTGAAGAGCTGGCGACCACCAACTCGAAGCAGAAGAAGAAGGATCTCGTCAATCGGCTGAAGATCGTCGAGGCGATCCGCGACAGCGAGAACAAGCCCGAGTGGATGGTGCTCGACGTGATCCCCGTGATCCCGCCGGACCTGCGGCCGCTCGTGATGCTCGACAGCGGTAACTTCGCCACGAGCGACCTCAACGACCTCTACCGCCGGATCATCAACCGGAACAACCGGCTCAAGAAGCTCGTCGATCTCAATGCGCCCGAGGTGATCATCCGCAACGAGAAGCGGATGCTGCAGCAGTCGGTCGACGCGCTCTTCGACAACAACCGCTGCAAGCGGCCGGTGCTCGCCTCGAGCAACCGTCCGCTCAAGAGTCTCACGGACATGATCAAGGGCAAGCAGGGCCGGTTCCGCGAGAACCTGCTCGGCAAGCGAGTCGATTACTCGGCCCGGTCGGTGATCGTGGTCGGCCCGACGCTCCGGCTCCACCAGTGCGGCCTGCCGAAGAAGATCGCGCTCGAGCTCTACCAGCCGTTCATCATCCGGCGGCTCAAGGAACTCGGCCACGCCGACACGATCAAGAGCGCCAAGAAGATGCTCGAGCGGAAGGACGCCGAGGTGTGGGACATCCTCGAGGAGGTGATCCGCAATCACCCGGTGCTCCTCAATCGCGCTCCCACGCTGCACCGCATGGGCATCCAGGCCTTCGAGCCGGTGCTCGTCGAAGGCAATGCCATCAAGCTCCATCCGCTCGTCTGCAAGGGCTTCAACGCCGACTTCGACGGCGACCAGATGGCCGTGCACCTGCCGCTCTCGATCGAGGCGCAGGTCGAGGCCCACACCCTGATGCTGTCGACGAACAACATCTTCAGCCCGGCCAACGGCGCGCCGATCATCTCGCCCTCGCAGGACGTGGTGATGGGCTGCTACTACCTCACGATGCTGATCCCCGGCCGCAAGGGCGAAGGGATGGTGTTCAAGAACTTCGAGGAGGTCGAGATCGCCCACTCACTGGGCAAGGTCGACACCCACGCGAAGATCAAGGTGAAGCTCCCCGGGCAGCGGCGACTCAAGACCGACGTCGAGGCCCTGGGCAAGCCGGGCGCCGTCATCGAGACGACGGTGGGCCGTGTGATCTTCAACTCGATCCTGCCGGAAGGGATGCTCTTCTACAACATCCCGATGCGGTCGAGCGAACTGGCGCGTGTCATCTCCGACTGCTACCAGACGCTGGGCCGTCGCCGCACGATCGACCTGCTCGACGACATGAATCGCGTGGGCTTCGGCTGGAGCACGAAGAGCGGCCTCTCGTTCGCCACCGACGACCTGATCACGCCGGTGAACAAGTCGCGGATCATCGGTGACGCCGAGAAGGAGGTCATGAAGATCCTCAAGCGGTACCAGAAGGGCGTGATCACCGACGGTGAGCGATACAACTCGGTGCTCGACGCCTGGACGCATGCCCGCGAGCAGATCACGAAGGAGATGATGGCGGAACTCGAGCAGGACACCGACGCCAAGGAGACGCGGCGGGCCGGCTATGTGAATCCGATCTATCTGATGGCCCACTCCGGCGCCCGAGGCGGCGTGGAGCAGATCCGGCAGCTGGCCGGCATGCGTGGCCTGATGGCGAAGCCGTCGGGCAAGATCATCGAGACGCCGATCAAGGCGAACTTCCGCGAAGGCCTCACGGTGCTCGAGTACTTCAGCTCGACGCACGGTGCCCGCAAGGGTCTGGCCGACACGGCTCTGAAGACCGCCGACTCGGGCTACCTCACCCGCAAGCTGGCCGACGTGGCGCAGAACGTGGTGGTGACCATGCACGACTGCGGTACGACGCAGGGCATCACGAAGACGGTCATCTACCGGGGTGAAAAGGTCGAGGTCAGCCTCGCCGACAGCATCCGCGGTCGCGTGAGCCGGGCGAACATCGTCAATCCGATCACCGACGAGGTGGTCGTGAACGAGGATGACCTGATCACCGCGAAGGTGGCCCGCCAGATCGAGGAGCTGGGCCTGGAAAAGATCCAAGTCCGCAGCGCCCTCACCTGCGAGGCGCCGCTCGGTGTGTGCCGGCTGTGCTACGGCATGGATCTCTCGACGGGCTCGCTCGTCGAGGAGGGCATGGCCGTGGGCATCATCGCGGCCCAGAGCATCGGCGAGCCTGGCACCCAGTTGACGATGCGGACGTTCCACATCGGCGGCGTGGGGCAGCGGGCGATCGAGGAGAGTGAGAGCAAGGCGAAGCGGGCCGGCACCGTGAAGTTCACGCGGCTGCGGACCGTGATGAACGAGCAGGGCGAGGCCGTCGTGCTCGCCCGCAACGGCGAAATCGCGATCGTCGATGCCAAGGGACACGAACTCGAGAAGTTCGAGATCCCGGCGGGGGCGATCCTCAAGGTGAAGGACAACGAGGAGGTCAAGGCGGGCACGACTCTCGTGCAGTGGGATCCACACTCGATCCCGATCCTGTCCGAAGTGCCGGGCAAGGTGCGGTACGAGGACGTCGTCGAGGGCGAAACGCTCCGCGTGGAGAAGGACCCGAGCGGTCACCTTCGGCGCATGATCATGGAGCACAAGGGCGTCTATCACCCGCAGATCGTGCTCGAGGACGAGTCGGGGAAGATCCTCGACTTCTACTACCTGCCTGAAAAGGCCTACATCGAGGCATCGCCGGGCGAGATGGTCGCTGCCGGCCACGTGCTGGCCAAGACGCCTCGCGAGGCGTCGGGCACCCAGGACATCACCGGCGGTCTGCCGCGAGTGACGGAGATCTTCGAGGCCCGCAAGCCGAAGGATCCGGCCATCATGGCCGAGGTGGACGGCAAGGTCGAGTTGCTTGGCGAGAAGCGCCGTGGCAAGCGGACGATCGTCGTCAAGAACGAGAGCGGCATCGAGAAGGAGCACCTCGTCACGCAGGGCAAGTACCTGCGGGTGCATGCGGGCGACTACGTCAAGGCGGGCGAGGCGCTCGTCGACGGACCGCTCGTGCCGCACGACATCCTGCGGATCTCGGGCGAGGAGGCGGTGCAGCAATACCTCGTCCGTGAAATTCAGAACGTTTACCGCAGCCAGCGGGTCGACATCGACGACAAGCACATCGAAATCATCGTGTCGCAGATGCTGCGCAAGGTGAAGATCGAGACGGTCGGCGACACGAGCCTGCTGCCGGGCAGCGTGATGGACAAGTTCGAGTTCCGGCAGGCCAACGATCGGGTCAAGGATTCGCTCAAGATCACCGAGAAGGGCGACAGCGAGTTCGCGGAAGGCAGCATCGTCCCGAAGGACGTGCTCGCCCAGGCCAACACGCAGATCGAGGCGCTCGGTGGCGTGCCGGCCAAGGGCACCAAGCCGAAGCCGGCGACTGCGAGCACCCAGCTGCTCGGCATCACGAAGGCGAGCGTGCAGAGCTCGAGCTTCATTTCCGCGGCGAGCTTCCAGGAGACGACGAAGGTGCTGACCGAAGCGGCCCTCGCCGGGAAGATCGACAACCTCGTGGGTCTCAAGGAGAACGTGATCCTCGGACATCTCATTCCTGCCGGCACGGGCTTCAACACGTTCCAGTCGGCGGAAGTGCGGGTGCGTCCGGAGGCGCTCGACGCGCTGCGGATGGACCGCGAGAGCATCCTGGCCCGTCACTTCCCGCTGCTCGAAGCTGCCGCAGAAGGCGAGACCGCCGGCGAGCAGTCTGGCGGTGACGTGGCCACACTCGATTCCGACGCGGAGTCCGGCCAGCCGCTCTGAGCCGCTGGCCGGCTCCGGCGTTGACGCCCGGAGGTGCGTATGCCGCAGCGGACGACCAGTTGGCTGGTGACGGAGGGGCCGACCGTTCCCGTCGGCCAGGTCGCCATGCGAACGCTCCGCGGACGGCTCCGCGCCGTCTGGGCCGAGGCCCAGGCAGCGGCCGAAGGCACGGCACCGGAGCACGTGCATCGGCTGCGTGTCGCAACTCGCCGTACGCTGGCGGCGTTCGACGTGTTTCGCGACGTGCTGCCGGCGAAGCGGTCCGCCTGGTTTCGCAAGCGGCTCCGAATCCTGCGGCGGGTTGCCGGCGACGCCCGCGACCTCGACGTGCTCACGGGGCGTCTGCGGCAGGATGACGAACGACCCGCACCTGCCCGCACCGCCCGGGCCAGGCTCGTCGCGATGCTCGCGAAGCAACGCACCGTCTCCAGAGCGCCGATCCGCGAACTCTACGAGCGGCTGGCCGATGCCGACTGGTCGGCCCGGGTCGATGACCTCATGGAGCGGGTCGCTGACCGCGGCCGCGATGTCACGTTCGGCGTCTACGCCCGCCAGCGGTTCGGCCCACTCGTCGAACGCTTCTTCGCCGTTGCCGATCGCCGGCTGCGGGATGCAGACGAGATCCATCAGCTGCGGATCGAGGCGAAGAAGCTTCGGTATGCCGTCGAGATCTTTGCCGGTGTCTTTCCCGCGGCCACGCTGGCCCGTTGCCAGGAAGCCCTCGAGCGACTGCAGCAGACACTCGGCGACTTTACCGACCATGCAGCGGCTGCCGACCGATTTCGCCGCTGGTCGCGTGACGAGAGCATGCGGGCAGACCGTGATGCGCTCGCGGCGCTCCGCCGCCGCGAGGATGCCCTGGCCGACGACGCCCGCAAGGTCTTCGCCACGTGGTGGAGCCGGTCGCGGCGGCGGGCGCTTAAGCGCACCTTCAACCGGTCGCTCCGTCGAGAGTCGGCATGACGTCGCGACACGCTTCCGCGCGGGCTGGGCAGCAACCGCCGTCGCGCGGCCCGTCGGCGGCCATCGTCGTGACAGTCGGACTCGGCCTGGCCGCTGCCATCTGGGGCCTCGGCCGCTGGGCCACGTCCACGGGCAGCCAGGCAAGCCCCGCGAACGGCGCGGCCGATCGCCAGGCCGCCGGCTTCGAGCCGACCGTGCCGGCAGGGACTGCACCGGGGCCGGCCCCAGCGGGCATGGTGTGGGTTCCCGGCGGTGAGTTCTCGATGGGCTGTGCCGATCCACGGGGCATGCCGTTCGGCGGCGACGACCCGATGGCCGACGCCCGTCCGATCCATCGCGTGCGCATCACCGGCTTGTGGATGGATGCCACCGAGGTGACGAACGCCCAGTTCGCCGCCTTCGTGAAGGCGACGAACTACGTCACCGTCGCCGAGCGAACACCGCGGGCGGAGGACTTCCCGGGCGCACCGGCCGAGAATCTCGTGGCGGGGTCGATCGTCTTCGCGCCGCCCGCCGGCGACGTGCCGCTGCGTGACGCCACCGGCGCCGCCCATCTCCGCTGGTGGGCCTACGTGCCGGCCGCCTCGTGGCGGCACCCATTCGGCCCGGAGAGCGACATCACCGGCCACGACGACGATCCCGTCGTGCACATCGCCTTCGAGGATGCCGAGGCCTACGCTGCCTGGGCAGGCAAGCGGCTCCCCACGGAGGCCGAATGGGAATTCGCGGCCCGCGGCGGCCTCACTGGCGCGGCCTACCCCTGGGGCACGGAATTCAAGCCCGGCGGCCGCTGGATGGCCAACACGTGGCAGGGCCGCTTTCCGCGGGAGAATACGGCCGCGGACGGCTTCCCCGGCATCGCTCCGGTGGGTCGCTATCCGGCCAATGCCTACGGCCTGCACGACATGTCGGGCAACGTCTGGGAGTGGTGCAGCGACTGGTATCGCCCCGACACCTACACCCGCGACGCCGGCCCCGACCTCCGCGCGGTCGTCACGAACCCGCGCGGCCCTGCCGACAGTTTCGATCCCCAGGAGCCGGGGCAGCCGAAGCGGGTGCAGCGCGGCGGCTCGTTCCTGTGCAGCGACCAATACTGCTCACGCTACATCGTGGGCACTCGCGGCAAGGGCGAGGTCTCGAGCGGCACCAACCACATCGGCTTCCGGTGCGTGAAGGAACCAGACACGGTGCGGTGACGCAACAGCGGGGTACGGCATGACCACATTGGTTCGGCCGGCGGCAAGACGCTCCGTCGTCGCTTCGGGATTCCTCCCGCCACGCGTGTTTTCGATGGCACGCACATAGCTACGGATATCCCTGCGCTCCTCCTCCGGTCTCGCCGACCGTCCTCCTCACGATCGGGTGTCCAGTTTCGCGGACGTCAATCGATAATCAGACGCAACGCATCAGCTTCTTGAGCTGCGGGAGCGTGCGGGTGTTGGCGATGTCGCCGGCTTCGAGGCCGGCGCGGCGGGCCTGGAGGATGCCGCACCGCATGACGTCGAGACCGCGGGTGGAATGGGCGTCGGTCGAGATGACGAGCTTCACGCCGGCCCGCTTCGCGGCGGCCGCGTGGCGGTCGTCGAGGTCGAGCCGCCAGGGGTTGGCATTGATCTCGAGGAAGGTGCCGGTGCGGGCCGCAGCCTCGATCACCGCTTCGATGTCGACGTCGTAGGCCGGACGGCGGTTGATGAGCCGGCCCGTGGGGTGACCGATCACGCTCACGAAGGGATTCTCGATCGCCTCGATGATGCGGGCCGTGATCCGGTCGCGGGGCTGGTTCTGGCCGTAGTGCAGGCTGGCCACGACCCAGTCGGCCTGCTCCAAGACGTCGTCGGGGAGATCGAGGCCCCCCTTCTCGAGCATGTCGACCTCGATGCCCTTGAGCACCACGATGGGCGGCGGACCTTCCTCGCCGAGGGCGGCGTTGAGGCGGTCGATCTCGCCCCACTGTCTGAGCAGCCGCTTGCGATCGAGGCCGTGGGCCATCGTCACCCGCTGGCCGTGATCGGTGATCGCGATGTAGGAGAGCCCGCGGGTGATCGCGGCACGGACCATGTCGGGGAGCGTGTCTTCTCCGTCGGTGGCCGTCGTGTGCATGTGGAGATCGCCGCGGATGTCGGCGAGCGTCACGAGCTCCGGAAGGTCGCCCCGCTCGGCCCGCAGAATCTCGTCGCTCCCCTCCCGCAGTTCCGGCGGAATCCACGGCAGACCGACCGCGGCGTAGACGTCGGCCTCCGTGCGGCCGGCCCGGCTGGCGGTTCCCCGGGCGTCGGCCTCCTGTCCATCGGGCCGCAGCTCGAATACGCCGTATTCGTTGATCGTGAGCCGCTGATCACGGGCCCGGCCCCGGAGCTTCACGTTGTGGTCCTTCGAGCCCGTGAAGTACTGCAACGCCGCGCCGAACGAGCCGTGGTCGACCACCCGCAGGTCGATCTGCACGTCCCGCGGCCCGCGGATGCTCGTCTTCGTGTCGCCCCGCAGGAGCACGGCCGATGTCTCCTTCCAGCGGTGCAGGTGATCCATCACGGCCGCGGCATCGTCGCTGTCGACGACCAGATCGAGATCGCCCACCGTCTCGCGACCGCGCCGCCAGCTGCCCGCTCCCTCCAGCTGCCGCACGGCCGGGCACTCGCGCATCCAGGCAAGCAGCGACTGCATGATCGAGTCGGCCTCATTCCAGAGCAGGCGGGCGTGCTCGGGGTTCTTCGCGAAGGCGATGTTGTCGAGGATCGCGGCCTGCGTCTTGGCGCCGAATCCCTTCACCTCCTGCACCCGGCCGTCGCGGCAGGCCTGCTCCAACGCGTCGAGCGAATCGATTCCCAGCTCGTCGACGAGCAGCTTCACCTTCTTGGGGCCGAGTCCGGGCACACGCATCAGCTCGAACACGACGGTCGGCACCTGCTGCTCGAGCTCCGTGAGCAGCGGCAGCTTGCCGGTGTCGAGCAGGGCCTCGATCTTGCCCGCCAGATCGGCGCCGATGCCCTCGAGGTCGGTCAGGGCTCGGGCCGGGTCGGCCCGCACCGATGCCAGCGATTCCACCATGCCGCCGATCATCCGGGCGGCATTGCGATAGGCCCGCACGCGAAACACGTTGCCCCCCTGAAACTCCAGGAGGTCGGCCACGTGGTCGAAGACGGCGGCGATGTCGGCATTCGTCATAAGGAGCAGCTCGCGAGCCCCTCATCTTAACGCGGCAGGTCAATTCCTCTGCGGGGCGGCCTCCTGTGGCGTGGGTTCGGGGCTGCCCGTGCCCCGTCGCCGGACGCTCGCTACGAACATCCTGTTCTTCGCTCGCTCGGATGCCGCCTTCGCTCCGCCATCCTGGCTGCGCTCGGCGGCATACGCCGGCTCCTGGGGCACGGGCAGCCCCTCACGGCGTTTTCGTTGGCAACTGTTCGCGTTTACCGCGTGCCGAGCGCGGTCGGCAGGGCGGCGGTCGGGTAGCGCGGGCCCACCGTGGCGGGCTGCCACGAGGTGGTGTGGCTCGTCGGCTCGAGCAGACGGGGGAAGGCGCGGGTGGCGGCGCCGGGGCCGGAGCCGGGGAGCACCGGCATGCCGTTGGTGCCAGTCGCCGAGGGCTGGGCTGGCGCGGTGCCGCTTGGTGCCGGCGTGAGGGCCGGAGGTGCGATCGGGGCGTACGGGGCAGCCGGCAACTGCGGCGCAGCTGGGGCCTGCGCTGCGGGCGTGCCGTTGCCAGTGCCGTAGGTCTTCTGCAGATCGGGAATTGGCTTCAGCGACGGGGTCGGGGCCAGAGCCGGTGGCTGCGTGGCCTGCAACTGCTGCTGGGAAGGGGCTGCGGGCATGAACGTCGTGCCACTCTGCGGGACGATCGGCTGCGGCTGTTGGAACGTGGGCGTCGCATAGCCGGCTGGTGGGAGAGCCGGGGGCGTGGCCGCAGGCTGACCTGGGATCAGCTGCTGGGGCACGTCGGCGCCGGCGGCGCCCCAGGCCTGGGGCGTGGTCTGGATCGGCGCCGCGAAGGGGCTGGCGGCCGGGGCAGGCGCGGCAGGCATGGCGGGGGCGGCATAGCCGGTCGGCGCAGCATAGCCCGGCTGCATCTGCACGTACTTCGTGGTCGTGACGGCGCGGTATTGGGTCACCGGCACGTTCACGGCCTGCTGCACATATTGCGTGACCGGCTGCATGCACTCCTGGGGGCAGCCCGTGCAGGGGTCGATCTCGCACGACGGCTTGTAGGTGGTGACGGGCACGCACTGATACTGCGTGCGGTAGGTGGTTTCCGGCACGTAGCTCGTCTGCTGCATCGGCACCATGACCGGAGGCGGCGGGGCGGGAACCGGCGCCATCACCGGGGCTGCCACCGGAGCCACGACGGGGGCCACCGCGTAGACCGGCGCCTTCTTGAAGCATGTGCCGCAGCCGGCGAAGAACTCGCTCAGGCAGCACTGTGTCTGGGCGACGCACGCGCCGGGCATAGCCACCGAACAGGCGGTCGCCAGCAGCATCGCGGTGGTCAGTCGAAGCGTCTTCATCGCTCTCTCCTCCGATTCGATCCGGCGATCCGGCGGCGGCCTCCGGGCGGATTGCGGACATTGCTAGACTAGGTTGCGCGGCGGCGCGGCTCGCGGGAAAAATTCGCTGCGAATCATGAATTCGACGCCGCCGGTCCCTACGACCGTTACGGCCGATACCAGCGGAATTCGATTCGGAGGAGCCGACGTCTCGGCGGAACGATCCCCCGGCTCGCACCTGGGGACTTTTATGGGGAGCGGCGGGATTCGAATCGGTCGTACAAGTCGGCGAGGGCGTCGCGGAGGTTGCCGTCGTGGCGGGGGCATGCGTCTTCGAGATCGGCCTTCGCGATGCTGCCCCCCGCGCCGGGAAGCGTGGCGACGATCGCGGCCAGAATCTCCGGACTCGTGCGACACTCCACGAGCGTCGGCAGCGCCGTCGGCACGTGGCTGGTGACCAGGAGCCCACACCTCCGCCTCGTTGCGATCACCCGCACGGCGAGCCGGCCCACCGGCCCGATCTGTTCCCAGCTGTCGATACAGACGACGGTGCCGGGAGCCGCAGCCAGGATCGCCTTCAGGATGCCGACCGTATCGCGGGCAGAGCGGGCGCGGAGCGGACCGAGGCTGCCTGCGTGATCAGCCAGTGCCGCCGCGAGGTGGGTGAGCAGGTTCGTCTTGCCGCTGCCATGTGGGCCGACGATGGTGCCGCACCCCCCAAGCTCCCGCAGGCGGGAAAGCAGGCTGGCCAGATCGACAGGCCGGCCGGCGGCGTCGAGCGGCGGCACGCACCCGGGCTGGGTATGCCGTGTGGCGAATGGATTGGAAGCCGGCCGGTGCGGGCGGCTGCTCACGACGCGGTCGCCTTGGGCATGCGGGCGGGCGGCACCCGGCCGACGTCGAACACATGCTCCGACACGAAGTCCCGCCCGCCCTGGAAGAAGATCCGCACGCGGGCGCACCAGCGGATCTTCACGATCACGCCCTCGTACGACAGCGGGCTCTGCGGCAGCGTGACGGCGAACGATCCTGCGACGTCAGGCTTCACCGCCCGCTCGAAAAAATGCACCCACAGATCCTCCTCGCCTTTGCCTTCGGTGTACCAGAGCACCGAGTGCTCCACGGCCCGCAGTCGTTCGCTCCCCAGGCCGCCCACGTCATAGCGGACACTCAGCGTGTCGCCCGGTTCGTAGCCACGGCCAGGGCGATCGAACTGCACGTCGATGAACGGCCCATGCCGTGGCGTCTCGCCCGCGAGGCTCATGCCAGCACCCTCCGTGCGGGCCGCGGCGTCTCGCGTGGGTTGGCGGCGAGGCCGGGATAGACCGCCAGCGGAAACACTCGCAGAAACGCCGGCCAGCGGGCGGGCACGCCATGCACGACCAGCCGCCAGCGCACGGCATTGTGCTCGGAGGCAAATGAATGCATGGCATCGCTCGGAATCGTGATCGTCGATCGCACCTCGAACCGGGCGCCGGGCAGCAGCGCCACGTCGGACCAGGCGTCAAACTGCCGCCTCCAGACGACGAGGCTCTCGGTGCGGGCGTCGGTGCCCTGGCGAAACGTCGCCTGCTCGACCAGTTCGAGCGCGAGCGTCAGCCGACGGATCCTGCCCGATCCCCCCTGCGCGAGGAGCACGTCGTACGTGCCGCCCGGCTCGAGCGGATGATCGGAGATCTCCAGCTGGGTCGTGCCCACCGCGGCAGACAGCACCAACCCACGGACGACCAGCGCGATCGCCGCGCCACCCACCGCGATGAAGGGCACGAGCAACGCGAGGAGCAGCCAGTCCACTCGACCGCTCGTGAACTCGAGGCCGGCCCCCACGGCGAGCACGAGCAGCACCGCATTCCAGAACGCCGCGAAGAGCCCGAGCCCGAGGAGCGTCCAGTTCTCCGGACTCTCCAGGGGCAATCGATACCGCAGTTGGGTGCCCGGCGAGTTGACCAGGTCGTCGCACGGCGGCAGACCGGCGAGATCGACCGCGGATGGCGAAGCCGGTGCCCGCGGCCCGAGCAGGCCCGGGATGCCGGTCGCCGCGGCCAGCGCCTCTTCGGATCGGCCCCACCGCCGCACCGCCCGCGAGAGTCCTGCGCCGCCGAACGCGACCAGCGCACCAGGAAGGAGGAGCGCGAGCAGCCACATCCACCAGTTGTAGCCGCGCTCGAGCACGATGGCCGTGGGGTCTGCCGGGTCGTACCAGAGCGGCACCTCGCTGCCGAGCTTCCAGTCGGCGAGGCGGGCCACGGCGGCGGCGCGGTCGGGCACACCTGCCGATGGCTGGGAGCGGGTCCACGCTTCGTGGATCGCGCCGGCGACGTCGTACCGCAGCCGCACCGTGGGCCGCCATGTCGTGCTGGCCGCGGCCAGCGGGTCGTCGACAGTCCGCTTCACGAGACCCTTGCCCAGCACGCGGCCACGCGACTCGATGAAGTCGTGATTGATCCGCCATTCCGGAACGGCGACGCCGGAGATCAAAAGCGCCCCGAACACGACGCCGGCGCAGACGAGCGCTCCATGGAACAGCCCGTCACCGAAGGAACCCCATGCCTCGGAGCCCGTGCGCCGGTGGCCGCGTTTTTTGCCGAAGATGCGGGGCAGCCTCACGATCGCTCCCGCTTCAGGTCATGCCTGGCCGACGGGTTCCGTCGACGTGGTGTTCATCGCGAGAGACGACGCCGACTGCTGGGACCGGAAGAAACCGATCTTCTCCAGAGACTTGTAGACCTCTTCCAGCGTCTTCTCTCCGAAATTCGAGATCGAGAGCAGATCGGCCCGCGTGCAGTTGAGCAGGTCGTGCACGGTGAAGATGCCCCGCTCCTCCAGGCAGTTGGTCGTCCGCACGGAGAGACCGATCTCGGCGGTGCTCATCTCGAGCTTCTCCGCCATTTCATCGGACTGCATCAGGTTCTTGTATGGTATCCGCGGCATGGGGTCCCTCCCTCGCGTCGTGTGTGTGGTGGGCCGTCGACCGTGTTCGGCCGAGATCGGCTGAACGGGAATATAATCAAGTTGGCGGAAAACGGGCCACTCGTGCGGTGGCATGATTCTCGACGCGGCGCGGTCCGCGCGGCCCGTACCGCCTGTCTTGGGCCCGCAAATCGTGCAGCTTTCCTCGTTCGACAGCCTCAATGACAGCCAGCGGCGGGCGGCCACGCACGTCGAGGGGCCGCTGCTCGTGCTAGCAGGCCCAGGCAGCGGGAAGACGCGGGTGGTCACCCATCGCGTGGCCCATCTCATCTCGGTAGGCGTCCGCCCCGATCAGATCGTGGCCCTCTCGTTCACGAACAAGGCGGCCGACGAGATGCGCCGCAGACTCACGGAAATGGTCGGGCCACAGCCGGTGGAGATGGGCACGTTCCCCCGCTTTGCCGCCCGCCTCTTGCGCCGCCAGGCGCGGCTCGTGGGCCTCACGAGCGACTACTCGATTCTCGACCCCGACGACGCCGGCGCGGTGCTCAAGCGGGCGGCGAAGAAGCTCGGCCTCGCCCTGTCGCACGTGCCGGTCGACCGGCTGGCGGGAGTAATCAGCCGCGCCAAGAACGACCTGCTGACGCCCGAGACATTCGAGCCCCGCTGGGGGCGTCCGGTCGAGGAGGTGGCCCGCCGAGTGTGGCCGGTCTACCAGGAACTCTTGCTCCAGTCGAACGCGGTCGACTTCGACGACCTCTTGGTGCACGTGGCCCGGCTGCTGGCCGACACGCCCGACCTCCGGGCGCAGCTCGATGCCCGGCACCGCTTCATCCTCGTCGACGAGTATCAAGACACCAACGCCGTGCAGTACTGCATCCTCCGCGGCCTGTCGATCGACCACCCGCATCTCGCCGTGACCGGTGACCCCGACCAGGCGATCTACGGCTGGCGCGGCGCGAGCATCCGCAACATCCTCGAGTTCGAGCGCGACTACCCCACGGCCACGGTTGTGAAGCTCGAGCACAACTATCGCAGCACCGCCAACATCCTCGGCACGGCCGACCGCCTCATCGCCCACAACTCGAAGCGGAAGCCGAAGCGGCTGGTCACCGACGCGCCGCCCGGCCCGCCGGTGCGGATCGTGCTCGACGCCTCCGGGCACGACGAGGCCGACCGGATCGCCACGGAGATCGCCGCCGACATCGCGGCGGGCCGGCGGTCGCCTCGCGACGTCGCGATCCTGTTTCGCACCAACGCCCTGTCGCGATCGCTCGAAGTGGCGCTTCGCGGCCGCGGCATTCCCTATCAGCTCGTCCGCGGCCTCGAGTTCTTCAAGCGGCGGGAGGTGCGCGACGTCGTGGCCTGGCTGCGGCTGATCCGCAACCCGCGCGACGACGAGGCGCTCTACCGGGTGGTCAACGTGCCGGCCCGCGGCATCGGTCGGCAGTCGCTCGATCGGCTCGCGGCCTGGGCCGAGCAGCGGCGGCTGCCGGTGGTTGAGGCCGCCGCCGAGGCGGGCCAGATCGGCGGCATCTCGAAGCGGGCCTCGAAGGCGCTCGTCGATTTCGCCCGACTCCATGCCGAACTCACCGCCCTGCATGGGCGTGAGCCGGGGGTGGCGCCGCTCCTCGCAGCCGTGCTCGAGAAGAGCGGCTATCGGCGGATGCTCGAGGAGGAAGGGGAGGAGGACGAGGAGGGGCAGGATCGCCTGGCGAACGTCGAGGAACTCCTCACGGCAGCACGCCAGTTCGACGACGACGCGGCCACGCGGGCGACGGCGCCGTCCGACGACGGCGATGCACTGGGTGGTTTCCTCGAAATGACCGCGCTCGTCGCCGACACGGACGCCTGGGATCCCTCCGGCGACCGAGTGGCCCTGATGACCTTCCACGCCGCGAAGGGGCTCGAGTTTCCCGTCGTCTATCTGGTGGCGCTCGAAGACGGCATCCTCCCGCACGAACGGAGCCTCGACCAGCCCGACCAGCTCGAGGAGGAGCGGCGGCTCGTATTCGTGGGCATCACCCGTGGCAAGGAAGAGGTCTGCGTGAGCTGCGGGCGAATCCGCGACTATCGCGGCACCCGCCGGATCTCGGCGCCGAGTCTCTTTCTCACGGAGATGACCGGCAGCGAAACGGAAGTGACGGGCGCCGAGGCGCCACCGCGCGGGAGTGTCGTCTTCGATCCGTTCGGCGACGCGGCCCGCGGCGATGCGTTCGCCGACGAGATGCAGGTCGCGGGCCACCGCCGCCCCGCCGGCACGAGCGTGGCCCGTCAGGACGGCCTCGTGCTCGAAATCGAAGACGCCGACGAGGCGGAGCGGCTCCAGTCACGGCCACGGGAGAAGCGCCGATTGCGGCCGACCGCGTTCGAGACGGCCGCCGATCTTGCCGCCCGCATGGGGGGGCAGGGGCCGCGCGCCATGTCGTTCGACACGGGCCAGCGGGTGCGACATGCGGAGTACGGCGAGGGCGTGATCGCCGGCATCAGCGGCACCGGCCCCCGTGCCGTCGGCACCGTGATCTTCTCCGGCCCCGCCGGCACCCGAAAGTTCATCCTCGGCCACGGTGCCCTCGAACCGATCGAGTGAACGATTGATCGCGCGATCGCTGTGCACCACTACGCCGTGAGGGGCTGCCCATGCCCCAGGAGCCGGCGTATGCCGCCGAGCGCAGGCAGGATGCCTGAGCGAATTCGGGGAGGCGAGAGGTGCGGTGCAAGCTCGAGGAGCATTTGGACCGAGTCTTCGAGGTCCCGCGACGATCTGAAAGACCGCGCAGCGGCGACTTGTACCGCCCCCGAGCCGGCGACACACATGAGACGTGTGCGACCTCAGCGAGCGTCCGGCGACGGGGCATGGGCAGCCCCGAACCACGCCACAGGAGCCCGGGGATCCCCACGCTCGCGCTCAGGGCTTGTATGGTCGCATCAAATCGTCGATGACGAGTGACCGCGCCACCAGGCGACGGTGGCGGCGAGGCCTGCGTCGAAGGTCTGACGCGGCTGCCAGCCGAGCAGCGAGCGGGCCCGCGAGATGTCGAGGCCGCGGCGGGGCTGGCCATCGGGCTTCGATGCATCCCAGACGACGCGTCCCGTGAAGCCGCAGGCGGCGGCGATCTTCACGACGAGGTCGCGGATCGCGATCTCGGCGCCGCCGCCGAGGTTGATCGGCACCGGCTCTTCCATCACTTCCGCCGCCCGTACGATCCCTTCGGCGGCGTCGTCGACGTAGAGGAACTCGCGGGTGGCCGAGCCCGTGCCCCAGCAGACGACGTCGTCGGCCCCGGCCAGGCGGGCCTCCTCGCACTTGCGTATGAGCGCCGGGATGACGTGGCTGGAGGCGGGGTCGAAGTTGTCGCCGGGACCGTAGAGGTTCACCGGCAGGGCGACGGCGCTCGCCATGCCATACTCGCGGCGGTAGCCGTCGAGCATCACGAAGATCGCCTTCTTGGCGACGCCGTAGGGAGCGTTGGTCTCCTCCGGGTAGCCGTTCCAGAGATCGTCTTCGCGAAAGGGCACGGGGCAATGCTTCGGATAGGCGCAGACGGTGCCGGTGTGGACGAACTTCTTCAGGCCGTTCCGGCGGGCATGCTCGACGAGGTGCAGCCCCATCGCCATGTTGGCGAAGAAGAAGCGGCCGGGGTGGGCCATGTTGGCCCCGATGCCTCCCACCTCGGCGGCGAGATGAATCACGACGTCCGGCCGCGCCTCGTCGTAGAGGCGGGCCACGTCAGCCTCGACCGTGAGGTCGAATTCGCGGCGACGCGGCACGATGATCCGGTCGGAGGGCACGCCCCGTTCACGGAGCGTGCGGCAGACCGCCTGGCCGAGGAAGCCGGCGCCGCCCGTCACCACGATCCGCTGCTGGGTGAGGTCGATCATGCGGCGGGCTCAGCGATTGGGCAGTCCCGCCTCGTGCCCAGCCGCCATGAGCACCTGCTCACGACGGGCCAGTTCGAGATCGGCGTCGACCATGAGCGCCACGAGCTCCGGGAACGATACCCGGGGCGCCCAGCCGAGCCCGCGGCGGGCCTTGGCCGAGCTGCCGAGGAGGAGATCGACCTCCGCCGGCCGGAAGTATCGCGGATCGATCTCCACGAAGTCACGGTAGTCGAGGTCGAGCCGGCCGAAGACCAGCTCGCAGAACTCACGCACGGAGTGGGTTTCGTCGGTCGAGACAACGTAGTCGTCGGGCTCGTCCTGCTGGAGCATCAGCCACATCGCCTCGACGTAGTCGCCCGCGAAGCCCCAGTCCCGCCGGGCGTCGAGGTTGCCCAGGTAGAGCTTCTTCTGCAGGCCGAGCTTGATCCGCGTCGCCGCTCGCGTGATCTTGCGGGTCACGAACGTCTCGCCCCGTCGCGGGCTCTCGTGGTTGAAGAGAATGCCGCACGATGCGTGGAGGTCGTAGCTCTCCCGGTAGTTGACGGTGATCCAGTGGGCGTAGAGCTTCGCCACGCCGTATGGCGACCGGGGATAAAAAGGCGTCGTTTCCGTCTGCGGCGTCTCGACGACCTTGCCATACATCTCGGAACTCGAGGCCTGATAGAAGCGGATCTGGTAGCCGACCGCGTCCTGGAAGTCGCGGATGGCCTCCAACAGTCGCAGCGTGCCCACGGCCGTGACATCGGCGGTGTAGGTGGGCTGATCGAAGCTCACCCGCACGTGGCTCTGGGCGGCGAGATTGTAGACCTCGGTCGGCTTGATCTCGCGGATCAGGCGGGCGAGGCCGTTGCCGTCGGCCATGTCGCCATGGTGGAGCACGAGTGGCCGCTCGACCTCGTGGATGTCGCGGTAGAGGTGTTCGATCCGCTGGGTGCCGAACGTGCTCGACCGCCGCACGAGCCCGTGCACTTCATAGCCTTTGTCGAGGAGTAGTTCCGCGAGATAGGAGCCGTCCTGGCCGGTGATGCCGGTGACGAGTGCCCGCTTGCCCTTGGTGGTCATCCCTGCTCCTTGGTGTCGTCGGGGCCTGTTTGTTCGGGAGTGCTTGCATCCGGATTCTTGTCGGCGGCGATCTGCTCGTCGAGTGCCGGCAGGAGCTGGGCCAGGAAGTCGCTGCACTCGAACGTCGCCTGCGACCCGGTCAGCTTCGTCTGGTCGATGATGGCATAGAGCTTGTAGACCGCGACCTCGCCGTTCAGCGCGATCCGGGCGATGCCCGGGGCGATCCAGCGGAGTTGCGGCGGATTGGCGTCGTCTCGAGGTGGGCTCTTCGCCGTCTCGGGGGCCGGACTCGACACGCCGTAGGTCCAGAACACGCGGAGCGTCTGGCCCTGCTTGCGAAAGGTGCCGGTGAACGCCTCGGCCACACGGCCGTCCGGCAGTTTGACCGTCTCGCGGTGCTCGGCCTCCGCGATCTCGAAGCCGGCGCCAGGGTAGCAGCGGTCAGGCGTGTGCCCCGAGGCGTCGTGCGGCGTCGCGCAGACCACGAAGGCGGAGACCGGGGTCTTCGACTTCCCGCTGCGGTAGAGCCGCGAGATGTGACCGACGGCGCCGGCCCGTTCGAGCTCCTTGGGGTCCGAATCGAGCTCCCTCTCGTAGCTCCAGTCTCCGAAGTTCTTGGGAAACGCCCGCTCCAGCAGCCGTGCGGCCCGCTCGAGGCCAGCCACGTCGTGCTGGCGGGCCCAGCGCTCCGTCCACGTGCCCTGCACGACGGTCACGCCCACGACCATCACGATCGCCGCGATCGCGGCGGCGAGTCCTGCTCCTGATGTCTTCATGGGTCGCCCCTCCCCGCACTGTCAGGCTGCATCGCCCGAAAACCGCTCAACTGGGCACCGGCGATGCATAGAGGTGCCGCGGGCTGTCGTCGCTCACACCGTTGACGACGGTGCCGAGCACCTTGATGCCCACCGAGCGGAGCCGTTGCACGGCCTTCGTGACCAGTGGCACACGGCTGACGTCACGCATCGTCACCACGATGGCCGCATCGCTCAACTGGCCGAGCAGCAGCACGTCGGCGAAGGCGAGCACCGGCCCGGCATCGATCACGACGTGGTCGAACGACTCCCGGAATCCTTTGATGACCTTGGCCGTCTCGGGGCGCGAGAGGGCCGTGATGGAGGCGTAGTCGCAGGCTCCGCCCGTGACGGCGAAGAGCCCCTCGATGCCGGTCGGCTGCACGGCCTCGTCGTTCGTGATCTCGCCCCGCAGCAGCTCGGGCATGCCAGTCCGCAGGTCGAGTTCGAGCGCCATGTGCACGTTGGGATGACGCAGATCGCCGTCGAGAAGGAGCGTGCGGCTCCCGGCCCGGGCGAGGCTCGCGGCGAGCTGGGCGGCGAAGGTCGTCTTGCCTTCGTGCGCCATGGCGCTGGTCACCACGATCACCTTCGGCGCCTCGCGGCCCGTCTGGGCGATCACCGCCCGCACGCCGTCAACGCACTCGGCCACGTGGGCGGTGTTGGGCTTCTTCCGCGACCGCGATACCCGCGGCACCGTGCCGATGACCCGCAGGCCCACGCGTTCCGACACCTGATCCGCCGCCGAAATCCGGTCGCGGAGATACTCCAGCAGGATCACGAGGCCGGCGCCGGCGCCGAAGCCGGCCAGCGCGGCGAGCCCGGTGAGCATCGCGCGGAAGATCTCGTCGCCGTCGCTCGGCACGCGGGCCTCTTCGAGGAGTTCCACGCGATTGGGCATCGCGATGTCGACTTCGGAGGCGTTGAGCTGCAGGCCCATCTGGTTGGTCACCTGCTGAAGCTGGGCGATCTCGTTGCGGCGAGCCTCGAGGTCGGCGTTGGCATTGCCCATCGCCATCACTTCTTTGGCCACCTCGTCGAACTCCTTCGACTTGTCTTCGAGTCGTTTGGCGAGCATCTCGCGCCGGAGCCGCAGCATCACCGGGGATCCGGCGGCCGGCCCACCACGGCGGCCCGCTGCCTCGGCCGCCGCCTCGGCGGCCAGCTGCGGCCGCAACGTTTCGGCCCGGCTCTCGATTCGCCGTAGCAGGTCTTCGCGCTGGGCCTGCAGCCGCCGCACGGCAGGGTCGTTCGGCCCGCGGGCGCTCCGGCCCGCCTGAGCCGTGATCATCTCCTCGACCTGCGACAATCGGCCGCTCAACTCCGCGATTTGTGGGTGCCGCATGAGCAGCCCATCGACGGAGTCGTCGGGAAGTGCCGCCTCGCCGGGCACCTCGCCCCGGGCCTGGGCGTCGATCAGGGCCAGCTCGGTGTCGATCGCCGTGACGTCCCGCTGCAGCTGATTGAGTTCGGCGCGGAGCGTACCGAGATGGTCGAGGAGCAGGCTCCGCTGCGTCGAGGCCTCCGAGCTGTCGCGGCTGCCGAGCTGCTTGGCGAGGTTGTTGAACTGCTCCATCCGGGTCCGCACCTCGGCCATGTTCTCCTTGTACTTCTTCTCGAGCATGTCACGGCGGGCGAGCCGTTCCGACCGCTCCTTCGTGACCACGTCGGTGAGGTAGGCCTGCGTCACGGCGTTGACGATCTGCGTCACGTCACGCGGGTTCGAGCCGCGGAGTTTGATCTGCACCACTTCCGCCGCACTCGGGGCGACGGCCTGCAGGTTGCGGGCGAGCCAATCGACCGGGTCCGTCTCTTCGGCGAACGTCGAGAGCTCGGAGACGCCGGGCCGCCGCAGGGCCGAGGTGAGCACGAACGGGCTCTTGATCAGTTGCAGCTGCGTCTGGCGGTATTGGTCGTAGTCGCCCATGCCCGCCCCGGTGAACGTGCCCGGATTGGCCCGCACCCGCAGCCACGCCACCGCCTCGTATCCGCGTGGCAGAAAGAGCCAGGCCGTCACCGCGGCGGTCAGTCCGAGCGACAGCCCCAGGGCGGTCGCCGGCAGCCACCGCCGGCGGATGGCGTGCCACACCCGTACGAAGTCGAGGCCGCCGCCGAGCTGATCGCCGCCCGGGCCATAGGGCACGGGGGGCGCGTACTGCGTCGGCAGCGAGAGCGAGCTGTCGGTGATGGTCGACAGCATGCCCGCCGACGGCGCGGCCGTCTGGGTCGTGGTGCCCGCTGTGGTGTCGTGTGTCTCGCTCATGTCAGCCGTGGCGATCCGGCGCGGGGCCGGAGCGACGCGTCGATGTCCTTGCGTTACCCGTTACCCAGACTTTCCCGGCGACTCGGGCCGCGCCGCGATGGGCACGACACCGCCGGCCCGGGCCGCGCGGGCAGTGCCGGTCGTGGCGGCCGTGGGCCGACCACCGCCGACGACGGCCGCCGGCGTGAGCTCTTCCGTGACCACCATGTATTTGAGAAGGGCCTGCAGAAAGAACAGCAGGCCGAGGGCCATCGGCATCATGAAGTAGCCGGCCCAGTCGTGGAAAATCTTCTCCGCCCATTCAGGGTTGATCGTGTACATCACGCCCGTGACCGTGATCCGGGTGGCATTCACGATGAGCGCGATCGGGATGGCACTGGCCGCGATGACGAGGTTTTCCCACCATTCGCCGCCGCCGATGAGCACGATCATGAGGGCGAGCCAGACGAAGATCGTGAGCATGCGCAGGCCGCTGCAGGCGTCGACGACGCCGAGCACCTGGGAATCGCCAAGCACGATCTTGTTGCCTTCGCGGTAGGCGTCGAGCCCGACCGTCTGGAGTGCGTAGGTGCTCATCATCGTGGCCAGCGTCTGGAGCGGTCCCAGCAGGTAGCGGGTGGCCTCGTCGGGCAGCGGGTACATGAAGATGAGCGTGGCGATCGGGGCCCAGGCCCACTTGAACACGCCCCAGCCACCGGCCATCAGGAACACGCCCGCCAGCGCCGGGACGAACGTGTACATGTCGATCGTCACGATGCTGAAGCGGGCGCACACGAGCCGCAGAACGAAGCTCGCCACCAGCAGGCCGAGTCCCGTCGCCCGCGCCGACGACGTGACGGTGCCGATCGGCTGCCGCCACCAGAAGAGCAACGCTGCCGTGCAGAGCGGCACGATCCACCCGTGGGAATACTGCGGATTGTCCCAGCTCGAACGGGCGTTCAGCAGGCCGGGCCAGTAGCTGTAGACGAGCAAGCCGGTGAGCAGGGCGATGACGGCCCACGGCGTGCGTTGTTCGGCATCCCGCAGGTCCGTGGCCCATTCGCCGAGACGGCGACGAATGCCATCGACGAGCGACTCATCGAGCGGCGCAACCCGAGCGGCGGGCTGCGGGGTCGCAGGCCGTGGCTCTGGACGGTGGCCGGACGGGAGGATGGAAGCTGGTGTGCTCACGACGGGTCGGTGCCCTGAAATCGCGAAGAGGCGACTGCGCAGATCGCCTACGCGGCCGCACCACGATTCTACACCACGCCCCGGGGCGGTTTCCCGCCCCCGGTCAGAGTGGGAAATTCAGCCGCCCCAGAGCGGCCAAAACCACCCCGCGACCGCCAGAAGTGCGGCGACCAGGGCCGTTGCCAGCAGTGCCGTCCGCCGGGTCACGACATGCCCGGCCCGGGCCAAAAGCCCCCAGGCGACGATCGTGAGGGTCGCGGCCCCACCGGCGGCCCAGCCGAGCAGCCAGCGGTAGTCGCCGAGCACGAAGGCCCGGTCGATCAGCGGTATCGATGAGCCGGTGGCCTGCCAGGCGATCGCCTCGGCCGTGGCAAGCGCCGCCAGCGCGAGGCCACATCCGGCCTCCACGACCGCGTAGGTGGCGGGGATCGCCATACCGCAATCCCGGCAGCGGCCGCGGAGCAGAAGCCAGCCGAGCACCGGAATATTGTCCCGAGCCCGCACAGGCTGGCCGCAGGCAGGGCATGCCGATCGTCCGGACACCACCGACCGGCCCGCCGGCACCCGGTAGGCCACGACATTCAGAAAACTGCCCACGATGGCGCCGATGACGAAGGCCGCGGCGACGAAGCCGCCGTCCTCCCAACGCATGGAGAAGCCGCTGCCTGAAAGCCACACGGCTGCGAGCCACATCTGCGGAATCCCCGGGAAGGAAAAACGACGCGCCTGAAACGCGGCTGGGTCTGGAGGGTGCCTATCGGGTAGGGTACCCGACCGACGCAGCTCCGTATCCGCATGCACGGCCGGCATGGAAACCTCCGCCCCACTCGAGCCGATCGATGCCCCGCCAGCCCGGCGGCGACTGCTCTCCGGCTGGCCGGGGCTGGTGCTGCGGCTGGCGGCGACCGTCCTCTTGATGGCCTACGCGCTGCGGGGAATCACGTGGGGCAAGTTTGCCGCGCTCGTGTCCAACGCCGACTGGCGGTGGTGGATCGCGGGGCTGGCCACGGGCCTCACGGTGCAGATCGCCGCGGGCGTTCGCTGGGCCGCTCTTGCCCGGCCGCTCGGGTTTCCCTTCTCCCGGCGGTTCTTCGTGTGGAGGTTTCTCGAGGGCTCCTTCTTCAGCCTCTGTCTGCCCAGTTCGATCGGTGGCGACGTGATCAAGGCCTATCGCGTGGGCGACACGACGCAGCGGCGACTTCTCGCCGGCTGCTCCGTGCTCGCCGACCGGCTCACGGGCCTGGCCGCGCTCGGGGTGCTCGCCGGTGCCGCGCTGGCGGGCACGAAGTACGCGCTCTCGCTGCCTGCCACGCTTGCCATCGGAGCCGGTCTCCTCACCGTGACGCTCGCCGTGTTCATGCTCGGCGTCGCCTCGATCGATCGCCTGCTCGCGATCATTCCCGCGCCGCATCCGGCCCGCGAGTTCATCGCCCGCCTGCTGCCCTACCAGCAGCGGCCGAGCCTGATGGCCCACGCGGTGGGCTGGAGCTTCATCGTGCAGATGGGGGGCGCGGTGGCCGTCGGCCTGATAGCCCGCTCGCTCGGCGTGGTGCAGCCACTCGCGATCTGGTTTGCGGTGGTGCCGCTCGTCGCGCTCGCCGTCGTCCTGCCGATCAGCATCAATGGCGTCGGCGTGCGGGAGAACGCGCTCGCTGTGCTGCTGGCGCCCCACGGCGTGGCCGCGGAGTCGGCTGTCGCGGTGGGGCTGTTGTGGCTTGCCAGCCAGATCGTCACCGGCCTGATCGGAGGCGGGCTGTTTCTCATCGACCGCCAGGCGGCGGTGCCCGACGCCGAGCATCGGTGACGAGAAGCCCCGCGATCGTCTTGGCATCCTCGATGCGGCCGTCGTGGCACATGGCCAACGCCTCGTCCCAGGCCACGACGAGCGGACGAATCCGCTCGCCCGGCTCGAGCGCCTGCGGCCCCGCGACGAGGTCGTGGGCCACGAACAGGTGCATCCGTTCCCGCAGGATGCCCGGCGACATCCAGAACTCCCCCGCCGCCTCGATGCGGCCGGCGCGGTAGCCGGTCTCCTCGGCCAGTTCGCGAGCCGCGGCGGTCGCCAGCGGCTCGTCGCGATCGAGCGTGCCGGCGGGCAGTTCGATCAGCGTGCGGCCCACGGCCACCCGCTCCACCTCGATGAGGCACACGGCGTCGGGCGAGACGAGCGGCACGACGACCACGCTGCCCGGGTGTACCACCACGTCGCGGTCGCGGAGCGAGCCGTCGGCGCACGGCTCCTGCACCCGCACCACGCGAAATCGTCGCGCCGTCAGGAGCAGTTCGCCGTGGGCGAGATCACGGGGAAGCGGGCCGGGGACGCTCGCGGTCATGACTGTGGCTCCATGGTGCCCCGGCACACGGGCAGCGGCACGATCCGCACGGGTGCGCCGGCCACCGTTGGCGCGGCACCGTCCGCCAGCGCCCGCACGTGCACGATCGCGAGGCCGATTCCTTCGCCGAGCGTCGGCGACAGGCAGGCCGACGTGATCGTGCCCACGACGGCGCCGTCGAGCATGATCTCGGCGTTCACTGCGGGTGGCACGGCACTGCCCGTGGCGATGCCGACGAGCCGGCGGTTCACGTGGCCGAGCGCATCGAGCCGCGCCACGGTCTCCTGCCCCAGGTAGCAGCCCTTGGTGAAGCAGATCGCACGGGCATCGCGGCCCAATTCCTGCGGCAGCGTCTTCGCGGGAACATCGTGCGGCTCGGGACTGCCGGCGTCGATGCGGGCAGCATCAACGGCCGCAGACGACAGCTGCGGCAGACCCGTCGCCGTCAGCCAGGCGGCCATGCGGTCGGCGTCGGCCGCCGCCGTGATCACGAGCGCGCCACCCGGCCCATACCACTCGGTCGCGACAATCGTCACGGGCATGCCACCGAGATCCGCGGAGCAGTGCGCCAGCGCGGCGAGTGGCAGTGAGGCACCGGCCTGACCACTGAGCCACGCCGCCGCATCGCGGCCGTGCACGAGGAACGCGGCCCGCTCGGTCGTTGCATCGTGGAACGACACGGCCTCGCGGATGTGATAGTGCTCGAGGTGCTCGTGCAGTCGGCCGGCGAGACCCGGCGCCGCGTCGATCCAGATGCCGCCGGGCGTCCGCAGGAGCGCGGCCACGGCGATGACCTGGCCGCGGCCATCGGCGAAGAAGCCCTCGGTGCCGCCGCCGACGGCGAGCGGGGCCAGGCTGGCGGTCGTGAAATTGTCGACGAACCGCACGGCATCAGCCCCTTCGACGAGGAGGGCCGAGCGGGCTGGCAGCGGGGCCCACGAGGCGGCGGAACCGGCTGGTCCGGCTGATCCGGGAGGGAAGGCTGATCCGGTCATGTCGTGCTCCTGCGGCAAGTCGGCCCCACACTACCACGCGGCCTGCCGCCGGCGGCCGCACACGGAAAAATTTTCCCGCCGCCGTGAACGCTTCGTGGCCAGCCTCCGTATTGCTTCCACCACCGCACGGGTGGGCGATGCAGAGGCCGCTTCGGGAGACACGACCATGGCGACCGTGGATTGCAACCGGAATCGATACGACGAGTTCGACGAGCAGGACGACCTCTTCGGCGATCCCCAGGCGGTTGCCGACCTGGAACACTCCGATGTCACACGGGCGGAGGAGGATCTGGTCGGCCGTGCCACTCCAACGCATGAGCAGACAATGCTCCACCGCATTGCCGAGGTCCGGCGGCTGCAGGGCGTGACGCTACGGAACGTCGCCCGACGGCTCGGGATGTCGTTGCCCGTTGTGCGGCGCCAGGAGCAGCCCGATTGCGACCTCCGCATCTCCGACCTCCATCGGTGGCAGGAGGTGCTGGAGGTGCCGGTCTCTGAACTGCTCGTCGAAGGCGACGGTCAACTGTCGGGGCCGGTGCTGCAGCGGTCGCGCATGGTGAAGCTGATGAAGACGGCCGCCGCGCTCCGCGAGCGGACGGATGGCTCGCCGGCGGCCCGCATGGTGGAGATGCTCGTCGACCAGATTCTCGAGATCATGCCCGAATTGGCCGACGTCACGCCGTGGCATTCGGTGGGGCAGCGGCGGACGCTCGATGATGTCGGCCGCACGGGCCGCTCGCCTGTCTCGGAGGACGTGTTCCGCCGCGGCGCTGGGTAGCGTGGGTCGGGGTTGCCCACGCCCCGAGAGCCGGACGCTCGCTGGGGTCGCACACGTAAAAGGTGTGTCGCCGGCTCGGGGGCGGTACAAGTCTCGTCGCGGGACCTCGAAGACTCGGTCCAAATGCTCCTCGAGCTTGCACCGACCCCCTCGCCTCCCTGCCTGCGCTCGGCGGCATACGCCGGCTCTCGGGGCGTGGGCACCCCCTCACGTCGTTTCGGACTCGAGGATCGGCCTTTTATGGGGCGTTCCGGCTGGCTACGATCGTTGCCGTGTTCGGCCGTCCTGCGTCTGAGGTGATTCAGTGTCGTCGTTGCTCGGTGTGCTCGGCATCACGCTGGTGTTGTTTTTCGTCGTCGCCCTCACGGCGCGGCTGATTCTCGGCCGCTGAGCGGGCGGCTGCTTCGCGGAGCATGCCGAGCGTGAGGAGGGCGATGAAGCCCCCGAGGATGCCCACGAAGGTCACCCAGGCGGTGACGGCGAGCGCGGGATAGTCGCGGAGCCAGACGAGCTCCGGAGGCTCGGCGCTCTTGGGCACCTTTCGCTGCACGGGGCCCGTGCGGCCCGACTCGCGCTGCATGGCGGCGCGGAAGCCGTCCCAGTCGGCCTGGATGGCAGGGGCCGTCAGTTCGGCCAGCCGCCCCTCCCGCCACCGCAGAAAGGCCACCGGTGGGCCGACCAGGAGCCCTAGCCATACGGCGGCGATCACCGCGGCGGCAGGGCCCAGAGTCCGCGACCGCCCTGCCTTTCGAGTCTCGATCCGCATTGTTTTTCGCCAGTTTTTCCCAGCCTACCCTGAGGGGGCATTCAGTCTGGCATGCCACAGGCTCGCCTGCTACCGTCCCGCCCCGGTCCGCCCGTGGTGCGGCCGCCTTCCACTCGATGCGTCGCCAGAGGAGCCCGGCCCGTGCGTCTCGTCTCCCGGTTCATGATCCTCCCGCGTGTGACCCTGCGGCGTGCCACT
>JAPOJV010000247.1 GCA_029978085.1 bacterium
CAGTCGCATGGACTCGCTTCTCTCTCGCCGTCGCGTCGGCATGACGCTCGTCGAGTTGCTCGTCGTCGTGGCGGTGTTGGCCGCGCTCGTGGCCCTGCTGCTGCCCGCCGTCCAGTCGGCCCGTGAGGCCGCCCGGCGGACGAGCTGCATGAACAACCTGCGGAATGTCGGCTGCGCACTCCATGGCCACTTGCTCGCGAAGCGAGTCTTTCCTCACGGCTGCCTGGAGTGGAAGGCCGGCCAGGGTGGGACAAAGCGATGCCTGGCGTGGAGTGCCTTCATCCTTCCTTGGATGGAAGAACAAGCCACGGCGGACCGGCTGGACCTCACCAAGCCGTATGACGATCCGGTGAACGCTGCCGGTGCCGCAACCCCGCTGCGAGTCTTCGTCTGTCCGTCGGCCGACCGCAGCGGGACCACCGTCGGCGGGCTTGGCCGCTGCGACTATGGCGGCTTGGCCGGCGAGCGCATCACCTCGCCGAACTCACCGATGAAGGGCCCGTTGATCCACGAGCGGCGGTTTGCCGATCGGGAGATCAGCGACGGAATCTCGAAGACGATCTTCGTCGGCGAGTGCGGCTCCGGTGCCTGGAGTGACGGCCAGTGGATCAACGGCCGCAACCTGTTCGATCAGGCCTACGCGATCAATCACCCCACGTGGGAAGACGAGATTCGCAGCCGGCACGCGGGCGGCGGCGCGCATGCCCTGTTCGGCGACGGCGCCGTTCGGTTCCTTGCCGAAACGACCGAATTGCGGGTTCTGGCCGCCGCGTGCACGCGGGCGAGGGGCGAGGCGAGTGGTTCTGCGTGGTAGTCCGAAACGATGGTTCATGTGGCATCCAACCGATGGAGCGATTGATGAAAGCGTTTTCTCTGGCTCTGGCAATCGTGGGCGTGGTGGTGGTGGCCGGGCAGGTGGCGGCGGATCCGCTCGTTCTGGATTTCGAGTCCCTGACGCCCCGGGACACGGCGCTTGGAGCGAATTTCTGGGCGGGTAACCCGGGTTTTGAAACGGGCGGTGCGACATTCAGCGGCGGCGATTACGAAGGGTTCGTGGTCTCGTCGTCAACGACAACCGGCACGTCCGGCTATCTTTTCGAAGGGAGTGCCGCTGAGATCTCCGCACAATCCAACGGTGGTGCAGGTGGTGGGGTCGGTGAGAGCACCAAGTTCGCCGTCGGCTACAACGCGACGAGCTTCGTGAATCTTCCTGCCGGTTATCGACCCTCTAGCGTCTACGCGACCAACGTTGCGACCACTGCTTGGCTGCTCGCCAATCCCGATCCGAACAATTTCGCGACTCCGTTGTCCCAGAATGGCCAGGAGTTCAGCGTGACGTTCCGGGGCTGGTCGCTGCCCGGGGCGCAAGGGACACAGCTCGGTTCGTCGAAGTTCGTGCTCGGCAGCTACTCGGGCGGTGCTGCCTCGATCGTGAACGCCTGGACGCTCGTCGACCTTGCGAGCCTCGGCGACGCGGCATCGATCGACCTCATGTTCGCGTCGTACGACGTGAACCAGCACGGGATCGTAACGCCGACGTACGTCGCGATCGACAATCTCACGCTGACGCCCGTGCCTGAGCCGTCAAGCATCTTGCTCGCTGCGTGCGGAGGCATTCTGGCTCTCGGCGTGTGGCGGCGCCGCTGCCGCCGGCAGTGGGCCGCATGACCGAGCCGGGGCGATCCCGCGAGGCGGTTCTCGATCACAACGCGCGGGCCTGGGATCGGCTGGCGGTGAACCGGGCGGCGCTGGCCCAGCCAGCGGCCGACCAGGCGTTCGTCGATCCCCGCGGCTGGCTCGGTGGCGGCGGC
>JAPOJV010000049.1 GCA_029978085.1 bacterium
CCGCCCCTCCTGCCTCGACGTCGATAACCCGGCCACCGTTCAGGCCTGGATCGACCACCAGTGCCAAGACACCGCCCGCGTCGCCCGCTACCGGGCGCGACTCCAGGATCTCGGCTGGTTCATGAAGGCCCTCAAGGAACCGCTCGCCCGACTCGCGAACAAGGAAGACGACTGCAAGGGCACGTTCTGGGAAGCCCGCTACAAGTCGATCGCCATCCTCGACGAACAGGCCCTGCTCGCGACCTGCGCCTACATCGACCTGAACCCGTTCGCCGCCGGCATCGCCAAAAACCCCGAAGACGCCCCGCACACCTCGATCAAGCAGCGGGTTGATCACGTCCACAAAAACGGCGACCTCGACACGCTCCAGACCGCCGCAGCAGCCAGGTCGATCCCTGCCGCCCGAATCGAGGCCGACCTCGAGCAATCCCACTGGCTCTGCCCGCTCCTAGATCGCAAGACCGCCGGCACCGGTTGCGCCGGCGCAGCCCGCGAAGGCATGCTGCCCGGGTTTTCGCTATCGAGCTACCTCGAACTCGTGGACTGGACGGCCCGGCTCTGCCGCACGGGCAAGGCACGGATCACGCAGGAAGTGGCCAGCATCATGACCCGGCTCGGCACGAGCCCCGAATACTGGCAGTCACACCTCCAAAAGCTTCTCGGCAAGACCCGCTGGCTCGGCAGCTACTGTGCGACGAGCGCCGAGCGACTGAAGGCAATCGCCACGAAGCGGGGCCTCCGTCACGTGGACAACGCCCTCGGCTGCCTGGCCACGGGGTGATTCCGCACAGCCGCGGCGGCCTTCCGCTTGGGATCGTCCGAATTACGGCCGCCACATCCGTAATCGGCAGTGACGAGCTGCGTGGGCGAAGTCTCGGTCGGTAGTCAGGAGGGTCAGCTGATGGCGGATGCACAGTTGGGCGAGCAAGGCATCGATCGTTCCGATTTGAACGCCGCCACGGCGGCATGCCGTGCGCAGTGCGGCAGCATCTACGTGGTCTTGCCGATCTGGTTGCACCAGCGGCAACATTGAAAAGCGGTCAATGATCTGCGCTCGTGCCTTGGGGCCGGAAAAGCCCTGCAGCAATTCCTGGAGAACGAGGCCTCTGGTCACGACGGTCTGCGACCCGACTAAAGCCTGCTCCAGATACAGAACCTCCGGCTGCGCGACGACCACATCCCGCCGGAGTGCCAACGACCATACGCTCGTATCGACCAAAAGCATCATGAGCGACGCGTGCGTTCCGCCTTGTAGTCGAAGGCGGAATCCCACTCGAGTGTGCCGAGCAATTTCGCCACGCGCCGCTGCTCCCGCCGGGCTATGAACTCGTGCAGGGCCTTCGTCACGGCCGCCTTCTTTGTGCGTTCACCACTGACTTGGACGGCCCGCTCCAAGAGATCTGGATCGATGCCAAGATGTGTGGCCATGTGTGACTCCTTGTGTAAGACTTCACGCAAACTACCCGATCCAGTCAAGCGGGCCATGAACCGGGTTTTGCGGCCTGTCATCGTGGCTTTCTCACCGTCGCCGACATCGAGCAGTACCCCGGAATCTCCCCTTCAGGTAGACCACGCCCACCGATTGGGGCTCCGTACCCGCTACGCCTACCGGCCGCCCGCGAATCCGCGCGGCCGCACATGAAGCGGTCCGGATACCGCTCGGCTCACGCCTCGGGCGTCAGGGCATCTCCCGGCGGCTCAGCGACTGGCCTACTCGGTACGGCCGGCGACGATGTCGTGGGCGGCCTGCTCGATCAGCCGTTGGCGGGCCGCGAGGCGTTCGAGCGCCTGGCGGAGTTCGGGCTCGTCGGCCTGCTCGACGCCCTCGCCGAGCAGGGCCGCGAATCGCTGGGTGCGGCCGTTCACCCGCAGCTGCAGCGAGCGGATCATCTTCAGCTCGGCCAGCGCGTCGACGAGCGGCTGATCACCCGGCTGGGGCGGGCTGCCCCCGAACGACTTCGCCTGCTTCTCCTGCTCCTTCTGATCCCGCTGCGCCTTCTCGAGTGCCGCGAGCAACTCCTCCAGTCCCGCTACGAGGTCGCCCACGATGCCGCGGGTCGTGCCGCCGACGTCGCCGCGGGCGAGCCGGGCGGCCGCCTGCTGGGCGTCGTCGCGAATCTGTTCGAGCGCCTGCGGGATTGCGACGGCCGTGCCATCGTCGCGAACCAGCGCCAGCGCCTTCGTCGCCGCAGCGCCGACGGCCTCCTGATCTCGCCCCAGCTTGGCGGCGGCCAGTTCCCGTTCGCGGCCGGCCGACGCCCCCGCAGCCAGCGCGTCGGCCGCCGACTGCACGCCGCGTTCCGCCCGGAGCATCTCCCGCACCCGGGCTTCGAGCTGCACCAGCAGCCGCTCCACCTCCTCCTCGCGAACCTGCCGCAGAATCTCCTCGAGCTCGGCCCGCGCGTTTTCGAGTTCCTCGAGCGCCTTGTCCTGCTCACGGCGCGAATCACCACGGTTGGCCCGCTCGAGCTGCTCCCGCGCGGCATCCATCCGCTGTTGAGCCGCGATCAGTCGCCGCCGTGACCGCTTCGCCCGCGCGGCCTCGTCGTCTCCTTCGGCTTCGGCTTCGGCTTCGGCCGGATTCGTGTCGGGCGGCGACGCGCCGGGCGGCGTGCCATCGGTCGGCCTGCCAGCCGCCATCCGGTCGGCAAAGCGGCCGAGGTCATCGGCCAGTCCGCGGGACTCCTTCGCGAGCGCGTCCTGCCGCGCGGCAAGCTCGTCGCTAGCGCGGCCCGTCTCCGTGGCGTCGGCGATCTCGCGCTGCCGTGCGATCGCCTTCGACAGCCGGCCCAGAAATGCCCGCACCTCGCGGGTCGTATCGCCGGGCCGCTGCGGCTCAGCGCCCGCGGCGAGGCGATCGAGCAGCGAGTGCAGCTGATCGATCGCCTGCTGCTGCGTCGTGCCAGCCTTGAGGAGCTGGCCCTCCCTGAGAAGCTCGACGATCGTGGTCAGCCGGTCGGCCACCTGCTCACTGCGGGCCATCTCGCAGGCCGACCGCAACGCGGCTGCCCGACGGGGATCCGAGGCGTCGAGCAGGTCGGCCAGCCTGAGAAACGAGAGTTCCAGCTCTGCGTACTGCCGCACGAGCTCCTGTTCGCGGTCCGCCAGCCGGGCCGTCGGCGGCGGCTCGGCACCCGCCGCTGAAGCCGCTGCCGCGACGATGAGCAGCAGCACGGCCACGGCGCGCTGACCGCGTCGGAGGGCGGCAGACCCGAGGACGAGCCGGGAAACAGGGAGCGTGGTCATGGTCCCTCCAACGCCTGACGGCCGCGTTTCTTCTGCTCCTCGAGCGTGGCGGCGCGAATCTCTTCCTGCGTGCGGATCACCGCCCTCAGCCGCTCGACCAGCTCGTTGAACGACTCGAGTTCCAGCATCGTGTCGAGCACGGCCCGCATGCTGGCCAGCACCGCATCGACCTGCTGCACCAGCGGCGTGGGGGGCTGCCCGCCGGCTGCCGCAGCTGCCTGGCACGCCCGCATGACCGCCGGCAGGTCGGTGGCCGCCAGCCGCTCGAGCGGCGCGGCGATCTGACCCGAGAGTCGCGTCTCGAGCTCAGGCGTCAGCACGCCATTGATGTCGAGCTCGCGGCGAATCCCACGAAACGCAGCGGCGATCTCACCCGTCTCGCCGGCGGAGCGGGCGGCCGCCTCGCCGCAGCGGGCGGCGGGGTTCGCCGCCGGTGATGTCGGCCCGTCGTCGCCGTCACCGGCGCGATCACGCGGCGGCGAGGCGAGGATGTCGCGGGCCTGTCCGAGATCACCGATCACCGTCTCGAACCGTCGTCGCAGCATGATCTCCCGGGCTTCGAGCAGGGCGCGCAGGGCTTCGGGAGTGACGACCTCGAGCGGCCAGGTCTCACTGCGGCCGACATTGGGCCCGTCGGCGAGACCGCAGCCGTCGCGGGCCTCTACCGTCAGCTTCAGTTTCTCGCCGACCTTCAGGCCGAGCGGGGCCAGCGACACGACCTCCGGCGCATCGGCCGGGAATTCGGCGACCGCCAGGCCGTCACGGACACGGGCGATTGGCAGCCTGACGCCGTCCTGGTCGGCGTTGCGCACGATCACCACCGCGGCGTCGGTGAGTCCGTGGTCGTCGCTCAGCGTGCCCTCGAGCGGCAGCCGAGCCTGGGGGGTGACGGCCAGCGACGCACCGGCGATCGCGAGGCCGACCTGTGGCGGGGCATCGGCGGCCGCCGTCAGCACGAGCCGGATCGGCTCCCGATTCGCGAGTCCTTCGCTATCCACGAGGGCGAGCTCGACGCCGGCATCGGCGTCGAGCACGTCAATCTCGGCGGCGAGCACCCGGCGGTCGGACGCGTCGTCGGCCTCGAAGGCGGCGAGCGTCTGCGGGGCTGCCGGAGACGAGCCCGCTGGAGTCAGGGTGAGGCGGGCGGCCGACAACGGCTTGGAGGCCGTGCACGTCAGCCGCACCCGCGAGCCGCGCGGCAGCCGCACGAGCCGGGCCGAGGCTGCTTGCCGTTCACCGCCGCCGAGATAGGCCGGAGGCTGGTAGTCGATCCGGAGGTCGGCGAGGTCGGGTGGTTCGACGACCCGCAGCCGCAGCCCCCCGAGCCGGGCGTCGCCGCCGCGAACCTCGAGGTCGGTGTCGGCCACGACGCCGCGGACGACATGGCCAAACGAACCGGTGTCGCCGTCAGCGGAACCGCGGGATCCCATCCGCTCCGTCCGCCAGCCGTCCGGGGTCTTCGTTCGCAGCTCGACGACGGTTGGCAGCCCGCCGTCGGCCCGCACGTGCGCGATGACGTCGACGTCGGTGCCCCGGGCCACCGTCCGCACGCCACCAGGAAAGCCTTCGACCTCGAGCTGCACGCGTCGTGGCCAGGCCGCATCCGTGAGGCCGAGCATCCGTCGCGCCCAGAGGGAGCCGACGGCCGGCCGGACGGCCACGAGTCCCACGACGGTGGCGACCGCCGCCACGCCTCCGAGCGCCAGCATCACCAGCTGCCGCCGCCGAAAGAGCGCCGCGGGGCGGATCTCGTCGAGCATCGCCACGGCGTCGGCCGTGGTGCGACGCACCAGGTCGGGGTCGACGTCGGCACGCGGTCGATCGGCCAGTTCGATGGCGGTGGACAGGCTGTCGCGGCAGGCGGGATGGCCGCGTTCGACCACGACCGCGAGCGCGGCATCGGAGAGCGGGGTGAGCAGCCGTCCCGCGAGCTTCGTGGCCAGAATCCAGAGCAGCAGGCTGCCGCCGATCGACAGCATCGCGAGCCGCACCCAGCCCGGCGGCTCGATGCTCCAGTCGAGGACGAGGGTTGTCCAGAAGATCGCCGCGGTGGCGATCGCGAGCCAGCCGAGCGACTCCACCCAGATCCAGCCGCGGGCCCGACGCCGCACCGTGGCGAGCAGCCGCCGCAGGGGCTCGACCGTAATGGACGCCGGGGCGGCGTCGAGCGGCGGCGGTGCGTCGAGGATGCTGGATGTCATGGAGCGAACCGTAGTCAGGCGAGTTTCACGAGGCGGCGGAGGATCCATTCGCCACACAACAGACCCGTGGCGACCGCGAGGAGCAGGCCGTTGAGCCGCTGCTTGAAGAGCACGTCGGCGGCCCCGGCCTCGTACTCGCGGCGCGACCGATCGGGCAGTGCTGCGGCGAGCGCACGGGCCGCGTCGGGCGTCCAGCCACTGTCGTGGAGAAACCGCGTCTGGCCACCGGTGGCAGCAGCCAGATCGTCGAGCAGCTGGCGATCGATCCGCGGCCGCGCGAGTTCACGATCCGGAAGCTGCGCGTGGATCCGGCGGGCGAGCGGCTCGTCGTCGGCCGCCCCGAGATCGGCCTCGATCTGCCAGCCCCCTTCGCGGGCCGCGACGAACGAGCCGCGGAGCACGTCGGGCCGGCCCGGCTCAGCCACCAACGGCACGGCGAGACGGGTGCCATCCGGCCCGGTCACGCGGCAGGTGGCGGCCGGGGTCGCCGCGTTGCCCGCCGGCACCACGAGCCGCACGGTGACGGTGCCCCCCACGGCATACCGATCGCGATCCACGAGGAGCCGGCCCCGCCGGGAGCCACGCAAGAGCCGGCCCTGCGCCACATGCCGCAGGAGCTGCGTCGTCAGCCGCTCGTGAGCGGCGGCATCGATGCCGCGGAGCCGCCAGAGTTCGCCGCTGCCGGCGTAGAGCACCGTGCCCGCGCCATACAACTGACCGGCGATGAACACGGGCTGGCTTTCGGCCGGCGTGCCACTCCCCACGTCGCCAAGCTGGGCATAGACGGTGGCGCCGGGCTTGGCGGCGCCTCCCGGGCAGCGGCCGAACACGCCGGGAAACGCCCCCCACACCGCCTCGCTGCCCCCCCGGGTGCCGGCGACCCAGAGGAACTCCGCGGCGGCTCCCTCGCTGGTGAACCGCACCGGCTGCGGCTCACTCCCGCCGGTCCCCGCATCCCGCGCGAGCTGGTTGGGGGCGCGCAGCTCCACCGGAAACAGGCTGCGGATCGGACCCATCTGCGGGTCGGCGAGCCAGGCCTCCATGAACACGCCGCCGGCGACGAGCAGCAGGCCGCCCGACTCCCGCGCCACCCAGCGCTCCAGCCGGGTGCGGGCGGCGAGATCGAGCTGCCGCCAGTCGTAATCGAAGGCCACGATCGCGTCGTACTCAGCAATCGCCTCGTCGCTCGCGGGGAACGTGTCGAGGATGCGCTGCGCGTCCTGCGAGATACCGGCCGTGGCGGTGCCGAGGAGCACGTCGACGGCGAAGCTCGAATCCCGTTGGAGCACGTTGCGCATGAATTGGTATTCACGACTCGGGCCGCCGGCCATGAGCAGCACCCGCGTCACGCGGTCGACCACCTCGATGTCGGTCGTCATCGGTTCCATGGCCGCGGCGGGAGCGCCGCCCGCGGGCATCACCTGCACCGCCAGGGTGCGGCGGCCAGCAGCCGGCAGGCCGGCCACGTCGAACCGCACGGCCACCAGTTCGCCATCCGCACCAAGCATGGCATCGACCGTGTCGATCGGCGTCGGGCTGGCGGCCGTCGCATCGGTGGCCGCGGTGAGCGCGACCCGCACGGTCTGGCCCGCCATGCCCTGCGGCTGGAGGAGCGCCGTCACCGTAAAGGGGTCCGACGGAAAGACGCGGGCGGGGGCCACGAGGTCGGCCACCCGCACGGCGGCCGGCACGACGTCGCTGCCGATCCCGAGCGGATGCACCGCCGCGCCTGCGGCAGCAGCCGCGGCGGCCGTGGCCCGGGGATCGGTGCCGGCGGTGACGATGCCGTCGGTGAGCAGGATCACGCCGGCCAGGGCGCCGGCCGGTTCCTCGTCGAGCACGCCGGCGAGCGCGTCGCCGAGCCGCGTGTCGGATCCCTGGGCCACCAGCCGGTCCCGCCAGTCTCCCGTCGGCGGCTCGTGGCCTCCGCGGGGCAGCAGCGCGATCCGCTCGGCGGTGGTGTCGAACCGCCACACCGCGACATCCTGCCGCTCCTGCAGCGCCTCGAGCAGCCCGCCCGCGTCGAGCGTCGCCAGTGCCTGCTCGGCCCGGGGCGGACTCGTGCCGTCGGCGGTCGGATCGGTGAGCGCCATGCTCGCGCTCGTGTCGACGAGCACCGCCACCCGCGATGGAAACTCGATCTCGCGCTCGGAGGTCCGCTCGAAGTCGAGATAGGCGGCCGCCAGAGCGGCGACGGCGCCGAGCCGCAGTGCCGCGAGGATCGCCCGGATCGGCCAGGCGAGATCACCGGCGTCGCGGCGGGAGAGCAGGACGATGATCGCGGCGAGCGCCGCCAGGGCGAGCACGAGCGCCGGCATCTCCCACCAGTTGGAGAAGCCGTCGACGAGCGTGCTCGTGATGCGATGCCTGACGCTTTCGCTGGCAAGGAGGCAGAACGATGCCATCATGCGAGGCTCCCCTGTCGCCGACGCTGCCTGACGGCCGGCAGGTGATAGCCGGCGAGGCATGCCACGAGCTGCTCCGTCAGCAGCAGGCCGATCAGGCCGAGCAGCAGCTGCTTCACGAGCGGCCGGCCGCCGCTCGGGCCGGCGCCGGGATCGAGGGCGTCGGCCGCGTCGATGACACAGGGCACGCCCTCGAGCGCGGCGCGGAGCTGCTGCGGCGCAACCGCTGCAAGCCGCCCCTCGCGTGGGTCGACGTTGACGGCCACGGTCCGTTCCTGCTGCGTGCCGTCGAGCCTCCGCCACCGCGCCACGTAGCTCCCCGGCACGGTCGTCGTCGGCAGCCGCGCCTGCCATCCGCTCCCGACCGCCACGGCCGACTCGCGCACGACCGCTGCGTCCGGGGGCACGCTGAACTCCACCTCGGTCTCGTCGATGCCCGCCTGGAGCGACACGACGAACGGATCGCCCACCGTGAGGCTCGCCGTCCGGCGGCGGGCTCGGGCCACGTGGGCCTCGAGCTCCAGCATCACGACCACCCAGCTTGGATTGCCGCGGGCCCAGTTGTTCCAGCTGGGCGCTGCCGTCGAGAGCACGGCCGCCACGAGGCCGGCGCCGAACGGCCGCTCGACCGCCAGCGCCGCGCCCGACCGCAGCGAGAGGAGCCGCCGCAGGCCGTCGCCCGGGGCCGGCGCGTGGTCGCGATCGATCGCCATCACCCGCTCCACCTTCACCGCATCGAGCAGGGGATTCCGTTGGCCGGCGAGCACGGCCACCACGGGATGGTCGTCCACGACGATGTCGGGCACCGCGGGGCCGCCCCCCGGAACCGGGGCGAGTTCCACGGCGCCTGCCAGCGGCACGGGGAAGAGTCCCGCGGCTTCGCGGAAGAGCGTGCGGTTGACGACGTCGGGCCGCGTTCGTGGGCCGACGAAGAACACGACCCCGCCGCCGCCGCGGGCATAGGCCTCGAGCGCCGTCACCGCCGCCGGCTCCAGCGATTCGACGTCGAGCAGCCACACGCTGTCGAAGCCGGCGAGATCGATGGCGGCCAGTCGCGCCGGCGTCTCGATCCGCGGCCGCAGCCCCGTGGCCGCGGCGCCCCCGGGGGCGAGCGCCGTCGCCACGTAGAAGGCATCGCCCGTGCGGCCGCCGCCCCGTGGGTCGCCGTCCACGAGCAGCACGTCGGCCCGCTCGGCGACCTCGACGACGACGGTCCGCGAGTCGTCGGCGGCCAGCCGATCAGCAGGCAGTGCCGCCTCGACGACGTGGCCTCCAGGCGTGGCGAACCGGGCGTCGAAGCGGGCCGTCGCCGAGTCGCCCGGAGGGATGTCGGCGATCCGCACGCCGGGGCGGCTGATGCCATCCTCCCGCAGGCTCACCTGCACGTCACGGGCCGCGGTCTCGCCGTCGTTCCGCACGGTCAGCTCGCAGGTCACGACGGCCCCCGCTGCCGGCACGCCGCCGGCGAACTCGAGCCTGTCGATCGCGAGGTTGGCGTCGGTGGCTCCCGGCGGCGCGGCATTCACGAGCCGCACCGTCACACCCATGTCGGTCAGCCGCCCGAGCGCCGCCCGAGCCTCGTCGGCCTCCCGCCAGTCCTGCGTGCGAAAATCGCTCACGAGCCATAGCACCTGCGTCACACCGGCGGCCGGCGTGAAGAGCGGCTCCACCGCGAGGATGGCGGCCAGCGGAGAGGTGGCCGCGTCGCTCGCACCGCCGACAGCGAATTCCCCCGCCGCCCGCGCAGCGGCCTGGGCCGTGGCCGGCTGCCGCTCCATGTCGAACCGGTCGGCCACGGGCCCGGTGCCCGAGACGAGCGGCGTGAACCGGCCGAGGGCGATCTCCTGGGCGGGCATGGCCGCCACGTCGGCGACGAGGCGGCCGATGGCGGCGCGGCCGCGGTCGAATGCCGTCGTCGTGCCCCCCGCCGTCGCCCGATCTCCCATCGAGGCGGAGTCGTCGAGGAGTGCGACGTGCAGCGTGCGGCCGCCGAGCAGTCCCGCGAGGCCGCTCGTCCATCTGGGCTGGGCGAGCGCCAGCACGATTCCGGCCACGGCGGCGGTGCGGAGCGCGAGCAGCAGGATCTGCCGGAGCAGGACCTGCGTGCGATACCGGTGCTGGCTGGCGAGCAGGAACTCGACCGCCGCGAATGGCACCCGCTTGTGCCGGAGCCGATTGAGCAGATGGATCAGCAGCGGTGCCGCCGCGAGCGGCAGTCCCCACCAGAGCAGCGACGGGAAGTCGAAGGTCGGCATGTGCGTCAGACCGCCAGGCTCGCACGGCGTGAGAGAAACTTCACGAGCGCCGCGGAAAGCGGCTCGCCGGACCGGATGAGCTCGTAGTCGCACTCGAGTGCCGCCGCCTGTTGCCGCATCTCGCCGAGAAACGCCTGCATGGCCTCGAGGTAGCCGGCCCGGAACGCCCGTGGATTGCAGCTCACCTGTGCGTCGGTCTCGAGGCCTTCGAACCGCGTGGGGCCGTCGAACGGAAAGTCGAGTTCGTCGTCATCGAGCACGTGCAGGAGCGCGACGTCGTGGCCGCGCATCCGCAGGAACCGCAGGCCCGGCATGATGCCGTCGCGATCACCGAGCAGGTCGGAGATCACGACCACGAGGCCGCGACGCGGCAATGTTTCGGCGAGGCCGCGGAAGGCCGGCAGGAATGCCGAGGCGTGCCGCGTGCCCGCCCCCCTGCCCCGCGGCCACTCGAGCACCTCGATCACACTCGAGAGATGCGATCGCTTCGTCCGCGCCGGCACGCTCGCGCGGATCCGGTTGTCAAAGACGGCGCAGCCCACCGCATCGCCGTGTGAGAGCGCCAGCCAGGCCAGGCTCGCGGCCAGCGTGGCGGCGCAGTCGTGTTTGCCGAGCCGGCGGCGACTGCTGACGGCCTCGGGTTCGTAGTCCATGCTCGGCGAGCAGTCGACCACGAGGGTGAGCCGGAGGTTCGTCTCCTCCTCGAACTCCTTCACGTAGAGCCGGTCCTGCCGCCCCCAGACCTTCCAGTCCACCCGCTTGGGATCGTCGCCGCGGACATACTCGCGGTGCTGGAGGAACTCGACCGACTGCCCCTTGTAGGGACTCTTGTGCAGGCCCGCGAGCGTGCCTTCGACGACGGCCTTCGCGCGCAGTTCCAGCCGCGCGATGCGGGCGATCGCCTCAGGATGCAAAAATCGTCTGGAATCTGGCGTCACGCGTCAGGTCGTCCTCTCGGGCCGGGGTGATCTCGACGAGGCGGCGGATGATGGCGTCGGGTGTCACGCCCTCGCTCTCCGCCGCGAAGCCCACCACCACGCGGTGGCGAAGCACGGGCGCTGCCAGGGCCTGCAGGTCCTCGACCGAGACGTGGCTGCGGCCCTGGAGCAGCGCCCGGGCCTTCGCGCCCACGATGAGGAACTGCACCGCCCGCGGCCCGGCGCCCCAGACGAGCTGATCCGAGACGAACTCGGGCACGCCGGGCTCGCCGCGCCGCGTCTGCCTGACGAGCGCCAACGCATATCGCACGAGGTGGTCGCTGATCGGCACCTCCCGCACGCTCCGCTGCAGGGCGAGGATGTCGGCGGCGGAGAGCACGGGGCGGGCATCCTCCTGCGGCAGGCCGGTGGTGCGGCGGGCGATCTCGAACTCCTCCGCGAACGACGGATACCGGACGAACACCTTGAACATGAACCGATCCTGCTGCGCCTCGGGCAGCGGGTAGGTGCCCTCCTGCTCGATCGGGTTCTGCGTGGCCAGCACGAAGAACGGATCGGTGAGGCCGTGCCGCACGCGGCCCACGCTCACCTGCCGCTCCTGCATCGCCTCGAGGAGCGCGGCCTGCGTCTTGGGGGGCGTGCGGTTGATCTCGTCGGCGAGCACGATGTTGGCGAACAGCGGTCCTTCGAGAAACCGCGGCTGCCGCGTGCCCGTGGCCTTGTCCTCTTCGAGCACGTCGGTGCCGATGATGTCGGCCGGCATCAGGTCGGGCGTGAACTGGATCCGGGAGAAGGAGAGGTCGAGGCTCCGGGCCAGCGTGCTGATGAGGAGCGTCTTGGCGAGCCCCGGCACGCCCTCGAGCAGGCAGTGGCCTCGGCTGAAGAGCGAGATCAGCAGCTCTTCGATCACCTCCCGCTGGCCGACGATCACGTGAGAGAGCTGGTCGAGGATCTGGTCGTGGGCGGCATGAAGCCGTTCGACGGCCGAGGCATCGGGAGACAGGGGCATGGGAAACTCCGGAGGTCGCAGGCGGATCGGGGCCGCCCGCCATCTATCTTCGCCTCACCGCTGGTAGATCGGAAGCGCCGCCCGGTCCAGCTGGAGGATCGTGAGGTTCGTGGCCGTCGTGTACACCGTGCCGATGTAGCCCTGCGGCCAAAACACGCCGTCCCGGTCGTCCCGCGCCTCCGACACGAGCCGCTTCTCGATCTGGCCGCGGTAGTCGTCCCAGGCCTCGCCCCCTTCGCGGTACATCACCTGGGCGTAATAGAAGTGGGCGTAGTGCCAGTGGCCGAAACTGTTGTTGGAGATGTTGCCCAGATGCTTGGCGGCGTAGGCGAGCATCCGCGGCACGTGGGTGTCGTCCTCCTCGCCGGCATTGAACAGGCAGGCGATCGCAGCGGCCGAGATGGCGGGCCGCCCTCCCCCGCCCTTCGAGCTGTACTGCACGCCGCCGTCGGGCATCGTGCACCGGTGGATGTAGGCGATCGCCTTGTCGATGATCTCCCGCGGCACCGGAATCCCCGCGTTGCGACAGCCCCGCAGCCCCTGCACCTGCGTGATCGTGGTCGAACCCTCGTCGAAGTCGTTGCCGTCCTTCGCGCTCACATAGCCCCAGCCGCCGTCCTTCGTCTGGGCGCGGCCCGAAAACTCGACGGCCCGGGTGAGCACGCCCACCAGCTCCTCCCGCCGCCGCTCGTCCTCCTCCTCGCCGAGCAGCTGCGAGAGGAAGAGCATCGAGAAGCCGTGGCCGTAGGTGTAGCGGTCGTCGTTCTTCGGGTCGCCGATCAGCCCGTTGGGCCGCGCGCGACTGACGAGGTAGTCGACCGCCCGCCGGATCGGTTCGGCATAGCGGCCCTGGGTCGTGGTGGAGCCCTCCATGAGCATCGCGGTGCCGGCCAGCGCCGTCATCGCCGTGGGATACCGGTTCTCGTTGGCCGACCAGCTGCCCCGCCGCGATTGTTTGCTCGCCAGCCAGTCGAGGCCGCGGGCAACGGTGCGTTCGACGCGGTCGTCACCACGGGCCGGCGGTCCCGCAGCCGCGATCAGTGCCGTCGCGATCATGACCGCCAGAGTCTGCCGGCAGCCGCCCATCCACAGCCACGGTATCGGAGTCCACGACATCAGATTCATGGTCGCTGCCTCCGCCACGACTGCAGTTGCTCGATGAGCCGGTCCATGTCGGGCAGGCCGCGGCGGGCCTGGTAGGGCGGACGGGGGGGCATCGGGCCCCCGGTAAATTCCAGCACGGCCCAGCGCGGCGTCTCTCCCGACTCGCGGACCGTGATCGAGTGACTGTCCGGATCGCCGACGAGCTCGCAGCCGAAGAACACATGTGCGTGGATCGGCTGGGCGGCCTCTTCGAACACCGCGTGCCCGGTCCGCTTGTCGAGGCCTACGAGGCTCAGCCGCATCTCCTCTGCATCAGGGCGACTGCGGGCCTGACGCGAGAGGAGAAGCACCGGAAGACCGGCGGGCTGGGCCAGATGCAGGCTGTGGCGGTCGAGGGTGGCGGGGCCTGGCCAGAGGGGGTGGCCGTCATCCGCGTCGATGGCCCAGATGCCACCCGAGAGCGGCCGGCTGATCTCGCCGGCGGCCAGCAGGTGCTGGAGCGGCGCGAGGTCACCAAGCCCGGGCAGCCACTCGCCCGACTCGCCCTGTGACTCCGTGCCAGCGATGACCAGGAGCCGATCCCGCCAGGGCACCACGTGCAGTCGGTCGAACGCGGTCGGCATCGCGGGTAGCCGCGTCTCGAAGCGGCGCCGGCCCGCGGCCAGATCGAAGACCGTCAGCTGTCCGTCGGGTGTGAGCACGGCCAGCCGGTCGCCATCGAGCGGAACGGCCCGCGCGTCTCCGGCCACCGCGCCCAGCACGCTCGTGTCGCCGGTCACGGGATCGACCAGTTCGAGGTTCGCCGTGGCCGCCACGCTGCGGCCTGCGGCATCGCCCAGCGGCCGCACCGCGACGATCCGGCGGCCGCTCGTCGCCAGGCGGTGGCGTCGCGGCGGCACGGTCACCGTGCGGACGAGGTGGCCGTCGAGCATCGACAGCACCCGTGAGTCCGCGCCACTCGACGTGCAGACGGTCACGTACTCGTCGTCACCGATCAGTTCGCTGGCGGCGGGCAAGGCGTGACGCTCCCAGAGCAGCCCGCCCGTGCACGGATCGACGAGCGACACGGTGCCCCCCGAGTGGTGCAGCGCTCCCGTGATCCGCGGGCGTCCGCCGCGGGGCTGGCCGGTTCTGGAACGGTCGTCGGGTTCGGTGATCTCGAGGCCCAGCGGATTGCCCCCATGCCGGCCGCCCCGGCCGCCCACGTCGCGAACCCAGAGTCCTGCCGGCTGCTGGTCCGCGGCCGAGCCGACGATCGCGTGCGTCCACAGGGCGCGGCTTCCGCCTCCGAGGTCGTATGCCGACAACGCCCGCCCCGTGCGCACGACGAGCAGGCGGCCGAGTGTCCAGGCCTCGAACCCATTGGCCTGCGGCAGCCAGGGCAGCCCGAGTCTGGAACCTACGGGATCGATCGTGAGCGGATCGAGCAGCGGCCGTCCGTAGCCGTCGAAGACGTGGAGTTTTCCCTCCTGGACATCGCATGCCAGCCGCAAGCCCGGCACCGCGGCGTGCGGATCCAGAGCCACCGGCAGCGGCATGAGACGCGAGCGTCCTTCGCCGGCGAACGTGTCGCGGCCGATCGGCAGCCGTCGATAGTCGACGCGGCCCAGCGGCCAGTCGCGGTCGGCCGACGCCGTATCGCCACGGCTGCGCAGGCCATCCGGGCGGCCGGCGATGACCGCCGTCTGCACACTGTCGCGGGCGCCATTGGCACTCGATCCGGCCAGGTGGAGGAGATGCCATTCCCTCCGGATCGCGGCCCGCGTCGATTCGTCGCCATCGGTTTCGAGCGCGGCGACGGCCAGTTCCCGGGCCCGTCGTCCGGCCGGCAGGCTGACGAGCCGCTCGGCCAAGGACTCGAGCCGCTGCACGCGGTCGGTGGCGTCCGCTGCATCCGCGGCGGCATCGACGGCCGCCTCGGCGGCAGTGGTGATCTCGGCGCGGAGCGCGGGGGGCGCTCGGCCGATGACCGACGCCAGCCGGCCGGCGAGCCAGCGGTCGTCGCTCACCACCACCGCCGGGTCGGCCGGATCACGGGTGGCCGCAGTCACGGCCGGGTCGTTCGCGAGGAGATCCTGGATCGCAGACCAGGCATCGCTCCACGACTCGACGCGGAGGAAGCCGTCGACCGCCACCCGGGCGGCCGCGCGGGCGGCGGCCGAGCCACCCGGCTCCAGCGACGCCATGCGAAACGCCTCACGCCAGGCCGGCGCCGCCGCCGCGAAATCCCGCTGCATGCCAAACACGATCGCATCCGGCAGGGTCTCGGGAGGCAGGCGAGTGCCGCCGGCACGGGCGGCCTTGCCGAGCAGCGCGAGGCCATCGGCCACGCGGCCCGCCTCGAGTGCCTGGTGGCCGCGCCACTGCCAGACCCACGGCGACTCCGGGTCCTGCGCTTCGGCCGTGCGGATCCTGGTGTCGAGCGCCGCCGCCTGGTGGAAGACATCGAGCGAGTCGCTTCCGCGCGAGATCACCTCGCCGCGATAGGCCACCAGATTGCCTGGCACGAGACCGCCGCGTGCAGGGCAGCGGCCCGTAATCGCCCCGGTGCGCAGTTCGATCTCCACCACCTCCGGACTGTCGAGCGGCAGCAACAGCCGGTCCGGCGTCACGATGCCGCGGCCGCTCGGCCTCCCCCCTGCCTCGGCGTAGGAGACCTTCCAGAGCAGTCCGCCATCGGCGACCCCGCGGGCCTCGATTCCACGCTGGCCGATCACGATGACGCGGTCGTCGACGACGCCGGCCACCTGCACGACGCCGGGCACGGCCGCCTCCCAGGCGGGGCGTCCCTGCCGGAGGTCGAGACAGATCAGCCCCGTCGCATCGTGTGCGGCGAGGAACACGCGACCGGCGGCGAGCACGGGGAGTGAGTCGCCGACCGCCGCGCCGCGGCGGGACGAGTGTGGTGTGTCGGCGCCGCCGGCGCGATCGGCGTCTGGCCGATCGCCGCGGGCATAGCGATGGGCCCAGAGCAGCCGGCGCGTCGCCAGGTCGACCGCGACCACGGTGCCGGTGCCGAGCGGGCAGACGAGCACGCCATCGGCGAGCGCCGGCGAGAGACCAGCCAGCCGCCGCGGCCTCGATCGCTGGCTTGTGATCTGTTCGTCCTCGTCGAGTTCGGCGAGCGGCTGCGACCAGACGAGCGTCCCGCGGTCCGCCGACAGTACGTCGAGCCGCACCTCTCCCTTCTCTTCGACGAGAACATAGAGCTCGTGGCCCACCGCGAGCGGCGGTCCGAGATACCAGGCGTCGGAGTCGGCAGCAGGCAGCTGCCAGCGGGCGGCGCCTCGCGCCGCGATGGCAAACGCCCGCAGGCGGTTCCCGCGGCGGCCCGCGTCACCCATCCGGCGCGGCCGACCGCCCGCATTGAAGTCGCCGAGCGGATTCCGTTCGCCCAGAGCGGATGGAGGGCTTTCAACCGCGAACACGAGTCCGCCGGCAGCGGTCAGGCCCGCCGAGGTCAGGTCGTCGAACGTGAACTCCGTCGCGTCGCCGCCAGGTTCGTCGCTGCCCCCGCTCCCGGGCTCCGCTGGCAACGGCCCCGGCCCCTGATCATCGAGTGGTTGAAGCCAGACGCGTTTGCCGGTCACGAAGTCGATGGCGAGGATTCCCAGCGGGGTGCGCACGAGGATCAGGCCATCGATCGCAACCGGCGCACCGGCGGGCATGACGAACCGTTCCGCCGCCGCCGCCACCTGCCGCCGCTTGTCGAGCAGCCGCACCTCTTCGGGATGTCGGGCCAGCGGCACGCGGTACCGCGGCACGAGCAATGGACGCGACGCCACGACCGTGGCATTACGTGCTGCATCACCGCGGGACTGCGGCCATTCATCGGCACGGGCTGTCCGGGAGCGGGCGATGGCGTCCAGCCATGCTGCCGCGCGGGCAGGCGGGAGCGAGAGCGTGAGTTCCTCACCGGAGACGCGATCGCGACCACGGGCCGTGTCGAGAATCGCGCGGGCGGTCGCCATGTCACCGGCCTGGGCGTGGGCGACGCTCCGCATCAGCGACAGCGTCGGCTCGACGGGCTCGCCAGCCTTCTGCTCGGCGAGGCGATCGAGCCAGGCGGCAGCGACAGCCGGCTGCTCCGCTTCGAGTGCCGTGATCGCGGCGATCACCGCGGCCCGTCGGCCGGCGGGCGCGGCGAACCAGCGGCGGGCGACGTCGACGACGGCCTCCATGTCGTCCGCCGCGATCGCCTCGGCGAGGCGACGTTCGGCCCGCGCGGAAAAGAGAAGTTCATAGGCGTCGCGGCCCGCCCGTGGCTGATCGTGCAGTGCGGCCCACGCCTCGGTCTTCAGACTGCGGCTCGTCGCGCGTCCGGGCGCAGCGCTGCCGAAGGCGTCGCGGGGAGCGGCGAGAATCTCGTCGAAGAGCGTCGCCGCATCGCTCCACCGGCGATCGCTCAGCAGTCGCCGCGCCTTGTCGAGCGACCGCTCCAGTTCGCGGTCGGTCGGCAGAAAGACGCCGTCGTCGACCGGTTCCGGAGCTGGCTCGGCGTCCGCCCCAAGGCCCAGCCCGGTCACGGCGAGCCACGCCCAGGCGATCACTCCGGCGATCAACCAGAAACACCTCCCCTGCATCCCGGCCGGGGCAGGGATGCCGCGTCTGAGGCCGGTGATGAAGGCTCGAATGGACATGACGGCCGGTCTCCCGAAGAGCCTATCACACCGCGGAAAAACCGCATGAAACCGGGTGTCCAGGCGGCGGCCTGGCGGGGCGTTTGGCCCCGCCGCGTCCGGTCCCACGGGCGAAAAGAGGCTTTTTCCCGGCCAAGACACGGTTTTTTCACCTTGCAATTTCAGTTTCAGAACCTCTAATCAGCGACTCGTACGGCATTTCCGGCCGAGTTATCCTTGCGGTGCGGTCCTGATCGCACACCTGTTTTCCCTTTTCCCATCCGCTTTGGAGGATATGGCTATGGCAAAGAAGTCGGGCAGCAAACCCATGACGAAGACCGAGATCATGCGCAGCATTTCCGAGACGACGAACCTTCCCAAGAAGGACGTGGTCGCGGTGATGGAGGCCATGACCCACGAGATCCAGAAGGCCCTCAAGGGCTCGGGCATCGGCGTGTTCTCGATCCCCGGCCTCGTGAAGATCGAGCGTCGCAAGGTTCCCGCCCGTCCCGCCCAGAAGGGCGTGAAGAATCCCTTCACCGGCGAGCTCCAGGACCGTCCGGCCAAGCCGGCCAGCGTCAAGGTCCGCGTCCGCGCCCTGAAGAACCTCAAGGCGATGGTCGTCAGCTGAATCCAGGCGATGGTCGTCAGCTGAATCTGACTCGCCAGGCGGCCGCGACGCGATCGCTGAACAGCATGCGGGCGGTGCCGATAACGGCACCGCCCGCTGTCGTTCATGCCCGAGGGGTTCCCACCGAGAGCCGCGTCTGTCGCCTGCGGCATCACTGGGTGTCGGTGACGACATCCACGAGCGGGACGGCGATCAGGCGATCAGGCGATTGCCCTGCGCGTTCGGGCAGCGCGGGCTGTGAAATCCCTCTTGGGAAGACGGGATCACTGTGAAGCAGGCCGCAAGTGCCTCAGGGAGTCGCGGATAGGAGAAAGCGAATCCCTCACGCTCAAGTCGGCTGCTCTTTACGTACCGACCATAGAGAGCGATCTCTGGATCCGTGTGAAGAAGAAGGGGCGCACCAATCCGCACCATCCATGCGAATGCGGGCAGGGCGAGTGGCACCTTCGGCCACGGCACTGCTTGCCGCAAGCTACGCATGAACGCTGCGTTACTCACCGGATTCGGGCTGCTAGCCACGTAGACGCCGATCATGCTGTCATCGGTAATGCCGCGCTCAAAGAGCCGATTCATATCCACTTCGTGAATCCAACTCATCCCCTGCTGGCCGCTGCCGACCGAACCGCCAAGGCCAAACCGTGCGAGTGGCGCGAGTTTCGCAAGCGCACCGCCCCCTGCTCCGCGATTCCGGCCAATAACGAAGCTCGTTCGCAACACAACGCCGCGTTGCTGCGAAAGCAGAGCTTGCGAGAACTCCTTCTCCCACGTGATCCCGACCGTTGGCGCCAGCCCATAACCCGTGGGACTGTCCTCGTCGCACAACACGCTAGGCGGATCACCGTAAATGTGCGCGGTGCTCATCTGCACCCATACGGGAGGTGGCGAAGCTACCGATCGGCACGCGATGCCCAACGCTCGGGTGGCCTCAATTCGCGAGCGTAGAATCTCGTCGCAATGATCGGGCGTCTTGACGCAGTCGACGGTGCGACCCACGAGATTGACAAGTCCCGCCGCCCCGTCCAGACATTCGACCCATTTGCCCGCTGATCGCGCATCCCAAGCCACGTGTTCCCACGGCCCCTCAGGACGCGGCCGGTTCCGCGACAAGATAATGACCCGCCAGTTAGCGGCGGCGAGGTGGTAGGCGAGAGAGACCCCAAGGAAGCCACTGCCGCCCGCGATTACCACGCGCTTTGACTGCGACGTATTCACGATGAGGGATTCCTAAAGCACAACCCCAGAGGAACCCCACGGCCGACTGAGTACGAACCGCTTGGGGGGTGAAAGAGGAACACGGCCCGAGGCTTGTCGGCTGTGGTACGGGGCTTCTGTCGCCGGACCGGTGTTTCTACGGAATCGGAGAATGCCCTCGGCTCGCTGGACAACGCCCACGTGTGCGGCTTGAGCCAAGGCGAAAGCCGCACACGGCGGCG